>JAETQR010000043.1 GCA_021770615.1 Lachnospiraceae bacterium | reverse complement strand
ATTATATTATAATCCATTCTTCTTCGTTATGGGTTAAAAAATATGAAAAAACCAACAATTTTTAAAGGGTGGTAGAATTTACTTCTGCACTGGAATTTACTTTTTCAATTAAGCAAATTTATTTGATCTCTGATATCTCATCAACGTACTCCCGGATCTGGTCCGGAAGTTTATTCCCCGTGATGATCAGTTTTTTATAATCCCCCTGTATCCGGATCAGATCTTCTACATCATCTACTGTTATGATGTCAAGATCGATCATCCCTAACAACTCATCCAGGATGATGACATCACTTTCCCCTGTCTCAAGCACCTTCCTGGAAAAATTAAATCCGTTCAGAATATTATGTTTTTCCTCTTCTTTTGCCTCGTCCGGCAGATCGCAGTAATTGCTCTCGCTTTTATCAAAACGGAAGATCTGCATATCCGGTTCAAGCCGCTCCAGAATTTTAAACTCATCTGCCGATTTTCCCTTTAGAAACTGAATCATCGTGATTCTTTGTCCATCCTCTAATTCTCTTAGTGCCTGACCTACCGCTGCCGATGTTTTTCCTTTCCCGTCTCCATAAAAGACCTGGACAATTCCTGTTTGCATCGTCATATACACCTCTCTTTGGTTCGTCTTGACATAAAAATGACAATTATTTTTTGACTATGAGAATTAATTTATCATAAAAATAATAGAATAGCAAGTAAAATCTGTTTTTATCTGTAAATTTTTACCATTCTTCGTTCACATTTCCGCTCTCCTGCTCATCTTCCTCCGATGGTTCTTCTGAGGCTGCTACGACTGCCGACGTCTCATCAATATACTCCAGTTTGCTTACTGAAATTTCATAGGCAACTCTCGTCTCAAACAGGTCTTCCTCTATCTTTTTCTGATACTCCCTGCTCTGGATCCGTCCCCAGATCTGAATGTGCTCACCTACTTCAAAACCTTCTGCAAACCTCGCATTTCTTCCCCAGCATATACATGGAATATAATCGGATTTACCATACGGACGGTTCACTGCCAGTAAAAGATCTGCGATCTCACGTCCTAATGGCGTCTTCCGGTATACCGGCGGCTTGCATATATATCCATCCAGAAAAATGTGATTTGGTTTTTCACTGCCAGCTTCCGTATCATCTATTCTTAAATCTCTTACAAAAACAGAGAGAACAAGTCTGTTGCGGTTCTCCTCATGTCTGTTATAAGAGCGGAACTGCCCACACGCCTCAAAAAACTTTCCCCTGTAATCTTTTGAAACATCGATCAGTCTTTCTGAAACCATGAGAGGAATCGTATCAAATACATTGCTTAACCTTCTCACAGAAAGATGTACCATATAAAAACCCTCACCGTACACTTCGTGACTGAAAGTGAATTCACTGATCACCTCACCATACACATTTACCTGGTTGTTTCCTAATACCTTATCTGTCATCATATGACCCCCTTTGTTTATTTTGTCCACACAATTATGTACAGACCTTTTTTCGTTTACTAAATAATCTTATGCGTTGATTTTTATTTTTAGAACCAAAATTTAAAATTTGCTTAATTTTTTTTTCTATGATATAATGCCGGGGTACGATGCACTCTACGGCTTCGTACCTATTTAACACAGGAAAGGAAGTTTTTTACATGCTGACCGCAAGAGAAGATATTCGAAATATAGCCATTATTGCCCACGTGGATCACGGCAAGACGACCATCGTCGATGAACTGCTCAAACAGAGCGGCGTGTTCCGTGCCAATCAGGAAGTTGCTGAACGGGTTATGGACTCCAACGATATTGAGCGGGAACGTGGTATCACTATTTTGTCAAAAAATACAGCGATCCACTATGATCATAAAAAAATAAATATCATTGACACGCCGGGACATGCTGATTTTGGCGGCGAGGTGGAACGGGTACTCAAAATGGTAAACGGCGTAGTACTTGTTGTAGATGCTTTTGAGGGCGCTATGCCGCAGACCAAATTTGTGTTAAAAAAAGCTCTTGAGCTTTCCCTGCCTGTCGTCGTCTGCATCAATAAGATCGACCGCCCGGAAGCACGCCCGGATGAGGTCGTGGACGAAATCCTCGAACTATTTATCGATCTGGATGCCAATGAAGAACAATTAGACTGTCCTTTTATTTTTGCTTCAGCCAAAGAGGGCACTGCTTCTACATCTCCGAATGAACCAGGCACAGATATGAAACCTCTTTTTGATGCCATCATTGATTACATCCCGGCTCCACAGGGCGATCCGGATGCTGACACACAGGTTCTGATCAGTACGATCGATTACAATGATTACGTCGGCCGGATCGGTGTGGGAAAAGTAGACAATGGTTCCGTCCAGGTCAATCAGGAAGTTGTGATCGTCAATGCGCATGATCCCGAAAAACATAACAAAGTAAAAATCAGCAAACTCTATGAATTCGAGGGGCTGAACCGAATCGAAGTCGAAAAAGCGGATATCGGTTCAATCGTAGCAATATCCGGAATTGCTGACATTCATATCGGGGATACGCTCTGTTCCCCGGAAAACCCACAGGCGATCCCATTCCAGAGGATTTCCGAACCCACGATCTCGATGGATTTCATCGTAAATGACAGCCCTTTGGCCGGTCAGGAGGGAAAATATGTCACCTCCAGACACCTGCGCGACCGTCTCTATAAAATGCTGAATACCGACGTCAGCCTGCGCGTTGAGGATACAGAAACGACCGAAGCCTATAAAGTTTCCGGGCGCGGTGAACTCCACCTGTCCGTACTGATCGAAAACATGCGCCGCGAGGGCTATGAATTTGCAGTAAGCAAACCGGAAGTTTTATATAAAACCGATGAGAACGGAAAAAAACTGGAGCCAATGGAACAGGCTTACGTCGACGTCCCTGACGAATTTACCGGCACCGTCATCGATAAACTCAGCCAGCGTAAAGGAGAACTTCAGACGATGAATCCGCTTAATGCCGGTACAACACGCCTTGAATTTCTCATTCCTGCCAGAGGTCTGATCGGTTACCGGGGAGAATTTATGACGGACACAAAAGGAAATGGTGTTTTAAATACGGAGTTTTATGGCTATGGTCCCTATAAAGGAGATATCGCCTACCGCAAACAGGGTTCTCTCATCGCTTATGAATCCGGTGAAACTATCACCTATGGTCTTTTTAATGCTCAGGAACGCGGAACTCTTTTTGTTGGCCCCGGCGAAAAAGTATATGGTGGTATGGTCGTAGGCCAAAATGGTAAAACTGACGATATCGAAGTTAATGTATGTAAGAAAAAGCAGCTTACCAATACAAGAGCTTCCGGTTCCGATGACGCACTCCGTCTCTCTCCGAAAAAAGAACTCAGTCTGGAGGAAGCGATCGAATTTATCGATACCGATGAACTTCTGGAAGTAACTCCGGAGAACCTAAGGATCCGCAAAAAGATCCTGGATGGAACGGAGCGGTACCGGGCAAAGAGAAATTCAAAGGGAAATTGACAAGGAGGTATTTAAAATGGAACTTAAGCCTATAAGTCCATTTGTTCAGGATATCTTTAATAAATACGAGGCAATGCGCCCCTGTTTCATGAGTGAAGGACATTTTTTAAATCAGTTTTTATGGGAAAATTATTATCACACCAAATTTGCCACAGACGACAAAGCCCTTTATCTTTTTTTTGAAAAAGACGGGAAAAGAGGTGCTTTCTGCCCACTCTGCGCCGTTGACGACCTGCCGGAAGTATTCCGGCGGATGGAGCATCAGTTCCACGATGTGTGGAATACAAAAATGAATGTCTATCTGATTGACACTCTCACAAAAGATATCTGGCAGAGCGCCGGACTCTTCTCCGGTTATTCACTGGAATCTGACCGTGATAGTGCAGACTATATTTACGAAGCAGAAAAATTAAAAAATCTGAGCGGACGCGCCCTCCACAAAAAGAAAAATCTGGTCAATGCCTTTCAGCGGGAATACGAAGGACATTTTTCCTATGAAACTCTTGGCTGTGGAAATATCGAAGAAGTGAAAGATTTTCATGAAAAATGGCTGGACGAGCGCCGGGTCTACGACAAATACAACTGCATCGACAATGAAGAAGAAGGCGTTTACCGGCTGCTTGGAAACTGTAAAAGTGTGAACTGCCACATGGGCGGGATCCGCATGGACGGACAGCTCGTCGCATACAGTATCGGAAGCTACTGTGAGTCGATCAAATGCGCTTTCATTCATATTGAAAAAGCAGAGAGTGATATGAAAGGACTTTATAATTACATTAACCAACAGTTTTTGATCCACGAGTTCCCGGATGCTCTTTATGTAAACCGGGAAGATGATCTCGGCCAGGAGAACCTGAGACAGGCCAAACTCTCTTACAAACCAGTACGTCTCGAAGAAAAGTTTTATGTGTGCGAAAAGTGAGTTCACTTCCTCTTTCCCCTGTTCTTAAATGTGGCAGAAAATGTCTTCACCGTATTCCAGATATATTCAAACTGACTGATCTTAAAGATCCGTGACAGCAATATATATGCCATGATCCCTGAAACAATCTGCATACAAATACTAACGATCGCCGGAGCCGGAATCTTTCCTATAAAAAATACACATACACCCATCACTCCCGCCAAAAGAACAGAGGGCAGCAGATCCGCCAGCTGTTCCCGGTAAGAATACCCGAGAAATTTCCGGTTTGGCGTAGAATTTACGAGAGCTGCAAAAAAGGTCACAACCATGGCCGTCAGTGCGATCGCCATAACTCCACGATACATTACTGCCACGATCATAACAATACCAAACGATTTTTTCACGATTTCCATGATCAGAAAAGTCCGGCCCTTTCCCATTGCCTTTACCGCCTGTACATTCGCTGTCTGAACCGGCTCCAGCGCATACTGGATACAGGCGATCTGCATAAACGGAACACAGGGAAGCCACTTGTCCGTAAAAATCAGACGGACGACAGGTTCTGTCATAACCATGAGACCGATCATGAGAGGCCACATGACATACGAACTCACGCGTATGGAAAGCCTCACTACCTCTTTCATTTTCTCTTTATTATCCTGCTTCATCGTCATTGCCGGAAATAAAACAGAGCTGATTGAAGAATTGATATTGGTCACGATGATGCCAGGCAGTTTTCCTCCCTGATTATAAAAAGCCAGATCTTTTTCGGTATATACTTTTCCTATAATGAGACTCCGAATCTGGGAATAAGACGTATGAATAAGCTCCGAACAGAGCATTTTCCAGCCAAAACCAAAAAGCGTTTTCATGCGCTCATAAGAAAATGTCCATACCGGACGCCACTTCACAGTAATCCATAGCACTACCGTATCCATTGTGGAATTAAACAGATACTGTGCCACGAGAGCCCACGGGCCAACCCCCATATATGCCATAACGATCCCCACCACAGCAGATCCCACCGTACCGATCAGTGTGGAAAAGAAAAACCTCTTAAAAAGCATTTTTTTCTGGACATAGGCATGCTGCACCGAATTTACCCCGGCGAGAGGAAGCTTTAATGCCATGACCCGGAGAACCGGTATCAGTATCGGCTTTCCATAAAATCCGGCCACGACCGGTGCAAACGCAAAAACAATGCCATAGAGCACCCATGACATCAGGACGCTGAAATAAAACACTGAAGAAAAATCCACTTCATCCGCATCCTTTTTTTGTACCAGCGCCGCCCCGAATCCACTCGAAACAAATACATTTGCAATATCTATAAAAATCGTGATCAGTGCGATCACTCCATAATCCGAGGGCAGCAGCAGTCTCGCCAGTATGATCGATACGAGAAAAGACACCGCCTGTGCACCGATCCTCTCTCCAAATTTCCAGAACAGTCCCGAAAAAACTTTTTTCTGTAATCCATCTTCGCTCATCGTCAGCCCTCCAACACTTTCACTGTTTTAATCATTTAAATTTTATTATAGCTCACTTACAGCATAAAAACAATGGCCTGTGCCATTTGGCAAACACCTGCCTCTTTCTTGTGATTGCAAAGTCTTTTAATTTCTAAGTTAAAAACAGGGATTGATCATTGCAGAAAGGCATAAAAAATACCTGCAATATAAAGAAATCACCCAACCGGATATTATGAAACCCGGCTTCCTCAAAATGAACTCTGATTGATGCCATTGCCACATCATTGATTACTCACTTATAATTGCAATGCTTTTAATTTATTGTTATGCATATTGATATAAATATCCTGTATTTCTTGTTTATCCTTTATATCACTTGAAAGTTTTATAGATTCATTTAACTTTCTTGATAAGTCAAGATGTCCCTCAGCCACACGCTGGATATTAACACGGATTTCATTTTCAAGAGTTAACTTAATATCTGTGACATTATTTTCAAGTTCTGTTACTCTTTCATTTAAATCCGTTACTTTTTCATCTAGATCTGTTACCTTTTCATCTAAATCTGTTACTTTTTCGTCCAGACCTGTTACTTTTTCATCTAAATCTGTTACTTTTTCATCTAAATCTGTTACTTTTTCATCTAAATCTGTTACTTTTTCGTCCAGACCTGTTACTTTTTCGTCCAGACCTGTTACCTTTTCGTCCAGACCTGTTACCTTTTCGTCCAGACCTGTTACCTTTTCGTCCAGACCTGTTACCTTTTCATCCAGACCTGTTACTTTTTCAACTAATAAATCAAGTTTCTCACTGTCTGTCATTATATTCATCCCCTTTGTTGTGATTATAGTTATCAGTATATCACATTCCATATGCAAAGTCTATCCCTTTTTCATATCCCGTTGCAATAATCACTATGGTGCTTCCTGCACCTCCGTAACCACCCACTCCTCATTGACCCTGCCAAGAACCCACCTTGCCTCTGCCGCTGAACCATATGTCGCCTCGTGCTCCTTATCAAATCCCGTCTGGCTGTAATCTACCCACATATAACCGGAATCTCCATCAAGCTTCGCCGTTATAAATTGAATCTCATGTTCTTCTGACACTGTTTTAGCATCTTCGGGAGCCTCTAAAAATACACTATACCGTGCAAGTGCCCCAAACCGCTCCGAAGCTTCTTCTTCAGTTCCATGAAAAGAAAAGGCTTCTTCCGCCAGTTTTAAAACTGGCTGCAAAGCCGCCTCCTCTTCCGGTGTACATGCTTTATCCCGTTCCGCATAGGTTTCCTTGCCAAAGTATTCCTCGATACAGTTTTCCTGTATTTCCCCACATCCGGCTAACCCCAAAGACAAAGTACTGACAAAGATACACAATACTAAACTCCGGTATATTTTCATGTTCTCATACCACCTGACCCTTTGCGATCTGTAACATTTTTTGCAGATCCGAAATCAATTCTCCGGAAAATTCTTCTGCTTCCTGACACAGGCGCTCTGCTCCCATATAATCGCCTGCCTGGATCGCATCAATCACATCTGCCCCATATTTATGAAACCGCTTATGTTTTGCCCCAAGTTCATTCCAGATAGGCAGCACTCCCGGGATATCCGGCGTCATGGCATAATAGAAATGACCAAACCCACATTTAGAAGAATCCAGCTGCAATGGTTTCACTGTGCGCTGATTCACCATATTTTTCAAATTATTAAGCCAGGTGTGATGTGCGGAAATCGCATTGCTTACATATTGGGCAAACTCCTGATTTTCCAAGTGGAAAAAAGCATCTTTTGTCATTGTTCCCATTTGCTTTACTGTATCATCCAGTGTTTTTTCGATATTAACAACCGGCTCCGCAGCCTTTTTCAAATCCACGCTGACATTTTGCATAAATTCTGTGCTGTCCCGCAACTGCCTCTCCATCTCCGCCATGGAAGCACTGATATTTTCACTGACTGATGCGATCAGGTTCATCGACTCACTGACCTCGGAAACATGATCCTGATTCGCATTATTTAATTCCCACACATTCTTAATCTTATCTGTCATACTATCAAGAGAGTCAATCGTATTACTGGCACTTTCCGCACTCTTTTGCGAAGCGCCCCGGATCCTCTCCACAAAACCGCCCATATTCCCGGTCATTTTCTGAGTCTCCTCTGCCAGACCACGTATCTCTTCTGCGATAACAGCGAATCCCTTTCCAGCCTCTCCAGCCCTTGATGCTTCGATCGAGGCATTCAATGCCAGAAGATTTGTCTGCATGGAAATAGACTCAATCTCTGTAATCACCTCATGCATATGATTGATGATCTCGAGCAGTTCGTCCATATCACTCTGCATTTTTTTCGAAATCCCAATCGTCTGATCAGAAAGCTCCTTGATCGTTGTCAACTCTTCCTGACTCTCCTCTATTTTTTTATAAACTTCCTCTGTTTCTGACGAGACTCTGACGATCGTATTTGTCAGCTCCTCATGCTGGTTATTTGCCTGTCCTGTCCCCTCTGATCCGGCAGACGATCCAAAAATCGTCTCTGTCGCCCTTGTTACATTGCGGGATATGTCCATGATCTTTTCTGTCTGATGCTGCATCGTCAGATCCAGAGAACTGATTTCCATCACTGATTTGATATTTTTCTCAAAAACTTCTGCAAACTGCTTTCTTCCCTTTATCAGTCTGCCATAAATACCTTTTAATTCCGGATCTCTTGAATAGTCAGCCTCCTTCAGCTCCGAAACATTTTTTATCAGTGTACCTCTCCCTTTTCCAATTCCCATAACCTTCTCCTTTCTGTCCATGTCAGCCTACATCTCGTCTATGTACCCAAATTCATACACAGGCCTGACAAAGTATTATTTTTTGTACATTCCCCATAAATATATATAACAGAATGATAAATGATTTTATGCTTTTTTGCAACCTTTTTTTCATAAATATTTATATAAAAATCCACAGGAAAACCGGATGCCAAAAACACTTGTCATGACACCCGGTTTTTTTCCTTTTTCACTATCGAATCCGATCTATCCCTGCATCTCAAGCTGCGCCTTTACAAGCCGGCTGTAAATCCCTCCCTGACGGATCAGTTCCTCGTGGGAGCCGACTTCTGCCACACGGTGTCCGTCGATCACGATGAGTCGGTCTGCATTCTGCAAAGTAGACAGTCTGTGGGCGATCGCAAACGTCGTGCGCCCCTCCGTCAAACGATCAAGCGCTTTCTGGATCATAAACTCACTTTCCGTATCGAGGCTCGCTGTCGCTTCATCTAAAATAAGAAGCTTTGGCTCGTTGAGGATTGCACGGGCGATTGCGATGCGCTGACGTTCTCCTCCTGATAACGTATAACCCTTCTCTCCAACATACGTATTGTAACCATCCGGTGTTTTCGATATGAATTCATGGGCATTTGCCATCTTCGCCGCCCGGATCACCTCCTCATACGTTGCATCAGGTCTTGAAAAACGGATATTATTTAAAATCGTACCGGAAAATAAAAATGTCTCCTGCAAAACAACGCCAATCTGTGAATGAAATTTGTCCGAACGGATTTCTTTAATATCATATCCATCCACCAGAAGATTCCCATCATCAACCTCATACAGACGCATGATCAGATTGATCAGTGTCGACTTTCCCGTACCGGACGCCCCGACGATTCCGATCATCTCACCCTTTTCAATCGTCAGATTCAGATCCTCAAGTACCGGCTGGTACGATTTATAACCAAATGTCGCATGACGAAATTCAATGTCTCCGTTTACTTCCAGCTCCACCGGATCTTCCACATCTTCGATAAACGGTTCCTGTGCCATGACGTCATTGATCCTCTCAATACTGCTGACCAGATTCATCAACTGCCTCGGCATGTTCGTCATCCAGTTCAGATATTGGTAAAGCAGCTGTGTATAAGTCACGAACTGAAGCAGTTCTCCGGTCGTCATCTCTCCATTCAGCACATCCACACCGCCAAAATAGACAACCAGAAAAACGCCGGCCCCCATTAAAAAGCTCATCCACGGATTAAACACCGCCCAGAACACTTCGTTTCTCGTCTGCACATGACAGAACTCGTCAGCAAGCCGGTTGAACTTATCCTTTTCTTCCTCCTCTTTTCCATAGGATTTCACAACCCGCATTCCCGAAATCACGTCCTGAAGATTACTGTTGACGTCATCACTTTTTTTCCACTGGAGATGAAAACGCCTGTGGATATTTTTCCGGAATCCATATGTGATCCCCGCCGCGATCGGGATAAAAATAAAACTAAGCAGAGCGAGTTTTACACTCAGTGCCAGCATAAAAGCGATATCACAGACAAAGATAAAACAAACCGTAAACATATTGCAAAATGTCCGCTCCATAAATTCCCGGATCCCGTTTGTGTCATGTACGATACGGTTCATCAGCTCACCCGGCCGTCTGTCATTGATGAAACTGAGCGACAGGATCTGAATCTTGGCAAAGAGTTTCTCCCTCAGGTCCTTCGCGATTTTTGCCCCGAGAACCGTGCAGTAGTAACTCTTCAATATATTAATGATGACGATGCCTACACTCAGGAAAAACATGATCCCGAGGCAGGTAAATGCAACCCTCATGCCGCCATTTCCGTCTGCGAGCACATCATCCACCAGATGCTTCTGTACTTCCGGGTTCAAAAGTGTGACGACGGAAGCCAGAAACATCAGGATGATAATGCCAATAAAATCTTTCTTATACGGCGCTGACATTCGGAGAAATGTTCTCCAGAACCCCGACTCCTTCGAGCAATGCGGACAATATTTCGTCCCCGGTATCGCCCTGCCACATTCCGGACAGATTTTTTCATATTCGGCACTGATAACCTCTTCATCACGCCCGGAGATCAGAATATTGATCCCCCTCGCCACATACGCATAACGTGACAGATGCCTGGCAGAATACTGAACGAGATGACGGCAGATCCCATTATGTTCCAACACCAGAAGCCCGCAACCGATCTTTGCTTCTGCCTTTGCCATCTTACACTCTGACAGGTTCAGTTTCTCGATCAGCTTCCCTTTGGATATAACCCATAGATGTCCGGTCGACACGACCAGATAGGAATCTGTCAGGAGAGAACCGTCCTTTTCTATATCAAAGGGAACCGCGTAGTAGATTCGCTCTCCCTGCTCAAGCCGGACGCATGAGAGTGCCTCTCCCGGCAGATCATATTTCAATATCATTCTCTATCCTCCATTCCGCCACCTGACAACCGGTGGCACAAACAATTCTTTTCGCCCTGGCATCATAAAAACAAATCAAGTTTACGCTGCTCCTTCTGACTCAGCTTGAGTACATCCGGTATCTCAAAACGGTTTTCATCCAGATCCGTGATCAGAAGACGTGTATCGGTAAGCCGCACTACCGCATTACTTCCCATATTGATCGTAAACCGGCATTCTCCCCGGTCCGTCATTACATGAAAATAAGCATAGCCGTATTCATCTTTAATATTTATGATCTTCTGGATGACAGGGGTAAAATAGTGCAGGTTTAACTGCTCTTCAAGCATTTTTCTCGTCTCTTTGGAAACCTGCTTCATATCCTCAATGACTCCGATTTCCTTTGACCGCTCCTCCACTGTTCGGATAGAGATAAACTGATTCGGTTCCGTAAACGGAAACAACCGGATGACCTGAACCCGCTCCCATTTCTTTCCGTCATATGCAAGGCTCACAAATCCCCCTTCTGTCCGTTCAAACACGGCATTGTCTTTCGTCAGATAACGAAGCGACGTCATCTCTTCTACTTCCTGTTCCATTTGTTCTATTTTAAATTCTTCACTCATCCTGCTTCTCCTTTCAACGCCAATGATTTAGTCTGAAGCTCCATCAACTTATAATAAATACCTCCCAAAGCCGCAAGTTCTTCATGTGTCCCCTCTTCCACAAGCTTTCCGTTATCGATCACCACCAGACGGTCAGCATCCCGCAATGTGGACAGACGATGGGCGATCGATAATGTCGTGCGCCCCTGTACGAGATAATCCAATGATTTCTGGATCGCCTTTTCGGTCTCGGTATCGACACTTGCCGTCGCCTCATCCAGGATCAGAATCTTCGGATTTGCCAAAATCGCACGGGCAATGGAAATACGCTGTTTTTCCCCACCGGACAAATCCTTGCCCGAAGCTCCGATGACCGTATCATAGCTATCCGGCATATTCGAGATAAATTCGTGGGCGCTGGCAAGCATCGCTGCCTGAATAATATCGGCTCTCGTGGCATCCGGATTCGCATAGGCAATATTTTCTGCTACCGTTCCCATGAAAATATATGTATCCTGCGATACCATCGCCACGTTCCTTCGCAGATCATGGAATGCGATATCCTTAACATTGACGCCATCCATCGAAATACTTCCCTCATTTGTATCGTACAGCCTCGAAATCAGATTAACTAATGTTGTCTTTCCTGCACCGGAACGGCCAACGATACCAAGCATCTCACCTTCCTTCACATGAAGGTTAATATCTTTCAGAACCGGATTATTGACGTCATAGCCAAATGTCACATGCTCCAGTGTGATTTCTCCATGCGGAGAAGGCATTCTTACCGGCTCGGGAATCTCCTGGATCTCCGGAACGGCATCCATGATCTCAAACATCCGCTGCGCCGCATTGATGCTGTTCGTCCACATGTGGAACACATAGGAAAAGAAATTCATCGGTCCATTGAGCTGTGCGACATATCCAACAAATGTGATCAGAACACCAAGTTCCATATTTTTTGTATTCAGAAGAAGTACCACACCAAGGATCCATACCCAGATGTTGGATACCTCCTGTACGAGGTTGTATAAGATCGTAAAACGGTTATTGTACTTGACGATCCGTACTTCTGCATCCCGCAGATTTTCATTGGGAGATTCAAAGCGTTCATTTTCCTGTTCCTGCTGGCCAAAGGCCTTTACCACGCGGGCGCCGGTCAGATTGTCGTTGACACGGCTGTTCATGGTACGCTCCGCACGGTGTCTTCTGCCAAACAGGCTCCACAGTTTTGGTTTCAGTTTCACACTCATGATGACAAGAAGCGGCAGCAGCACACACGCCACAAGCGCCATCTGCCAGTTCAATCGGAACATCACGATAAATGTCGTAATGATCGTAAATCCATGGACAAAAATATACGGAAATCCATCCAGAAAAAAATCCGTCACCCGCTCGGCGTCACTGAGCACCCTCGTCATCAGACTCCCTGTCTGCTTACTTGTATAAAAATTAATGGAAAGATTTCCCATTGCCGAAAACACATCCTGTT
Organism: Lachnospiraceae bacterium; assembly: GCA_021770615.1. The sequence continues at coordinate 14,211 of JAETQR010000043.1, read as the reverse complement.
TCATATCACGGATCGTCGCCGCCACGATCTGTGCCACAAGCGTTCCCTGCACAAGTGACACTCCCTGCTGGACGATCTTGGAAAGCAGCATGATACTCACAAGCAGCAGAAGTGCCAGCATATATTGTCCCGCTATGCCAAATTGCTCCAGAAAACCATCGTCTTTTTTAAGAATTTTGTCATATAAGATCTTACCATTCAGATATGGCCACACAAGATTCAGTCCAGCCGCCATAAAATAGCAGACAAACAATGTGATAAATTTAATTCGGTAATGCATAAAATAACCGATCGTCCGTGAGAAGATCGAGCGTTTGTTCATACACTTCGGACAAATCTTACGTTTCGGATCCGGGTACATCGTCCCGCACACCGGACAGTACTCTGCCTGTTCCTCCTGAACCTCTGCCGACGATTCAATCTCGTCTGCTGCCTCCGGATATTTTTTCAGTTTCCGATAGCTTTTTAAGAACAGATTCATCTGCTCCAGGTACAGATTTGTCATCACTCCGATCTGGTAAGGAGCATCCTGATACCGGATCGTGATCCGGTTGGTCGCCACCTGTCTCTCAATCTTCATGTCCGCCGTTTCATCGAGCGGGATCAGACGATATGCATACTCCAGCATATCCTCCCCATATTCCATATCCTTTGTTTTTGTTCCCCTGAAATATCTGACCTGATCCCCGATCTGCCCGCTCGTAATGATACCAAGAGTATCCGCTGTCAAAAATAAATATCCACTGATATACTCGCAGGCATCCGACAGATCCATCGGACAAACATCCAGAATATCTTCTTTTTGTATGCCGTGCGGCCTGAGCATTTTCAAAACCCGCACGGGTAATTGATTTTTTTTCATACTCTCCTCCATCCATTTGAACCGGTATGGCAGTTCTTTCTTCCACCGCCACACCTCATAAACGTTACCTGTTACTCTCTATTATAAAATTTATTGGCTAAAACAAAATGGACTTTCTTGTCATTCACATGCAATATCCTGCACAACCTGCTCCACCGGCGTCATCAGGTTACACATACTTACTTGCCTGGGCGCTCCACATCCCGGCGTATTTTCCCTGTCTCTCAAGCAATTCTTCATGTGTTCCCTCCTCGATGACAACGCCTTTTTCAAGCATAAGGATCCGGTCAGCATGTCTTGTCGTAGAAAGCCGGTGCGAGATAAACAGCACACTGTTTTTCCCGGAAGCTCTTGTCATAGAGTGATTCAACTGATACTCTGCAATCGGATCGAGCGCACTCGACGGCTCATCCAGTATTACCAGATCACAATCTTTATAAAAGACTCTCGCCACAGCCAGTTTTTGGCTTTCTCCGCCAGACAGCCCGGTCCCCTCGTCATCGAACTCTCTTGTCAGTTGTGTAGCGACACCATTTTTCATCTGCTTCATCCTTGCATAAAATCCGCTCTGACGTAATGCCGGAACCACATCAGTACCGGCCGGCACCTCATCCATGACAACATTCTCTGCCACCGTCGCCGCATAGATCTGATAATCCTGAAATACGGTTCCGATCCGCTTTCGGTACTGAACCGGATCATACCGCCTGATATCTACACCATCTAATAAAATCCGTCCTTCTGTCGGATCGTACAACCGCATCAGAAGCTTGATGATCGTCGTCTTACCGGCACCATTGTAACCGACCAGAGCAATCTTCTCTCCCGGTGCGATCGTAAAAGAAACCCGGTGGATGATATCTCCATCTTTCTCATTATAAGCAAAGGAAACATTCTCAAAACGGATTTCCCCCACTCCTTCCGGTACCGGGAGATTTTCTTCGCTGACAATTTTCATCTCATACGCTAAAAACGAACGGATCTTCTCAACATACAATGCCGTCTCCACCATCTGCGGCGGAAGATCTGACAACACCCACAATCCGTTTCTCAAGCCGCCTGCCGAATTATACAGTACGACAAGTCCGCTGAATGACAACGCATGCCTCACGGCCGCCTGAAACACAAGATATCCCAGATAGACTCCATCAAAGATAAAATCATTACACACGTAACTTGTCAGGACATTCAGGAACATAAGCTTCTTCGATACCTCCTTGTTGCATCCGAAAATGGCCTCGTTCGTCTCCTCAAATTCACGGTGCAGCCGCTTCGACAGCTTTTTGTTCAGCCTGAGCTCCTTTGCATATGCACTCAGATAAAAGGTACGGTGTACATACTGGCGTTTCTTCTCCAAAGGATTTATTTTCAGTTTCAGACGGTAACGGATCTTATTGGCAATATTATGTATCCAAAAACTTGTGGCAAACGACACAACAACAAATATAACCGATACCGGGTCCTTCATCAGAAAATAACTTCCGTAAGAAAGAAATATCACAATACCGGACACAGCTGACCCAATCAGTTTCACAGACCGGTCGATGCAGTTTTTCGATTCTGAGACTGCAAGCACAAATTCGTTGTAGTACTCCGGATCATCATAGCAGGCAATGTCTAAGCTCCCTGCTTTCTCATATAACATAAACCGCAGTTTCTTTTCTATTTTCGGCATACACACCTCTGCTACCAGAGAGTGGAATACACTCGAGTAAAGTCCGGAAAACGCCAGAAGTGCAAACATAAACAGCATGAAATACACAACCTCCCGAAACGGTTTCCCAAATTCCGCCGCCTCTAAGACAAATCCAATCCCCAGTGTATGCTCTACAAAGATCAATCCATTGTGACGCACATTTTCCAGAAGCAGCATACAGAAATACAATGGAGATGCCTGGAAGATCAGTCTCATCATAAACCACACATTGGCAAATGTCCTGCGCGTGGACAGTTTCTCTTTTTTATCCGGCTTCATACTGGCCCACCTCCAAATCCGTCTCCTCCGGCTGATAATTTTTCGCCTGCATCCGGTACATCCCGGCATATTTGCCATCAGCAGCCATCAGTTCTTTATGCGTCCCCTGCTCAATGATTTTTCCCTCTTCCAGCATAAACACAATATCCGCATCCTTGACAGAAGACAGCCGGTGCGAGATGAAAAACATCGTATGTTCCCTGCTCTCATCCAATATCGCCTGAAACAGCTGGTGTTCTGCAATCGGATCCAGCGCACTTGACGGCTCATCAAATACCTTGACCGGTGCCGGATCGGCAAATGCCCTCGCCACAACAATTTTCTGATACTCACCACCAGAGAGTACAGCACCCTCTTCCTCAAATTCTTTTGTGAGAACGGTATGGATCCCCTTCGGAAGACTCATCACTTTATCATAGACTCCGGCACGCTGCAATGCCTCTTTCACTACTTTCTCCGGCTCATCGGTCACCCGTTCCATCAGCACGTTATCCATGACACTGAATGCAAAAATCTTGTAGTCCTGAAACGCCGCTGCAAACAGATTCCGGTACTGTTCCAGATTATATTCCCGGATATCCCTGCCATTGACCAAAATTTTTCCACGATCCGGGTCATACAGCCGGAACAACAACTTGATGATCGTCGACTTGCCGGCGCCATTATGTCCGACCAGCGCCACTGACTCATTTTTCTCAACCCGGAACGACAAATCGTGGATAACTTCTCTCCCACCCTTATAAGAAAATGAGACATGCTCAAACTCAATGCTCTCGATTTGCCTGGACGGACAGATGCCATCGGTATCCTCGGGTATTTTTTCCTCGTATTCCATAAACGATCGGATATTGTGCACAAACATCCCATTGCGGCTGCAGCTCATCATCGAATTCCCAATCCTCACGAGGATCCAGGATGCCGTACTCATCATACTCGACAGAATCATCAAATCTGCCAGTGCAAACCGGTGCGTCACCATCGTTTGATATGCGCCGTATAAAAGCAGTCCCTCAAAAATGATCGTATAGGACAGATAATACTGAAGAAATGCGTTCGGAATCATACGCCCGATGTAGGATCTTACCACCTGAATACGATGGGCCACTGCCTCGTTATATGTCCTTTTCAATACCTGAAAAATATTTGACAGCCTCATCTCCTTCGCATAATCTGAGAGATACATCACGCGGTTGACATAATCTGTCTTGCGGTTATCCGGCGTTACCTCTTTATAAATCTGAAAATTCAGTTTATTACAAATCGTCCCGAATACAAAGCAGCCGGCAAGCGGTGACAACACAAATAAGAGCATAAACGGATCCATCTGCCACATCAGTATGTAAGTGGAAATACCGGCAAACACCGCACAGATGATATTCGTAACCTCCCGCACGATTTCCGTAAGCTTCTCACAGGCATTGTCGACCGCCATCGTATACCTGTTATAAAACTCCGCATCCTCAAAACACGCAAGTTCGACATTTTCTGCCTTCCTATAAAAAACAGCATACATCTTCTGGTACAACTCCACTTCCTTAAGTGGCCTTAAAACCTTTCCTACATAACTATCATGAATACATATGCCACACATAACAACCGTCACGATCCCGATATAAAAAAATACGCTGCCCGTCGCCCCATCTGTCATCGTCTGAACGATATACCGGATAAAATATGCACTAAAAAACACCCATGTCGCGTAGCCGAACATATTACAAATAAAGGTATGGACGACATAGCTTTTGCTCAATGAGCCGACAAATCCAAGCGCCCAGAGATTATTCTGTATCGTTTTCCAAAATCCAAGCCCAATTTTCTCTCTTGACTTCTTTGCCATAGTCTTCTCCTCTCATTTTCAGTTCGTTAAAATAAGTTCTGCCTGGTATAACAAAAGGCAGCAGAACTCTGAAAATACATCAGAAATCCTGCTACCTGAATATAACCTGCTAAACTGATATTATAGAAATCATCTGAAACTTCTACATTGTATCATAAACAGGAGGTCGGACAACATAATCCCTGATCGCCGTTTTCACGGCCGCAAAATGATAATCTCGTGCTGTTGTAACAATCGCTGTTCTCTTTATCATATTGTCCACCTCCTTTCTTTTTTTGTCGTGCTTATATGCTACCACATGTACTTATGGATTGCAAGTATTTTTTGGTAATATTATTCTGTGCCAAAATTAAAACGTAAATTTATCCTCAAAATACTTTTTCAGATCTGCGATTGGAATCCTCTCCTGCTCCATCGAATCACGGTCACGGACTGTCACCATGCCATCCTCTTCTGAATCAAAATCATAAGTGATGCAGTACGGTGTACCGATCTCATCCTGCCGGCGGTAACGCTTTCCGATATTTCCGCGGTCATCGTACTCACAGTTATAGTATTTGCTCAGTTCGGCAAATACCTTCTCTGCGCCTTCATTCAGCTTCTTAGACAACGGAAGCACACCAATCTTTACCGGAGCCAGGGCCGGATGAAAATGCATCACTATACGCATGTCTCCACCCTCTAACTCTTCCTCATCGTATGCACTGCACAAAAATGCCAGTGTCACACGGTCTGCGCCGAGCGACGGCTCGATCACATATGGTATGTATTTTTCCTTGCGCTCATCATCAAAATAACTCATATCCTCCCCCGATGTATTCTGATGCTGTGTCAGGTCATAATCGGTACGGTCAGCGATCCCCCACAGCTCTCCCCATCCAAACGGGAATAAGAACTCGATATCACTTGTCGCCTTACTGTAAAAAGAAAGCTCTTCCTTGTCATGGTCACGAACCCGCATCTCTTCTTCTTTGATCCCAAGATCCTGAAGCCACTTGATACAAAATTCCTTCCAGTAAGAAAACCACTCAAGATCCGTATCCGGCACACAGAAAAACTCCAGTTCCATCTGCTCGAACTCACGGGTACGGAACGTAAAATTCCCCGGCGTGATCTCATTACGGAACGACTTTCCGATCTGACCGATACCAAATGGTATCTTTTTGCGGGAAGTCCTCTGCACATTTTTAAAATTCACAAAAATACCCTGTGCTGTCTCAGGACGCAGATAAACCGTATTTTTCGCATCCTCGGTCACTCCCTGAAAGGTCTTGAACATCAGGTTAAACTGACGGATCTCTGTAAAATTATGCTTTCCACAGGTCGGGCATGCAATGTTATTATCCGTAATAAACGTCTCCATTTTTTCGTTGTCCCATCCATCAACAGAACCATCCAGTTCCATTCCCTTTTCTTCTGCAAAGTTTTCGATGAGCTGGTCAGCGCGGAATCTCTCATGGCACTCCTTACAGTCCATCAACGGATCGGAAAAACCGCCGAGATGACCAGATGCCACCCATGTCTGCGGATTCATGAGGATCGCACAGTCCACACCGGTGTTATATTTATTTTCCTGGATAAATTTCTGCCACCATGCTTTTTTTACATTGTTCTTAAGTTCCACACCAAGATTTCCATAATCCCATGTATTGGCAAGACCTCCGTAGATTTCAGACCCCGGGTAAATGAACCCACGTCCCTTTGCAAGCGCCACAATTTTGTCCATCGTCTTTTCCATAATTTTCTCACCTTTCTCGATAATTTTATGCACGTAAAATATTTTACTATTATTTGGATATTATTTCAATACTTGAGTTCTTTTTTGCATGAAAATCGATTTTCAGCGCCTCATTCCCTCTAAAATGATCTGCCTTGCCCTCTCCGCATCACTTTTCTCAAGAGCCGGTACTCCTTTCAGCGGATACAAAATCCCCATCTCATCGTACTTTTTCTCTCCCATACAATGATAGGGGAGAACTTCCAGCTCCCGCAGTGAGGAAAAACAACGGATCATCCGGCCAAGTTCCCAGATATCTTCTTCCCGATCCGTGATCCCCGGCACGACAACATGACGTATCCGCAGTGACACCCCGGCCCCCGACGCCGCTTTTCCAAACGCCATCACTGGTTCCAATTCCTTCCCGGTAAGTTCCCTGTGAAGTTTCGGATCAGCCGACTTGATATCGAGCATGATAAGGTCCGTCAGAGAAAATAATCTGTCATATTGCCTCTTCTGTTTTTCCGAATAACAAATCCCCGATGTGTCCAGACACGTATGCACACCTTCTGATCGAAATTTCTCAAACAAGGCGGTCAAAAAGTCAAGCTGCATTAACGGCTCTCCGCCCGTTGCCGTGATCCCCCCATTTTTATAAAAGGGGCGATTTCTCTCATACTTTTCATAGATTTCCTGTACGGTCATCACGCTTCCGCTACCTGCCTCCCACGTATCGGGATTGTGGCAGTACTTACACCGCATCGGACAGCCCTGAAAAAACACGACAAACCTTACTCCCGGTCCGTCCACCGTCCCAAAACTCTCCAGTGAGTGGATCCGCCCTGTCATTCTGTCTTCCATGCAGGTCTTACATCCCTTCATGGAATGTGCGGGCGATCACCTCATCCTGCTGTTCTTTTGTCAGCTTGTTGAAATTCACCGCATACCCGGACACCCGGATCGTAAGCTGCGGATATTTCTCCGGGTGCGCCTGCGCATCCAGAAGAGTCTCTTTCGTAAACACATTTACATTCAGGTGATGGCCGCCCTTTTCCACGTAACCATCCAGTAAAGCAACCATATTATCAATCTGTGCCTCTGTAATTTCAGCCATATTTGTTATCTCCTATCTGCTTAAATAAAATATATAACTGCATTATAAAACGATTCCACCGGAATCAGCACTCCACACATCCCGGATCCAGTTCAACTGCCAGGTCACCCATCTGGATCCCCGCTGACAGATCGCCTTTTCCAAGTGCATCCGGTATGATGGAAAACGTATTGGAAATACCATCCTGCGAATATTTAAACGGCAGCTTAGCCACAGAACTAAGACTCGCCACTGCTCCGGACTGATCTCTGTTATGCATCGGATTGGCCCCCGGTGCAAACGGCTCTCCGGATTTCCTGCCATCCGGCGTCGCTCCTGTCGCCCGTCCATACACCACATTCGATGTGATCGTAAGGATGGATGTCGTTGCGATACTTCCCCGGTACGTATGGTTTCCCTTAATATAACTCATAAAATCTTTTACAAGATTATATGCCAGTTCATCCACTCTGTCGTCATCATTTCCGTATTTCGGAAATTCTCCCTCGACCTCATAATCTACTACGATGCCGTCCTCATTCCGTATCGTCTTTACCTTTGCATATTTGATCGCAGAAAGTGAGTCTGCAACGACCGATAACCCAGCGATACCGGTAGCAAACCAACGGGTCACATTCCGGTCATGAAGAGCCATCTGAAGACTTTCATAACAATATTTATCATGCATGTAATGAATGATATTGAGCGCATTGACATAGACTCCTGCCAGCCATTTCATCATATCCTGGAATTTATCCATGACTTCATCAAAATCAAGATACTCTGATGTAACCGGCCGGTATTTTGGCCCGACCTGCTTTAATGTCTTTTCGTCGACGCCTCCATTGATCGCATAGAGAAGACACTTTGCCAGATTGGCACGGGCTCCGAAAAACTGCATCTCTTTCCCCACCCGCATCGAGGAGACACAGCATGCGATCGCATAGTCATCACCGTGCGTCACTCTCATCAGATCATCATTCTCATACTGGACCGAGGAAGATGCGATTGAAGTCTTTGCACAAAAACGCTTAAAATTCTCCGGCAGTCTCGTAGACCAGAGTACTGTCAGATTCGGCTCCGGTGCTGTTCCGAGATTTTCGAGCGTATGGAGATAACGGAACGACATCTTTGTGACAAGTGTTCTCCCATCAATCCCCATCCCGCCGATCGATTCTGTGACCCAGGTCGGATCTCCTGAGAAAATATCATTATAATCCGGCGTCCTTGCAAATCTTACGAGACGGAGTTTCATGATAAAATGATCCACAAACTCCTGAATCTCTTCCTCGGTAAAGGTTCCATTCTTCAAATCACGCTCTGCATAAATATCAACAAAAGTGGACGTCCGGCCCAGGGACATGGCGGCTCCATTTTGCTGTTTGACTGCTGCCAGATAACCAAAATAAGTCCACTGGATCGCCTCTTTCACATTTTCAGCCGGCTTTGAAATGTCACATCCGTAAATCTCTCCCAGTTTTTTCAGTTCCTTTAATGCTTTGATCTGCTCGGAAAGTTCTTCCCTGTTCCGGATGACATCCGAGTACATGATCGTCCTCGTCGTATTTTTCTGTTCTTCCTTATCCTCGATCAGCCGGTCGACTCCATAGAGGGCAACACGTCTGTAATCACCGATGATACGTCCTCTTCCATACGCATCCGGAAGTCCGGTGATGATATGGCTGGAACGGCAGCGGCGCATTTCCGGTGTATAGGCATCAAATACGCCTGCATTATGCGTCTTTCTGTGAATATTAAAAAATTCTGCTACTTCCTCATCCACTTTATAACCATTGTCTTCACACGCCTGCTGGGCCGTGCGTATTCCCCCATAGGGCTGAAAGGCACGCTTAAAAGGCTTGTCCGTCTGCATGCCAACGATCGTTTCTTTCTCCTTGTCAAAATATCCCGCACCATGTGAAGTGATCGTTCCCACTACCTTTGTGTCCATATCAAGAACGCCGCCGGCCTCACGCTCCTTTTGGGAAAGCTCCATGAACTGCTCCCATAATTCTGACGTTCTTTTCGTAGGCCCCGCCAGAAATGAATCGTCGCCCTCATAAGGAGTATAATTCTTCTGGATAAAATCCCTCACATTGATCTCTTTCTGCCATACGCCGTTGTTAAATGCTTCCCAAGCCTTCATCTGATCCTCCTATTTCTGTAATTTGTGCAAAAACCGTGTCATCCGATCATAAATTTGATCTCGGCCTCACATGCCACTTTACCATCCACTGTCGCCACTGCTTTCCCGATCCCCATCGGACCCTTGCATTTAATGATCTCCGTCTCAAGACGCAGCCTGTCACCCGGCACTACCTGTTTACGAAACTTTGCCTTGTCAATACCGCCAAAAAAGGCCAGTTTTCCTTTGTTCTCTTCTAAGCTCAGTACAGCAACCGCACCGACCTGGGCAAGCGCCTCCACGATCAGTACGCCCGGCATCACCGGCTGCACCGGAAAGTGCCCCTGGAAAAACGGCTCGTTTACTGTGACATTTTTGTAACCGACTGCCTTTACGCCCGGCTCCATCTCCTCAATACAGTCCACCAGCAAAAACGGATACCGGTGTGGAATAATCTCTTTAATACCATTTACATCTAATAACATGTCTGTCTCCTTACATTTTTATACTAAATCGGCGTTTGCAAAACACCATTACTACAGTTGTCGTATCTATAAAATGGCAAAAGGCACAAATTGTGCCTCTCCCTCTGCTATAACTGCCCGTTCTTTACGCCTCATACGCTTTAAAAATAAGCGTCGCATTATGGCCTCCAAAACCAAGGGAGTTTGAAAGCACTGTATTCACTTCCATATCAATCCCCTCTCCCATAACACAATCAAGGTCGCACTCCGGATCTTTATCGGTAAGTCCTGCATTTACATGTACATAATTGTCATTGATCGATTTGATGCAGGCGATCGACTCCACTCCTCCAGCGGCACCAAGAAGATGACCCACCATCGATTTCGTCGAACTGATCTTGCATTTGTATGCGGCATCGCCCATCGCAAGTTTCATTGCCCTGGTCTCAAAGAGATCATTCATATGCGTGCTGGTGCCATGTGCGTTGATGTAATCAATATCATCCGGTGTGACGCCTGCATCTTTCATCGCAAATTCCATCGCCTTTGCCGCACCGCTTCCATCCTCGGCAGGAGATGTGATATGGAACGCATCATTTGTAGCCCCATATCCCGTGATTTCCGCATAAATCTTTGCACCACGTTTTTTTGCATGCTCTAAATCTTCTAACACAAGGATTCCAGCTCCCTCACCCATGACAAAACCGCTGCGGTTTATATCAAATGGAATCGAAGCTTTCTTTGGATCTGTAGCCAGAGATAATGCTGTCATATTCGTAAATCCGGATACGCCAAGCTCTGTGATCGCCGCCTCTGCTCCACCAGCTACCATCACATCTGCCTCACCATACTGCACAGAGCGGAATGCTTCGCCGATATTATGGTTTCCTGTCGCACAGGCTGTCACAATGTTGATATTCTTTCCTTTCAATCCGAGCTGGATCGCAATATTACCCGCAGCCATATTCGAGATCAGGGATGGGATCATAAGAGGCGCCACACGCTTTGGCCCTTTGTCCAGAAGCTTTTTATACTCCCTCTGCATACACTGGAGGCTTCCGATCCCACATCCTACACAAGTACCTACCATGAACGGATCTTCTTTTTCCATATCGATCCCACTGTCATCGAGAGCCTGTTTGGCCGCTGCCACTGCAAACTGGGCAAAACGCTCCATTCGTCTGGCTGACTTCGGATCCATATATTCTTTCGGATCAAAATCTTTTACCTCTGCGGCAAGCTTCGCCTTGTACTCTGTCGTATCGATCTGCGTCATCGGCCCGATTCCCACGACACCTTTTTTTACATTGCTCCAAAATTCATCTACCGTATTCCCTATGGGAGTGACAGCTCCCATTCCGGTTACGACTACACGTCTGCTCATTGAACAAATCCTCCTAAAAATTAAATCTGCTTTTTATGTACAAGTTCCATCGGAACAGATCATCTCATATCATCCCTGGCGCCGCAAATCCTTACATTGCAATGCCACCATCCACACAAAGCACCTGGCCCGTAATATATTTCGCCTTATCCGAAGCAAGAAAGACAACCGCCTCCGCGATATCTTCCACCTGTCCAAAATGTCCAAGAGGAATCGTAGCTACCGCTGTTTCTTTTACAGAATCTGACAAAACATCTGTCATCTCTGTCTCGATAAATCCGGGAGCGATCGCATTTACTGTAATGTTTCTGGAGGCAAGCTCTTTTGCCGTAGCCTTCGTAAGACCGATCACCCCGGCCTTGGAAGCAGAATAATTTGCCTGCCCCATATTCCCTGTCACTCCGGACACAGATGCAATATTAATGATCCGGCCGCTTCTCTGCTTCATCATCGGGCGGGTAACAAACTTAACACCGTGGAATGTCCCGGTAAGATTCGTCTGGATCACGCTCTGGAACTCCTCTTCTGACATTTTCATGATCAGGTTATCCTTTGTGATCCCCGCATTATTGACAAGGATATCAATTCTTCCATATTCTTTTACGATACCGGCATAAAAATCTTTGGCGGCTTCAAAATCACTGACATTACACTGGATCGCTACTGCTTTTCCACCGGCCGCTCCGATTTCTTCTACCACTCCGGCCGCCCTCTCTGCGGAACCGTTATAGTTTACGATCACCATAGCTCCCTCTCTTGCCAGTGCAAGGGCGATCCCCCTGCCAATGCCGCGCCCGGCTCCTGTTACAACTGCAATCTTATCTTTTAACATCACTTTGATTCTCCATTTCTGTCTAATTTACTTCAATGCTTCGATCACTGCTTCCATCTCTGCGATCGTTCCCACGCTGTAAGTCTTCAGTTCTTTTCCGATCGCCTTGCCGATCTTTTTATTAAAACCAGCCAGTGTACGGCCTGGTCCAAGTTCGATAAACGTATCCACACCATCCGCTGCCATCCGCTCTACGGACTGCTGCCAGCGCACAGAGGTCGACACCTGTTTTACAAGAAGCGGAAGGATCTCTGCCTGCTCCGTCACATATTCCGCTGTCGCATTTGCCACATAAGGAATCTCCGGCGTCTTTATCTCGATCTCATCCAGAACCGCCTGCAGCTTCGTTCCCGCACCCTTTAACAGATCTGAGTGGAATGGGCCGCTCACATTGAGCATGACGGTACGTTTTGCTCCTGCTTCCTTACATTTTTCAGCGCCCTCTTCTACTGCCTCTTTCTTTCCCGATATAACGATCTGGCCCGGACAGTTGTAATTTGCTACCTGCACCTCATCAATCCCACGGATCGCTTCTTCAATCTGAGCGGCATCTAACCCCATAACAGCCGCCATGCCACCGACTCCTGTCGGAACCTCCTCCTGCATAAAAATACCACGTTTGCGGACTGCCTTTGCCGCATCGATATAGTTCATCGAATCCGTTGCCACAAGTGCACAGTACTCACCAAGGCTGAGTCCCGCCGCCACATCCGGATGAATCCCCTTGTCGCGCAGTACTTCCATGATCGCCACGCTGGTCGTCAAAAGCGCCACCTGCGTAAACTCCGTAATATTTATATCTTCATTTTCCTCAAAACAAAGTGCCTTCAGATCAAGTCCGACTGCCTCACTCGCCTTATCAAAAATCTCTTTTGCAATCGGAGAATTTTCATAAAATTCTTTTCCCATTCCAACTTTTTGTGCTCCCTGTCCCGGGAATACAAATGCAATCTTACCCATACTCTTCCTCCATCTGAATTCTTATGAACCATTCATTGTATTCATATCTCTTACACATAACTTCAACACCAGGAGCAGGGCAAACTGCTGATGGTGTCATAAAAAATCCGTATTTTGAAATGGTGGCTGCCGACACACGCTTTGATCCGAATGTCTACAGCCACACCATTTCACCCGTTTCATAAATCACATTATAAGTTACAGACCAGATATGCGGGACTGTAACCATTCTGATGTAAGCAAAGATGTAAACTTACTCTACACCTTTCTCCTTTAAGAAGTTGATTACATCACCTACAGTATTAATACTTTCCAAATCGTCTGTAGGGATCTCTACATCATACTCTTCCTCAAGAGCCATGATCAATTCGTAAAGGTCCAAAGAATCTGCTCCCAAATCATCCTTGAAAGAAGAAGCTTCTGTGATGCTGTCTGCATCCACACTCAACTGATCTGCGATAAGTTCCTGCATTTTTTCTAACATGATTATTTCTCCTTTTTTTCCAGCCTGGACTGATCCATCCTCCCATGTGATGAGACATTATGTAAGATGCACTCCAGACTAAATATTCTTTTCAATTTTCTCAACTACTTGAGTTATTCAGTATTTTACAGTATCTTATGGTGTTTGTCAAGCGGGATAAGGGGTGGTTTTGCGTTCTTATCATTTTGTCACATCCTTTTCTCTTTTGACCTTTTGGTATTCGTTGTGGTTCGACAGGCTAAGCATATGTTCACATTATTCTGTATTTACTTGCTGAAGTTTCATATTAGCACTCCCAAGGTATATCCATATTTCCCCATACCACTTTCAAAGAATTAAATCATATATTCAAGTTGACAAATGGGGCTGTCGCATTAGCGATTGAAAAATCGTGAAGTGGCAGCTTCCTTTTTGCTGTGTTTTGAATAAATTCAGCGATTATTTCATCATTTTCTCATATTTCTTTAAAACAGGCGTA
>JAETQR010000006.1 GCA_021770615.1 Lachnospiraceae bacterium | reverse complement strand
TTTCCACACTCCCGAAAAGCATCCTTTTCTATTTTCGTGACCGTATCCGGAATCTCAACTTGACTTAGGTCATAACATTCCTCAAAACATCCCTCCGGAATTTCAGAAATTCCAGATGGTAAATTTATCTTTTTCAAACTAACACATCCTAAAAATGCCGATTTACCAATCGTGCATAAAGTGCTTGGCAATTCTATCGTTACCACACGTTCATAATACCTTGCAAAACAAGAATCACCTAACCCGGTTATTCCTTCTTTTATCACAATTTTCTTTATATGATCCATATATTTTTCATCATCCAACCCCTGCTCAAAATCCTGCCCCGGAACTACACCATCTCCTTCAATCACTAACGTATCTTTGGATGGGTATGAAAAAGTAACCTGATCTTCTGCTGCCGACACTTTAAACCCGGGCAACAGACAAAAAGAAACAGAGACTATGATAACAAATAAAATTTTTTTCATTTCAAATCCCTTTTTTAATAAGCATTTTTGTTGATAAAGCCCTTTACTACGGTTAGTAAAAGGATTTTTATATCCAGCATCACGGACCAGTTTTCGATATAGTAGAGATCGCAGTCGATCCGCATGCGTATGGAAGTATCCCCGCGGTAGCCATTTACCTGTGCCCATCCGGTAATCCCCGGGCGAACCTGATGCTTGATCATGTAACGGGGGATCTCTTCCTTAAATTTTTCCACAAAGAAGGGGCGCTCCGGTCTTGGGCCGACGATGCTCATATCCCCTTTCAGGACATTGAAAAACTGCGGAAGCTCGTCCAAACTTGTCTTGCGGATAAATTTTCCGATCGGCGTCACTCTTGGATCGTCCGGTGTGGTCCATGCCTTTTTTTCTTCCGAGGCTTTCTGGATCTCCATCGAACGGAACTTGTACATCATAAATGGTTTGCCATTCAGGCCGATACGCTCCTGTTTAAAGATGAGCGGCCCTTCCGAGGTGGCCTTTACGATGATTGCGACCAGAAGCATCGGAATGGAAAAGAACAGGATGCAGAATATGGAGCCGGTGATGTCGATCGTGCGTTTTACAAATTTATTAAACGAGTTGGTGAGAGGGACATTTCTCACGTGTATGACAGGAAGGCCGTCCAGATCTTCCGTGTATGGTCTGGTTGGAATGATATTGTTATAGTCAGG
Source organism: Lachnospiraceae bacterium (assembly GCA_021770615.1). The sequence continues at coordinate 124,646 of JAETQR010000006.1, read as the reverse complement.
GATAAATTTTGTGTGAACTCCTGATTTTTCCGTGATTGCAACGATGCTTTCCAATCGTTCATACTGGTCGATCCCGAGGGTGATCGCAATCTCATCGTAGGAATTGTTGTTCAGGACATTTTCCAGATCGCTGATATCCCCGATCACATGGACGTCCCGGTAGGATTTTCCATTGCGCTTGCGGTCATCTAAAATTCCGTGGATCACATATCCCCATTCAGGATGGGCACAGATCCTGTCGATATATCCTTCGGCAGAGCGTCCGTATCCCACAAGGAGAATATGTTTGAGGTTATGCCCTTTTTTGCGGAAACGGCGAAGTACTGTGGTGATGATCAGACGGAAAATAAGTTCGAGAATAAAATTGATCCCTACAAATATAATGATAAAAAGACGTGCGTAATTTCCGCTTTTCTTTATAAAATAGAGACCGGCCGTACAGTACAGGATACCGACGACATTTGCTTTAAAAATATTGTACATCTGGGACTTACGGCTTGTGACCCGTTTTGGGTCATATAGATGAAAAAAGTAATAAGAACCCAGATAACACGGGATCAGGAGAAAGAGCATCTGCATGTACTCCTCCAGTGGGCCGTAGAGTCCAAGCGGCTCCTCAATGATCCGGTAGCGGATCAAAAAACTGAATTCTTCGTCAAAGCGAAGTTTGTAAGCGGCTACAAAAGAAAATATAAGTATAAGTACATCAATGATAAACCGGATGACATTTAGTAATTTCTGGTTTCCTTTTATCAATCTAAACTCCGTCCTTTCATAACAAAAGTTAATTTATAGAAAAAAAGTTATATTCTAGAAAATATTTACTTCTTCAATTATAAGTTATTTTACTAATTTTCACAATATAAAAATGAGATATTCACAAACTAAACACATTTGATATGTATAATGCAACTTGAGATGGGGAAGAAATACATCGAATCAGATAAACATACCGAAAGGATGATTCTTTATGAATGAAGAAAATAATAACAGGAATGAAGAACAAAATAGTATGAATGATCAGCCGCAGGATACGTGGCGGCCGGATTATACGATTCATGAGAAAGAAGAGAACCCGCAGGCGGATCAGGGTCCACAGCCGATGCCGTCCTCTGACAATATGTACCGTTTCCAGAATGCAAAAGTGGAGCAGAAGGCTCCAAAGGCAAAGAAGGAAAGAGGCACCGGAGGCATGAAAAAAACAATTATTGCCGCAGTCGTGTTTGGTGTGGTTGCCGCAGTATGCTTTTTTGGTCTGATCAAGATTTCAGGTATCGGAAATGGATCGGGTGACCGGGGGACGATCGATACTGTGGACACATCGGATCAGAATACCGGCCTCAAGGCAGTTTCCGGTGCGGCAGCGGGACCAGGTGATGTGTCGGGGATCGTTGACAATGTCATGCCTTCGATCGTTGCGATCACAGAGACGAGTACGGTGTCTTCCTATTTTGGCCAGACTTACCCGACAGAGGGGGCAGGTTCCGGATTTATTGTAAAAGAAGACAATGATGAACTCCTGATCGTTACGAATAACCATGTGGTAGCCGGCGCAGACAGTATAACAGTCACATTTATTGATGATACGACAGCCAAAGCTACGGTAAAGGGAACAGATGCGACAGCAGATCTTGCGGTCATCTCGGTCAAAGTAAGTGATTTAAAGGATGAGACAAAACAGAGCATAAAGGTAGCCAGTCTTGGACATTCGGAGGATGTAAAAGTAGGACAGATGGCGATTGCGATCGGAAATGCTTTGGGATACGGGCAGTCTGTGACTGTTGGTTATATCAGTGCAAAAGACAGACAGGTAGAAGTGGGGGACGACAATTCCGGTTCTAATACAATGGTACTTTTGCAGACGGATGCAGCGATCAATCCGGGAAACAGCGGCGGTGCTCTTTTAGATGCAAATGGAAATGTGATCGGGATCAATTCCGTAAAATATGCGGATACAAAAGTAGAGGGAATCGGTTATGCCATTCCGATGAGTGATGCCATTCCGATCATCAACGAACTGATGAACCGGGAAGTTCTCAAAGACGAAGAAAAAGGATATCTTGGAATTTCGGGCCGGACGATCAGTGAAGAACTCAGTGAAGCATATGGTTTCCCTGTAGGTGTCTATGTGTCAGAAGTATCAGACAGCGGTGCGGCAAAGAAAGCAGGCATCAAACAGGGTGATGTTATCACAAAAATAAACGGAGCGAAGATTTCGACGATCGAACAGGTACAGAATAAAGTAAATAATACAAAGGCAGGGACAGAGATCACAGTTACAATCGCCAGAAGCCAGGAGGGTGAATACAAGGAGCAGGATGTAAAAGTCACTCTGAAAAGTTCAGAGACACTGGATGAACTTGATACGAACCAAAATGGAAGTGGATCAAATAATGGAGTTCCGGGCAGTGATAGTAATGGCAATAATAATGGGAACCCATATGGATATGACGATGATTCTTATTACAGAGGGGATCAGATCGTGCCATGGTAAAGTCTGAACTGCTATCTTTGACTATTACAACGAAATGATGTATAATAAAGGAACTGTTATCGTGCGGTAGCAGTTCCTTTTGGACTTCAAATTGACGCCACAGGTTAGAAATGGAGGATGACTTTGAGCGAAGAGATCATAAAAACAGATGACATCGAAAAAACAGAAAATCAGGAAAAAAGGGATGGTTACGAAAAAGTCTGCTATCTGTGTCACAGACCGGAGAGTAAAGTGGAAAAGATGATAACCATTCCAAATAATATTAATATATGTTCAGACTGTATGCAAAAGACGTTTGATCAGATTGGCATGCAGGGAATGCCGAATGTGCCGGGTTTTACGAATATACCGGGGGTGGAGTTTATCAATCTGGGAGCTCCTTTTGCCGGGATGCCTGAGGAAATGCAGGCGAAACATTCCGTGAAACCGAAAAAGAAAAAAGAAAAAAGAGCAGAGCCGGTCCTTGATATCCATAAGCTGCCGGCGCCGCATGTGATCAAGGGAAATCTGGATGAATATGTAATGGGACAGGAGCAGGCTAAGAAAGTTATCTCCGTGGGGGTCTATAATCATTATAAGAGAGTGATCGCCATGAAAGAGGCAGAGAAAGCAGGAGAAGAAAAGGATCCGCATATCGTATTTGGCGATGTGGAGATTGAGAAATCCAATATGCTCATGCTGGGGCCGACAGGAAGCGGGAAGACATATCTCGTAAAAACACTGGCGAAACTTCTTCATGTACCTCTGGCGATCACAGATGCCACAGCTCTCACGGAAGCCGGGTATATTGGCGATGATGTGGAGAGTGTGATCTCCAAACTTCTTGCAAATGCAGATAATGATGTGGAACGTGCGGAATGTGGGATCGTGTATATTGATGAGATCGACAAACTTGCGAAAAAAGAGAATGCCAATCAGCGTGACGTCAGCGGGGAATCGGTACAGCAGGCGTTACTGAAACTTTTAGAGGGAGCAGATGTGGAGGTTCCGGTGGGGGCTACGAATAAAAATGCGATGGTTCCCATGACGACGATCAATACAAGCAATATCCTGTTTATATGCGGCGGGGCGTTTCCGGGGCTTGAAAATATCATTAAAAAGAGGCTGACGAAGCACGGAAGCATGGGATTTGGGGCAGACTTAAAAGACCGTTTTGATTCTGACAGGGATATTTTTTCTCATGTGGAGACAGAGGATATCCGTTCCTATGGTTTGATCCCTGAATTTATCGGAAGGCTTCCCATTGTGTATTCCCTGGAAGAGATGGATGAGCGCCTTCTTGTAAAGGTACTTACAGAGCCGAAAAATGCAATCATCAAGCAGTATCAGAAACTGCTTTCTATGGACGAAGTCAAGCTGGAGTTTGAGGATGATGCGGTACTGGCGATCGCTGCCCGGGCTGTGAAGAAAAAGACTGGTGCGAGAGCGCTTCGTTCGATCATTGAAGATCTGATGTTAGATATCATGTATGAGATACCAAAAGATGATATGATCGGGAGTGTGACGATCACGAAGGAGTATATTGAAGGCAAGGGAGCTCCCCGAATCGAGGTGCGGGGGAACTAAATACGGTAAACTTGGGAAGAACTTTAGTTTTTTGGTGCGCGCTTATCAGCCGCACCTTTTTTTAGGGGACGTTCCCGGTTGCGGAGCAAGTTTGCCGAAGGCAAACTTGAGAGGTGCGCGCTTATCAGCCGCACCTTTTTTACATAGGACAAACCGCATCCTGCATATAATGGAATGAGGAGGGGACAGTTATGACATGCAGGGAAGCAATCTATTCAGATAATGTGCTGGATTATATTGTCAGTGCCTACCGTGGCACAGAATATATTAAAGAGCAGTATGATCCATTGTGTATTGCGGAAATTGATTATTCAAGGGCGATCATTTATAAGCAGGAACAAAAAATAAATAGTGAAAGTATAACCAGATTTGGGTATGGCGCCATACCACATGTGTATGGACTGATGTCACAGGAGATACTGGAAGCTACCGGTGTGGCGAAGATACGAAGACAGCCGTCTTTGGATCTGTATGGTCAGGATATTCTTATAGGAGTAGTGGATACAGGAATTGATTTTTCTCATGAAGTGTTTAAGAATGCGGATAATACTACGAGGATCTATTCCATCTGGGACCAGACGATTCAGGATGGGCAGGGACCGGAATGGTTTGAATACGGAAATGAATTTACAAGAGAGGAGATCAATGCCGCACTGGCAGATGAGGAGCCGCTTTCTCTTATTACTACCCGGGACGATAATGGACATGGCACTTTTATGGCGGGGGTTGCAGCGGGGAATGAAATACCCGATAAAGACTTTTCCGGAGTGGCGCCGCTTTCTGAACTGGTGGTAGTTAAATGCAAGGAGGCAAAAAACAGTTACCGTGAATTTTACCGGGTTCGCAGTGATGCTCCCTGTTATCAGGAAAATGATATCATGTGCGGGATCCTGTATGTGCTGCACACAGCGAGAAAACTGGGCAAGCAGGTGGCGATCTTTGTCGGCATGGGGACGAATCTGGGCAATCATGACGGAGAAACACCTTTGTGCAGTATGATCGATTATTACAATATGTTTCCGGGTGTGTGTATTGTGACATGTGTGGGAAATGAGGGGACGGCAAGGCATCATTATTACATAACAAAGGATTATGAGGAAATTGATATCAATGTGGAAAAGTCCACACAGGGATTTGTGTGTGAGCTCTGGTGGAAGACACCCGGAACCCTCCAGTTCGATGTGGTGGCGCCGGGGGGAAACACATTGGGGATCACACGTGCGGCGGCATCCGTCCGCAAAAGAAAAATTTTTATTGTTGAGAATACATGGTTGGAAGTGATCGGGGGTGAGGTGCAGGAGCAAACAAGAGACCAGGTCATTATGTTCCGTTTTGAAAACAGCAAATCCGGAGTCTGGAAAATTCGGGTTTATACAACGGAGCAGGATGTAAAATATCATATGTGGCTTCCGATCAATGATTTTCTTTCGGCCGAGACTTATTTTTCAAGACCGGATCCTGATATTACGATCTGTGAACCGGGAAACAGCCGGCGGGCGATTACTATTTCTGCATACAATTCAGTGAATGAGGCTTTTTATTTTGAGGCCAGCAGAGGCTTTACGCCAAATGGTATCATCAAGCCGGATGTTACGGCGCCGGGAGTGGATGTTTATGGGCCCCTTCCCAAAGGGAATTTTGGAAGGATGACGGGAACGAGTGTGGCGGCGGCAGTTGCAACGGGTATTACGGCGCTTTTTATGCAGGAGTATTCAGGTTATATGATCAGTGGGAATTCTGTAAGGGAACTTTTGATACGTGGTGCAGAACGACGTGGCGAGGAGTATCCGAGCAGGGAATGGGGATATGGCACGATAGACGCCTATGAGAGCATCTCGTTTGAATAGCGATTGCCTTTCTGTTAAAACAGTGATACAATAATATCCGGTAGTTTGTTTTTGGAGGGACGAAGGAGGATATTATCATATGATTTCAAAAAAAATGGAGGAACTGGTAAAGGGAAGTTCCGTGATAAGGGCCATGTTTGAAGAAGGAAAGAAGATGGCAGAAAAATATGGGGCGGAAAATGTATATGATTTCAGCCTTGGAAATCCGAGCGTGGAACCGCCGGAAGAGGTAAAACAGGCGATCATTGATATATTAAAGGAAGAGGAACCCAATACCCTGCATGGTTATATGAGCAATTCAGGTTATGAGGATGTGCGGCAGACGATTGCAGACAGTATAAACGGACGTTTTGCTACTCATTTTTCTATGAATAACATTATCATGACTGTCGGTGCTGCCGGGGGACTGAATGTTATTCTTAAGACGCTTATAAATCCAGGGGAAGAGGTTATCGTATTTGCGCCGTTTTTTGGGGAATACCGTAATTATATCGCCAATGTAGACGGAAAGACAGTGGTGGTTTCACCGGATACGGATACATTTATGCCGGATATGTCAGAATTTGAGAAACGGCTTACCCCAAAGACGAGGGCAGTCATCATCAATACGCCGAATAATCCGACGGGTGTTGTATATTCTGAGGATACGCTGAAGGAACTTGCGGCGATACTGGATAAAAAGCAGAAAGAATTTGGCACGGACATTTATCTGATTTCAGATGAGCCTTACCGTGAACTTGTTTATGGAGATGTTGAAGTACCTTATGTGACAAAATATTATAAAAATGCGATCGTTGGTTATTCTTACAGCAAGTCGTTGTCCCTTCCGGGAGAGCGGATTGGATATCTGGTGATCCCGGATGAGGTTTCTGACTTTGAGGCGGTGCTGGGCGCGGCAAATGTGGCGACGAGGATTCTTGGCTTTGTGAATGCCCCATCCCTTCAGCAAAAGGTGATCGCCCGGTGTGTAGATGCGAAGGTAGATATAGAGGTTTATGACAAGAACCGCAGACTTTTAGTAGAGAATCTGAGAAAATTCGGGTATGAGTGTGCGAGCCCGGATGGAGCCTTTTATCTTTTTGTTAAATCGTTGGAAGAGGATGATGCTGCATTTACAGCAAAAGCAAAAGAGCTGAATCTGCTTGTCGTACCGGGGAGTTCTTTTTCCTGTCCGGGTTATGTGAGGATTGCATACTGTGTGGATTATGATATGATTGTCCGCGCCCTGCCTGCGTTTGAAAAACTGGCAGAGGCATACGGTAAAACAAAATAAATTCAGAGAGAAAAGAGGGAGAGATTATGAATGGGACTCCGGGATGGAAAGCGAATGTGCGCAAGGTAACGCCATATGTGCCGGGTGAACAGCCACAGGGAGAGGATATTATCAAATTAAATACAAATGAAAATCCGTATCCTCCGGCGCCGGGGGTGTTCAGGGCCCATAAGGATCTGGATGTTTCCCGTTTTTCCCTGTATCCGGAACTTGGGGCAGCTACCCTGACCGGGAAACTGGCAGAGTATCACGGCCTTTCATCCAAAGAAGTATTTGTGGGCGTGGGGTCAGATGATGTTCTGTCGATGTGCTTTTTGACTTTTTTTAATTCGGACAAGCCGGTGATCTTTCCGGATATTACCTATTCTTTTTATCCGGTGTGGGCAGAGGTTTACCGGATTCCTTATGAGTGCCCTGCTCTGCGGGAGGATTTTACGATCGATGTGGAGGACTATAAAAGGGAAAATGGCGGTATCGTCATTGCGAACCCGAACGCGCCTACTTCGATCGGGATGCCGCTTTGCGAGTTGGAAGAGATCATAAAGGCGAATCCGGATGTGGTGGTCATTGTCGATGAAGCGTATGTGGATTTTGGCGGGGAGACAGCACTTTCTTTGATCAAAACTTATGATAACCTTCTTGTGGTGCGGACTTATTCAAAATCCCGTTCCATGGCAGGACTGCGTATCGGTTATGCAATGGGAAATGAAACGTTGATACAAGCGCTTACAGATGTGAAGGAGTCGGTAAACTCGTATACCATAAATACGGAATCTATTCTCACAGGTGCAGCATCTCTGGAAGATGAAGAGTACTTCAGGGGAAGTGTTGCAAAGATCATACGGACGAGGGGACGTGTGGCGGGGGAGCTGAAACAGATGGGGTTTGAAGTAAAGGATTCGCAGACCAATTTCCTTTTTGCTTCCCATGAGAAGGTACCGGCAAAAGTTATTTTTGAACGTTTGAAGGAAAAGGGTATTTTTGTAAGATATTTCAATAAAAAAAGAATCAGTGATCATTTGAGGATCACAATCGGTACGGATGAACAGATGGACCGGTTTCTTGGGGAAGTGGGAAGGATCATAGAAGATGCATCTGCTGACTGATTTTTATACGATCCGGACGTCAATTTTAAAAGATTCTTACATATAATATACCAAATGGATGCGCTGCTGTTTTGGAGAGCGGTGCCGAAATGGAGATTTATATGAGAAGAGAAAGAAGAATTGAAGGAATTGATGTGAGTCATTGGGAGGGAGATATTAATTTTCGGGAAGTAAAGGATGCAGGAATCCGTTTTGTATATATAAAGGCAACGGAGGGAGATGCGTACATCGATCCGGATTATGAACGGAATTACAGAGAAGCAAGAAAAGTGAGAATGAAGATTGGGTTTTATCATTATGTTACTGCGAGGACTGCCGAGGAGGCTAAAAACGAGGCGAGGCATTTTGCAGATGTGATACGCGGGAAGCGGTATCAGGGCCGTCCGGTTATGGATTTTGAGTCGTTTGGCTCTCTTACCAGAGAGAGGATCAATGAGATTTCACTTGCCTTTTTGCAGGAATTGCGGGAGCTGACAGGAAATGGTGTGGCAATCTACAGTGATGCGAATAATGCGTCGAATACGTTTGATGCCAGATTGTCCGTGTATCCGCTCTGGATCGCACAGTATGGGGTCACGCATCCTGACATGCAGAACCACTGGAGTAAGTGGAGCGGCTGGCAGTATACGGATAATGGACGTGTAAATGGTATCCGCGGAGGTGTGGACAGGGATTATTTTACAGAGGATATGCTTGTGTCCAGAGATGTGGTGCTGGATGATAAGGATGGGGAGTGCGAGTAGCAATTTTGATAAAAGTCACTATTCATATAGTAAAAAAGAAGAACATCATTTTTGTGTGAGCACAAATGATGTTCTTCTGCATTGTTTGTAGCTGTTCCCTGCTTTAACTGGGCTAGCTGGATTTGAACCAGCGAATGTAGGAGTCAAAGTCCTATGCCTTACCCCTTGGCGATAGCCCAACGTCCTACATCAATATAGGAAAGGTGGGTAATGGGATTCGAACCCACGGCCTTCAGAGCCACAATCTGACGCGCTAACCAACTGCGCTATACCCACCATGTTAATAATCGTGTCAGGAGGGATTCGAACCCCCGACCCACGGCTTAGAAGGCCGTTGCTCTATCCAACTGAGCTACTGACACACAGTTAAAATAAAATATCACATGGTATCAGACCTATCAGGTCAGTACTTAAAAAATACTATCACAAAAAGAAATGAATGTCAACAACTTTTACCTTGAGTCACGGAAATCAATTTTTGGCGTCGCAATTTATAAGAATCGTGACATTGTACAGCAGCGGGAATATTTTCTGATCCGGACCCGCTCCCGCTTAAAATAAACATGTAGCGGTACAAAGGCTGCAAGGTGCACAGCACCTTATACGCAGCCTAAGGACCGACACGTTTATACGGTCCTCATCAGAAAATATTCCCGCTGCTGTACGAAGCTTTGTCGGTTTTCCATAAATTGCGACCGCCAAAAATTGATTTCCGTGCCCTTGGGTTTCGGTGTTTTTGCATTCGAAGAGCGGGTGATGGGAATCGAACCCACGTATCTAGCTTGGAAGGCTAGTGTTCTACCATTGAACTACACCCGCATGTATTACTATAGATTTTTCTATAGCTGATCTATTCAATTTTTAGGAAAGACAAACGCCTTTTTAATCGGGGTGACAGGATTTGAACCTGCGGCCTCCTGATCCCAAATCAGGCGCTCTAGCCAAGCTGAGCCACACCCCGATATGAGTGCTGCTCATCACAACGCAAGATTTATTATATTATAGGTTTCCGGAAATGTCAACAATTTTTTTGGAAAAATTACGGAAATAAATTTTTGGTGCTCTCAATTTATAAGAATAGTGACATTTGTACAGTAGCGGGAATATTTCCTGATAAGGACCCGCTTGCGCTTAAAATAAACATGTAGCGGTACAAAGGCTGCAAGGTGCCACAGTACCTAATACGCAGCCTAAGGACCGACACGTTTATACGGTCCTTATTAGGAAATATTCCCGCTGCTGTACGAAGCTTTGTCAGCTTTCCATAAATTGAGAGCACCAAAAATTGATTTTCGTGTAGAAAAATTGATTTCCTGAGGATTTCCGTGGAATTGCAGTAGCCCAAGACGGATTCTCATGAAAAAGAAAATGGGTTGACGAAATGGGGTATTTAGTAGAAAATAGAATTTGGATCAAAATAAATCATAGATAGGAGAATTATATGCTGAAAACAGGAATCAAGGGGAATCAGACTGTGGTAGTCTCGGAAGAAAATACAGCAAAGACGGTGGGAAGCGGGACGTTAGAGGTGTTTGCCACGCCGGCTATGACCGCACTGATGGAAAAGACGGCATGGCAGAGTGTCGCTGAAGAGCTGGAGGAGGGCTGCGGAACAGTTGGAATCAGCCTGAATATTACACATGATGCGCCTACGCCCCTTGGGATGAAAGTTACCTGTGAGAGTGTGTTGACAGGCATTGAAGGAAGGAAACTTATTTTTGAGGTTCAGGTCTCGGATGAGAGAGGGCCCGTTGGTAAAGGGATACACGAAAGATTTATCGTAGATGACCGCAAGTTTCAGGAAAAGGCGAATGCGAGGTAGGGGATGCGTTATTATATATCAGACCTGCATTTCTTTCATGAAAATCTGAACCATAGCCTTGATTTCCGTGGCTTTGAAACGGTGGAGGAGATGAATGAGCATATTGTCGGGCGTTGGAACCAGAAAGTCAGGCAGGGGGATGATGTGGTGATTCTTGGCGACGTATCGGCAGGGAATGCAGAGCAGACGAATGAAATCCTGAGAAGACTGAACGGGAATCTGTTTCTTATCCAAGGGAACCACGATCATTTTTTGAGGCACCGGAAGTTTGATACGGGGCTTTTCGGATGGGTGAAGCCATATGAGGAACTCCGGGATAATAAACGAAAGGTGATTTTGTGCCACTATCCGGTATTTTGTTATAATGGACAGTATCGTGTGGATGAGAACGGGATTCCAAAGACATATATGCTCTATGGACATGTTCACGATTCGCTCGACGAGGTGCTGGTAAATGATTTTATCCATCAGACAAGGGGCACAAAAAACAAGTCGCGCTATGTCGACCAGCCGGAGCCCATCCCATGCAATATGATAAATTGCTTTTGCATGTTTTCTGATTACACGCCGCTCAGTCTGGATGAATGGATCGTGGTCGATCAGAAGAGGCGTGAGGGAATGGCAAGAAGTTGTTGTAACACGGAAATCAATTTTTAGCGGTTACAGCTTTGTGAAAACAATGAAATTCATACAACAATGGGGATATTTCCTGATTCAGACCCGCTTTCGCTTAGGATAAACATGTAGCGGTACAAAGGCTGCAAGGTGCAAAAACTGCACCTTGTACGCAGCCTAAGGACCGACACGTTTATACGGTCTTCATCAGGAAATATCCCCATTGTTGCATGGATTTTCAGTGGTTTTTCATAAATTACAGGCGCTAAAAATTGATTTTCGTGCTGTTGGAAAAATAAATTTGCGTCATGAATGTCAGTTGTGCTATACTATATATGTATACACAACAAATCATACAGGAAAGGAGGGTGGAGATGTTCGGAAAAAGTAAAAAAACGGACGCAGTTGTGTTTGTGGACTATGAGCATTGGTTTTATGGATACATGAATAAATTTCAGATGCAGCCAAATGTAGAGCAATGGTTAAAGGAGTTAAAACAGGATTTTAAGATTAAGGACTTATATATCTTTGGGGATTTTTCAGAGCCAAATATTGAACAGGATATGAACCGCCTGAAGAAGATCACTTCCGGGGTCATCCATACGGCTAGCGAGAAAACAGGTGTTGATAAAGATTTTACCGATGTGATCATTCTGGACCGGATCTACCGCTATGCGGCGAAGAAAAAGAGTCCGGAGGTTTATGTCATATTTACAGGGGATGCCCATTTTTTAAAGGTTGTAGAGTATCTGAAAGAACTTGGTAAACGAGTCATTATTTACGGAGTGAAGTTTTCATTCAGCAATATTTTAAAATCGGTTTCTACCAGTTATGTGGAAATGCCGAGACAGTCGCAGGAGAAAGACCATTATAATGATCTGATATTTGTCAGTCTGAACAGATTGCGTTCAAAACCGCGGACGCTTGCTACTTACTGGAAAACGGTAAACAGTGTGGCGGAGTATAACAAAGTTCCGAAGGAAAGAGTGAAACAGGCGCTGGACAATCTGCTCCGGCAGAAATATATCACCGAGAGTCGTCAAACCGGTTACCGGGGAAAGAAGGTGGATGTTCTCACTGTGGATTGGGAACGGGTAAAAAGAGATGGAATCTGGAGCGCCTGACTGTATTTCCGGATTGAGCGTTAATCATAAGATGAGATCAATTCGGGTTATAGCTGCAACTATCGCGTTCAATGAGCCGGCAGGGAAGTTCGATGCGGACATTTTCCCTGTGGGCTCCTTTTTTTCGGTCCAAAAGCAGTGTCAGCGCAAGATGCCCCATTTCTTTTTTGGGAATGTCGATCGTGGTTAGCATTGGTGTTGACTTTTGTGAATCTTTTATATTGTCAATGGAGATAATAGAGGGCAAATACCCTCTTTTTTTGCTTTGTCTGAGCGCTTTCAGGGCACCAAGCGCGGTGCAGTCATTGGCACAAAACACCGCTGTAGGTTTTTGGGGGGAGCGGATGATCGTGTTCATGATCTGAAATCCCTGATCCATTGTCTGGTCACTGGGATGGATGTTGGAGTAATCAATCGGGATCTTGTGATTTAGCAGAGCCTGATAGTAGCCGATGTAACGCGATTCATAGGTACAGTCACCGATGTAGGCAATATTTTTGTGGCCGAGGGAAATAAGATATTCGACCGCTTTTTCCGCCGCTGCAAGACCACTGCAGATTACCTCGTCGTATTCGTAATCTGTGGGGTTTCGGTCTATTCCGGCGATATAGCCGTATCTTTTTTTTAGCAGGGGCACAAGCTCCGATGGGCATTTGCCAAGTATGATCAGCCCGGTATCCGGTTTTCGGGATACAAAAGCGGATGCAGATTTGTATGGTATACTTTCTATGGGGGAAGGATTATCTTCCAGGGCAATGATGTTTTCGGAGCTGAGGATCTCGCCCAGCAGGCAATCCTGCCAGATCAGTTCCTCACGGATGTGATGAAATAATTCACGAAAAAATAAATCCGTATCCATTGAATCAAAACGGGTCAGAAAGATATCGACAGTGAAGTGTCCTGTTTTATCCGGAGTTCCAAGCCTCAGATTTCTTGCTGCAGCGTGTGGAATATAGTTCAGGGAATTTGCGATCTCCCATATTTTTTCTGTCAGCCCGGGGCGGTTGCAACTGTGTTCCGGGTGATTTAGCACTCTGGATACCGTCGATACGGAAGTGCCAGCGAGATTGGCGATTTTTTTTAATGACATGCTTATCCTCCATTTGTAAACGAACGCGTGTATTGTTAAAATTGTTGTTTTGTGTGAAAACGTTTGCAAAAATAAAAAACAGAAAGAATTGTATTTATGATGTTTTATAAAGAATGTAACATAAAATCAGGGAAAAATCAAATGAAAACGTTTGCAGAAACAGGGGTTAATTAAACAGGGAACATTTGGTAGGATAAAATAGATTTAAGAATGTTTCATAAATAATGATACATGCACAGATGTGCAGGAATGGAGTAGATCATGAGATATTTAAAGAAAGCGGTGTTGGTCGGGACACTGGTAATGGCAGTATTGGGAATGACCGGATGTGGTTCTGGTTCAAAAAAGGCAGAAGAAGTAAATGTGGGATATTTTAATAATGTAACACATGCGCAGGCGCTTCTTATGAAATCGGAAAAAAACCTTGAAAATAGTTTTGGGGATGTTAAAGTCAACTGGACGGCATTTAATGCGGGACCTGCAGAAGTGGAGGCGCTTTTTGCGGGAGATATTGATATCGGATATATCGGACCGGTTCCGGCAATCAGTGCAAATGTAAAGTCAAAAGGGGATGTAGTGATCCTGTCAAGTGCGACAAAGGGCGGCGCAGTGCTCATCCGCAGGAAAGGTTCCGGCATCAATAGTGCGGCAGATCTGTCTGGTAAAGTGGTGGCGATACCACAGATCGGAAATACCCAGCATCTGAACCTGTTGCAGCTTTTAAAAGATAATGATCTGAAACCGGATACCGAAGGGGGAACCGTGAAGGTCAGCGCAGTGGCAAATGCCGATGTGGCAAACATGATGGAGCGGGGAGATATCGATGCGGCGCTTGTGCCAGAGCCATGGGGGACAACGCTTTTAGAGCAGGGAGCAGAACTTGTCCTTGATTATGATGAATTTTATATGGAAGGCCAGTATGATGTCGCTGTGGTCGTTGTGAGAAAAGAATTTATGGAAAATAACCCGGAATTGGTAGAGAAGTTTATCAAGGAGCATGAGGCGGCGACTGCAAAGATCAACGACAATAGGGAGGAATCCTTAAAGATCATAAATACGGAGTTGAAAAATGCTACGGGAAAGGCATTGGGAGAAAACATCATTGCCGGGGCATTTGAGCGAATTGGCGTCAGTACGGAGATCAACCGTGAATCGGTAATGGGTTTTGCCAATATTAGTAAGGAACAGAATTTTATCAATGAACTGCCGGAAGAAAACAGTTTATTTGCGAAATAAACTGTTTATTCGCAAAATAAACGGAACGCTTATTTTGGGCATAAGGAGGATTTGTATGTCTTTGGTATTGGAAGGGCTTTGCAAGCATTTTGATAACAGTGAAAAGGCTACGCTGAACGGAATCGATCTGGAGGTGAAAACCGGAGAATTTGTATGTATCGTGGGAACTTCCGGTTGTGGAAAGAGTACTCTCCTGAATCTGGTGGCGGGGCTCGAAAAACCAACCGCAGGAAGAGTGCTTCTGGATGGCAGGGAAGTGACAGGGCCCGGCGCTGACCGGACAGTCATGTTTCAGGAACATGGGTTATATCCGTGGCTGAGTGTGATCGACAATGTAAAGTTTGGCATGAAACTTGCTGGTGTCTCTAAAGAGGAGCAGGAAGAAAAGGCGATGCACTATCTTGATATGGTTCACTTGTCAGAATACAGAGACTATCCGATCCATCAGATATCCGGCGGTATGAAACAGAGGACAGCTCTTGCCAGGGCGCTTACGATGGATTCCGGGGTTCTTCTTATGGATGAGCCGTTTTCTGCGCTCGATAAGCAGACCTCGAATTTGCTCCGGGAGGAGTTGCAGAGGATATGGATGGAGACCAAAAAAACGATTTTGTTTATTACCCACAGTGTGGAGGAGTCGGTTTATCTTGCTGACCGGGTTGTAGTCCTCTCCCCGGGGACCGGAAAGATCGCTAACACGATTCCGATCCGTTTGGAGCGCCCGCGACATGTTTACTCCCCGGAATTTGTGGAGCTTCGTCATAAAATACTCGAAGAGGTAAGAGGGGGAGAAGTGTGATGGGAATATTACTTTTTCTTATAATACTTGTAGCTGCGTGGCAGGGATTTTACTGGCTTAGTGTGGATGTTCTGGAAATTTGTAAATCATATTCCGTACCTTCTCCGACAGGGGTTGCAGAACGGTTTATTGACCTTTGTTCGGATGGAACACTTTTTACGGCGACAGGAAATTCTCTTTTGCGGGGAATCGGAGGATATGCGATCGCTGTTATCATTGGTGTGGTCTTTGGCCTGCTGATCAATCATTTTGGATATCTCCAGAAAAATATGAAGCCGCTTGTGCTCGGTATACAGACACTGCCAAGTGTGTGCTGGGTACCATTTTCAATCCTTTGGTTTGGATTATCCACTCAGGCGATCTTATTTGTGGTCGTAATGGGATCCGCATTCAGTATCTCTATCTCTGTGGACAATGCCATTAAAAATGTACAGCCGATTTATAAAAGAGCAGCCCTTACGATGGGGGCTGGGAAAAAGCAGCTTTATCTGCACGTTATACTGCCCGCCAGTCTCCCGGAACTGGTCTCAGGCTTAAAGCAGGGCTGGTCCTTTGCATGGAGGGCTCTTATGGCCGGAGAGGTCATGACGACATCGATCGGTCTGGGGCAGACGCTTATTATGGGGCGCGATCTGGCGGATATCAATCAGGTCATGTTGGTTATGGTTATTATCGTGCTCGTGGGGATTTTGATCGATAAATGTATTTTTTCCGTGATCGAAAAACGGCTTTTGAACAAGCGGGGACTTGCAAATTGACGCAGATTATTGTATACTTAGTAAGCTAAGGGAGTTATTAAGTGATAAGTAATCGAGGTGTATGTTGATGGACAGCAAGGAAAACGGCAGAAAAGTTTTAGTCACATGCCCGATCTGTGGTTTCAGGGATGAAATGGATGATTTCAATAAGGATTATGAGATATGTGCCCAGTGTGGGAGGAGTACATATACATTCCGGACTGTGAACAGTATAAGAAATGTGTTTGTCGGAGAACTCAGGAAAAAGGAAAAATGAATAGGAAAAAGCCTTCTGTTTATACTAATTAAAAAACAGGAGGTTTTTTTATGGAACAAAAATTTAGAATTAAATCAGTCCGGGCCAGAGAGATCCTTGATTCCCGTGGGAACCCTACTGTGGAGGTAGAGGTAGGGCTTTGCGGCGGTGCGACCGGAAGGGGTTCAGTGCCCTCGGGTGCTTCGACAGGGGCATTTGAAGCGGTGGAATTAAGAGACAAGGATCTGCCGCGTTACAGCGGAAACGGTGTAAAAAAGGCGGTAGAGCATGTCAATCATACGATCGCCTTTTTAATAGACGGAAAAAATGCCCTGAATCAGGTAGAGATCGATCAGATGATGATACGGGAGGATGGCACAAAAAACAAAGGAAAATTTGGAGCAAATGCAATTCTTGGCGTATCGATCGCAGTAGCCCGCGCAGCGGCACAACAGGTGGGGCTGCCACTTTACCAATATCTGGGAGGAACAGGGGCAAGAACCCTGCCGGTACCGATGATGAATATTATAAATGGCGGAAAACATGCGGATTCAAGTCTCAATATCCAGGAATTTATGATCATGCCCGTAGGAGCCAATTCTTTTCATGGATGTCTGGAATGGTGCTGCAATGTGTACCGGGAACTGAAAAACATTTTGAAGGGTGAGGGACATATTACCAGTGTGGGGGATGAGGGAGGATTTGCTCCGAAACTGGGAAGTGATGAAGAGGCGTTGGAATATATCGTGCGTGCGGTGGAAAAAGCGGGATACCGGCCGGGTGAGGATTTTAAGATAGCGATCGACGGGGCGTGTACGGAAATGTATGACGAGGCCGTGAAACAGGGACGCACCGGTGAATATCTGTTTTGGAAAAACGGACAGTATAAATCTGCAGAAGAGATGGTCTCTTTCTGGGAAGAGATTTGTAATAAGTATCCGGTATATTCGATCGAGGACGGACTCTCCGAAGAAGATTGGGAAGGGTGGAAGATCCTGACAGAACGTCTCGGCAGACGGGTGCAGCTTGTAGGTGACGATCTGTTTGTTACGAATACAGAAAGGATTCAGAAAGGTTTTGATCTGGATGTAGCAAATGCGGTATTGATCAAACCGAATCAGATCGGCAGTGTGACAGAGACGCTTGAGGCCATCTATATGACAAAAAATAACCGGTGGAATGCCATCGTGAGTCATCGCTCTGGTGAGACAGAGGATACGACGATCGCAGATATTGCTGTAGGACTAAATGCCGGACAGATCAAGACCGGGGCGCCAAACCGGACTGACCGGGTGTGCAAATATAATCAGCTGCTCCGGATCGAGGAGCAGTTAGGAGAGTCGGCAGTATTTGAAAAACTGAGGTGCTGATCGTCAAACGAGACAGGGAAGTGTCAGGAAACAGGAACAATAAGTAATGGAAACAGGAATTATAGCGCATTGTTTCTCTTGAAATTTACTGGTACACTGTTTAGAGAGGTGATCCTACAAATGAGGGATGAGAGTTATAATAAAGAAGTTGGCATGCGGATTTTAAGGATGCGGGACGTCCGGGGATATTCCAGGGAATACGTGGCTGAACGGGCAGATATATCTACCAGATTCCTTTATGAAATAGAGGCGGGAAAAAAGACATTTACTGCAAAAGTAGCACGGGATCTGTCATATGCACTGGAGATAAATGCGGACTATCTGCTAAAAGGAGACAGCTAGACGGTGGTTCAGACGATAATGTGATCTGTTTTTCGGGCAAAGTCAGAAAAATCTATGTGATAAATGGATAGAATGGGACGGTATGAGTCTTTTCTGGTTCAAGGCAGACGATTCTGCAAATAACTCCTTATATGGATATAATGGTAGGTAATAAGGAGCGATAGAACAGATGATGCCATCAGAAGATTTTTACCGGATGATCGGTGAGAAGACGGAGCTATTGAGAAAAGACCGGAAAATGACGAGAGTACAACTTGCAGAAGCAGCCGGGATATCTGAAAAATTTCTTTATGAAATAGAGCGGAAGGGAAAAGGAGTTTCTGCATGGACGTTATATTGCATCAGCAACGTGTTGGATATCTCTATGGATATGCTCATGGAAGCGGACAGAGTTTCCGAAAGTGAGATCGATCATCTGATTCAGAGCCTGTCTAAATATCGATCAGAAGAATTTTTTAAACTGATCTATGCATTAAATAAATTTATTTCGGAATAATACCCTACATCAGAGTACAATACTCCACTCTGATGTAGGGTTTTCTGCTGTTTATACTCTATAATTGTATCAAAGGAAGGTGTAGATTATGTCCGAACTGAATAGTATGGTTGGAGAAAAAATGAGACAGCTCCGGATACAAAAAAATATGACACAAAAAGAACTTGGCAAAGAGCTTAGTATGACACAACAAAACATCAGCAAATTTGAGAATGCTGAAGTTTCTTTTTCGATAGATATTATAGCAAAAATGTCAGAATATTTTCAGGTATCTTCAGATTATTTTCTGGAAATCGACTGGATATGCGAAGAAAAAAATGAAAATGCGCTGCTCTATTGGTTTCGTTCGGCGGTACCGGAGGATAAAGCCCTTATGCTCAAAATCGCAGAGGACATTGTGAATAATCGCAAAAGGCAGCAGGAACATAAAAATTGATTCTCAGAAAGATGGAGTGAAAGATGAAAGTTCTGATATTGGAGGATAACGAGCCATGCAGGAAGATGCTCGTTAAGATCGTAAAATCCTGCATGAGCGGAATCAACGTATATGATTTTGCAAAACGGGAAGATGCCTATTTGTGTGCGATGGACAATAAGATCGACCTGTTTCTGGTAGATATCATACTGCGGAGCAGTGAGAGAAATGATAGTTCCGGGATACAGTTTGCAGACGATCTGCGGGAAAATAGTAATTATAAGATGACGCCGATTATTTTTGTGACGACATTGCAGGGGCTGGAACCTCAGCTTTTAAGACAGGTGCATTGTTATGATTATATCGAGAAACCGATCGGTGACGGGAGGATATTCCGCAGGCGGATCATGGAAGCATTGGAAGCTATTGTTTCTGACCAGAAGATAAAGAAGAAGGAGTGTATCGTGCTGCGTTGTGATGGCATCAGTTATCCGGTGTATCCGGAGAGGGTGATCTATGTAGTCAGCAGGCGTGGCGTGTTAAGCATCCACACGGCAGACCATGATGTGATCGAGATAGCAAACCTGACGACAACCGGTTTTTTAAAACGGGTAAAGCGAACGGTATTTCTTGTTCCGACACATGGAGTCGCGGTGAATAAAATGTATATTCAAAGTGTCGACTTTCCAAGAAGATGTGTATACCTCAGAGGAACGGAAGAGGTACTTAGTATTGGTGGCAGAATGATCAAAAGATTTCGGAAAGAGTTTGCGGAGGCTTTTTAGTCAACCCTTTCACTGCCCCAGAAAAACAGCGCAACAGTACCGGGACCGGTATGGCTTCCGATCGTGGTACCGATGTGGTTGATCTCTACTTTTCCGTTTAGATTTGGAAAACGTTCTTCAACAAGATCTGCGACTGCCTTCGCATCTTCATAACATGCTGACTGGGAGATGTAACATTTTCCTGAATACTCTGTACCATTTTCTGCAAATTCTTCCATTTTTTCTACGATGGCACGGATTACTTTCTTTTTTGTGCGTATTTTATATCTTGGGATAAGCCGTCCGAGATGATCCATATTTAGTAGAGGACAGATATTTAAAAGCCCTCCGACAACTCCTGCAGTTTTAGAAATACGTCCACCCTTGATATAAAAAGTCAGGTCGGTGGAGAAAAACCAGTGATGAAGATTCAGGCGGTGTGAACAAACCCATTCATACACTTCATCGATCGTCTTTCCGCTATCCCTCAGATCTGCCAGTTTATCCATGATGAGACCGTAGCCGGATGAGGCTCCCAGCGAGTCGGCGACCAGGATCTTCTGATCCGGGTAACGTTCAGAAAGGATGTCTCTGGCAATGTTTGCTGAGTTAATGACGCCGGAAATTCCGGAAGACAGCGTAACATGGAGGATATCATAGCCTTTTTCCAGAAAGGTTTCAAAATATTTTTCAAATTCGTCAACGTTGATCTGTGAAGTTTTTGTCTGGGCGCCATCCTGCATCGCCTGATAAAATTTGTCGAAAGGGATGGATTTCCCCAGGTCATCCGGATATTCTTTTCCATCTATCTCAAAATGAAAACAAATGTAGGAGATCTCTCTTTTCTTAAAATGTTCTTCGTCAAGATCAGCGGTAGAGCAACAACTGATAATATACTTTTCCATAATTCCCCAATCCTTTCTTTTTTTGATTTATATTGTAGCGGATTTAAAATAGTATTGCCAGATTACTATGATTTTAGCATTTAACAGGCTGGATTTCAATGATTTTCATCAGACACCTTCTGAAATGTCTTAAGAGGGTGTTATTTTTTACCTCAATACTATACTTATTGAAATATATAATGAAATTAAAATACTCTTATAAATGTAAAAACACCCCTTTTTGTCACGTGTTTATAACACTTAAGACATCGACATCCCCGGAAAAAGCCACTTACCGGAAGTACCGCTGGACCTCCAGCAAGGGTTCCGTGGCAGTCATCCCGGAGGCGAGCAAAGTCGGTACAAGCTGCAAAGTCTCCACGAAAAAGGAAGGGACTGCTACGATCACAGCGACAGCCATGGACGGAAGCGGCAAAAAGGCAAAGGTGAAACTGAAAGTCACCAGATTTGAGAGCGACAAGACACCGGCGCCGACGGCGACACCTGACCCGAGAAAGTCGACGATGATCGAGGACTTCGAGAGCTATGCGCCGGGAACGGTGTGGACAAAGTATACCTCCAGGGGTAAGAATGCCGGGACGATGACCGTTGTACAGGATCCGGAGAATGCGGAGAACAAGTGCCTCAAGGTCGAGATGAACGGGCCGGATGCAGCCTTCGACTTCGCACCGGTGTTCAACGTGGATCTCTCTAAACTGAAGGATTCTGACGGAAACTCTACAGCGGGAAGGACGCTGAAGAACTACTCGACGATCCGTGCCGACTGGCGTGTCATCGGAAACGATTCGGATGTCAACTACAAGAAGCTTTACGCTTACTTTGACCAGTTCGATGCGATCAAGACGACCGATGCGTTCGCTACATCGGATAACAAGACGGCTTCGGCACACGGCGTGGACCATGCACTGCGCTTCGGAGTAGAGATCTCCATGGCCGAGGGGGCAGACAAGGAGGTGGCTGTAACACTCGGGAACGGAAATTCCAGCAAGGAGAACGGCAAGTACATGCCGAGCTACCATACCTCGGTATGGCAGATGGAAGATGCCTCCAAGCATTATATCGCTGATTCGTGTACGACCGGGTTCAAGATGGCAGAGACCGATGACATCAAGGCCGGTTTTGCGACGAGAAACCTCGTGTTCAATACAGGCCGGATCAATGAGGCGGACAATACGCTTTTGAACCAGAGTAAGTTTGATGTGGTCATGGGTACGACCTATAAGGGAGATACCCAGCTGAACTCCGGGGCGACCAAAGGCCTGAAAGTGTTCTATTATGTGGACAACGTGGCCCTTGTGGAGGAAGAGATCCCAATCACCGGGTTTGACCTGAGCCTTTCGGAAGGCGGGGACAAAGTCTATCCGGGCGGCGACACGACAGTGAACGTGGCTTATACCCCGCAGGAGACGACCCAGAAAGAACTCGTATGGACGTCCAATAATGCACAGGTGACAGTGAACTCAGAAGGAAAAGCGGTTGTCGCAGAAGATTTCGACTTTGGCGGGCAGAATGAAGTGCCGGTTGTGATCACAGCGACATCGAAATCAAACCCTGCGCTGACAAAAAGCATTACGATCACGGTATGCCAGCTGGCACTGCCGACAGAGCCGTATGTGCTTGATCTGGAGGCGGCGTATGATGCAGAGCTTTCGGGAGACCTGACGATCGAGAAGACAACAGATGCGGACGGAGTGGAGTGCTGGAAATTCAACCTGACGGATAAGAACCAGAGGATCTACTTCAAGCTTCCGGAGGAAGTGAACCTGTCCGCATACCAGAAGTATGAGATCGTAGGGTTTGTACCGGATCAGCTTTCTCTCGACTTCTTCGATGCAAAGCTGGCGGAAAATATGGCAGTTGAAAATTCCGAGTGGTGGAAGACGGCATCGGCAGGAACCTACCCGTTCTACGGAGGATCGAGATCGGAGAGGCTGGAAGATGGCACACCGGAGGGTGTGAATGCAAAAGAGACGGAATCAAACCTTTTGAGCGGGATCAAGAAGTCAGAGGCAACAGCCGGTGATTACAATAAGACGAAGTATATCGCAATCGGAAATGCGACCAATAATGAGTTTGTGGCAGGAGATTATTATATCTATTCCTTTAAACTGACGCCGAGACCCCAGGGAGACCTTCCGAAGTTTACTACGATCGACATACCATATGCAGAGTCCTTTGAAGGGGATGCGAATAAGATTGTAAATATCGAATCCTCCCAGATAAAGGAGGGCGAAGGCCACGAGGGCAGCGGACACTATATGGAAGTAGCTGCCGGAGAACAGCCGGCGATCTTAATTGATAACCGTGAAGGAACGGAAGAAGTAGGTTACCAGATCAAGGCGTGGGTAAAAGCAGCAGATTTGCAAGATACCGGTTCTGTGAAAATAATCGGTACAAATACTTCCTTCAAAAATGAAAAATTTGAGCAGTATGAAGGATATGAAAATATCGCAGTAGCGGATACCTGTGTACCGAGAGCAGCAGATCTGTCAACATCGGAGGGAGCATGGGTAGAAGTGAGTGCCAGAGTGTATGTATCGGCAGGAAAGATAACGGAATTCAACTTTGTGGCAGATGACGCAGACGGATTCGTATTCCTGTTAGACGATATCTCTGTCACACCAATATAATACAGCATTAAACAGAGCCCTTCCCATGGGAAGAGGCGGAGGGGTTCTGTTTAAAGGATTTTTAAAATTCTATAAATCAAACAAAAACAGTAGGAGGTAAGAGTTTTGAAAAAGAATCTCAAAAGAACTTTGGCAAAAGTTATGGCAGTAGCTTTGACAGTTGCTATGGCTGGGACAGCAGCTCCGAATGCGGATGCGGCAAAGAAGATCAAGCTTTCCAGTAAATCCATAACAGTTGTAAAAGGAAAGACCAAAAAGGTAACGATCAAAAATGTAACGAAGAACAAGGTAAAGAAACTTACCGTAAAGAGCAGTAAGAAAAAGATCGCTACGGTAAAGAAATCCGGTAAGACAGCTTTTAAGGTAACAGGTAAGAAAGCAGGAAGTGCAAAGATCACTGCTTCTGTTACGGTAAAAGGAAAGAAAAAAGCAACAAAGCTGACACTGAAAGTGAAAGTCCAGAATGCAGCGAAACCGACACCGGCACCGAGCGTAGCACCGACAGCAGCCGCTACAGCAACACCGGCAGCGAGTGCAGCAGCACCAGGAACGAGCGGTAATCCGGCACCGGGAACAAGCGGTAATCCAGCACCAGGAACGAGTGGTAATCCGGCACCGGGAACAAGTGAAAATCCAAATCCGGGAACAAGTGGCGATCCGACGCAGGCTCCGTCTACACCGACGCCTGTTGTAGAGAGCCAGGCAACAGAGATTAAAAATATCCAGCTTGCTGGTGAGATGAAAGAGTTTGTCAGAAGTTTTGAAGTAAAAGACGGAGCGGCTACTCTGGAAATGTCAGCAAACGCTACGTATGACCATGTGTACACTTACTTTGATTATAAGCTTCCGGCAGATGCTACGCTGGATGATATTCTGGCAGTGAAGTTTGATTATAACGCTACGGGAAAAGACTGTGATTATAAGAGTCTCTGCGTACTCGCAGGAGACCCGGAGACTTTCCCGATGAAGGGACTTTCATGGGATTACAACGAAGCAAAACCGGGAGATGGTGCTGCCAATGTAAATGGTGGTAAAGATAAGGGTATTAGCACAGGATCAAGCAAGACAGAAACCAATCTGGCTGATCAGGAACTTCCGATTATTGCGAAAGATCTTAAAAAAGTAGTGAGCGGTGATACGGTTCGTTTCTGTATCTATCTTCATATACAGGGTGCAAAGGATGACGTAAATACGAAATACACGCTCAGCAATATCAAGGTAATGTCCAAAAAGGACAAAGCCGGCACTAATGTCGGAACTTCAACAACAAAGATCGACAACACACAGAGGGCAGAGGCAGTAGCAGCAGCATCTGTTGATACGATGAAGATTGAAGCAGAAGATACGAGCAGGGAGATCACGATTACCGTACCTAAGACAGAAATCGAGGGATATGGCGTGACGGTATCCGGCCAGAAGGTTGTTCAGGATGATGCAAGTAAGGCCATTTTAGATGTTAAGGATAATGGTGACGATACGTATACTGTTAAACTGAAGAGTGATTATAAACTGCCAGAGGGTAAAGCTTATGTGACAACATCAGTAAAAGTTCAGGTATCCCTGAATACCGGAGGTGCTCTTGAAACAACATTTAATATCGTAGTCGGAGACGATAGCGTTATGGATGTAAAAGCACTGCTGAAAGAAAAGGGCTTGGAAGAAGGTTCCTATACACTGGTAGATCTGCATTCTGACACGGATGTTACAATGTTTGGTACTTCTACAATAGAAAAAGTTACGAAATCTGGTGTAAAAGCCCTTACAGTAACAGCATCCGGTGCTTGGAATCACGGAATTGCGATCAAAGTTGATGAAACAAAAACGGTTGAAAAGATTGTAATAATTGCAGCTTCAGGAGATCAGCTTGTAGTAAAAGGTGGTGCTTCGGACAAATACCCATTTTACGGTGCAGATGGAAGTGTCAAGACTGATGAAGTAGAGATTGGTACTTCGGTGAGTGCGATCAATATTGCAGCTAAGGATACAAATCCTTTTGATGTTTATGCGGTGGCTGTCGTATATGCAAAGTAAGATCAAGATACTGTGATTATTTGTGTACAGTATACAGTAGAAGAAAAGGTGCATATCAATGCGTATGCACCTTTTTTCTAAAACAAAAACTTTTTTATCCAGAAAATGAGGAGGTATCTTTATGCGAAAACGCACGAAAAAGGCAGTGGCAAAAACGATTGCCCTTGCCCTGGCTCTATCTGTCGCCGTGCAGGGCGGTATGGCGATGGATGCTCAGTCTGCTTTTGCAGCAAAGAGCAAAAAACCCAAACTTAGTACAAAGAAAGTCACCGTAACGGTGAAAAAATCCAAAAAAGTAAAGATCAAAAACGTAAAAGCAAAACAGGTCAAAAAACTCACTGTAACGAGCAGTAAGAAAAAAATTGCTACAGTAAAGAAAAACGGAAAGACTGCTTTTACGGTGACCGGTAAAAAAGCAGGAAGTTCCACGGTTACTGCCAAGGTTACTTTAAAGGGGAAAAAGAAAGCAGTGACACTGAAGGCAAAAGTAACGGTAAAAGGCGTGGTTCCACCGGAGCCGACGAAGACACCGGATATCACTGCGGCACCTACGGGAACTCCGTCACAGGCACCGTCCCAGGCTCCATCTCAGGCACCGGTTCAGACACCGGGCGGAAATGAACAGCCTACGACATCCGAGGATCCGGCAAACGCAAAACCGACGACACGTCCGGTAAATCCTAATGGAAGCAGTGGTTCCCGTCCGGTTGCGGATCCGCTCATCACGAAAACATGGAATTTTGATGACGGAGTCGGAGACGGCGGTGAGGGAGAATGGTTTGGAAGAGGTGCAGAACAGGAAAATGATGATGGAACGACGACTCCTCTTGTTAAGGTTGTCAGCACCGATGAGGCAAAATCAGGAAAAGCCCTGATGGTCACCGGAAGGACCAGAAGAGGTTGGGAAGGGCCTGCCCTTGATATGTCCGGGATCGGTACCCCGGGCGCTACGTATGAACTGAGTTTTTCTGCCAAACTGCCAGATAAATATGCAGGGAAATCCGTAAAATTCAGGGTATCCGGATATTATCAGGTGACAGAGGGGAGCGACTGGATCGGAAGGAACTTTCCGGCAGATAAAGACAGGATCATGAAAGCAGATGAGTGGACGACCTTCAGCGGGGACGACAGCGCACTGAAAGGTTCGGTCTCCTTTACCATGCCGTCGAGCTTTTACTGTTTCTATCTCTATTTTGAGACCAAAGGTGACACTGACGAAGAAAACAAGTATGATTTTATCATCGATGATGTTACACTGACGAGGACATCCGCACCGGATGAGCCGGATCTTACCCTTGCCAGCATTAAAGACACCTATGCGCCGTATGTTGGAACAGTCGGGGTGGCGCTTACCTATGCAGACCTGGTGAACAACACCACGTTAGATTTTGTGAAACATCACTTTAATAGTATAACAATGGGAAATTCCATGAAACCAGATGCATTACTGGGAAGTGATGGCGCTACTTTGAAGCAGAGTGAATTAGGAGACAGTGAAATAACCGAAGGGGTAGAATATGTTATCCCGGAAGGATATGCGGATTATGCAGAAAATAAGGATGCAGAAGGAAATGTGATAGTGCCGAAGCTTAACATGAAAGAGGTTGATAAGGTATTGAAGATCTGTCACGATAACGGTATCAAGCTTCGTATGCATGCTCCGATCTGGCATCAGCAGATGCCGGAGGCCTTTTTCTGTGAAAAATACGACAGGACTTCGGATTATGTGGATAAAGATGTTATGCTGGTGCGTGAGGAACTCTTTATCCGTACCATGTTCCGGTATTTCCTCACAAGTCCGTATGCTGATGCGATTGCGGCTTATGACGTTGTAAATGAGTATACACATATGTCGAATGAGTCGAAGGACAATGAAAACTGGTGGAAATATTCATTTGGTAAAGAGATGAAGACAGACTGTGAATACGTAAAAAAAGCTTTTGTATGGGCGAATGCCGAAAGAGTTTTATGTGAACGTACGGATATTTCTCTGATCTACAATGATTATAATACTTACGAACCCAAGATTACAGATCAGATCATTGAACTGATCAATAATATCAACAAAGTAGATGAGGTAAATACGTATGGAAAAATCTGCTCGGGAGTAGGTATGCAGTGCCACTTTAATGATTCTACCGGAACACCGGAAGCGCTTCGTACAGCTCTGGATAAATTCAAAGAGCAGGGTTATGAGATTCAGATCACAGAGCTGGATATCACAAATACCGGTGAAGTTAAAAGCACAACATCGGCAGCGGACAAAGAAGCAGTTTACGAAGCAAACGCAGAGATGTATTCAAAGATCATGACAACACTGCTGGATGCCAAAGCCGACGGGGCTAATATTTCATCAATCACGATCTGGGGGCTCACGGATGCGACATCATGGAGGCCAAATAATGCACCATTGCTTTTCGGGGCAGATATCGCAGATAAGAAACCGTCGTTTGATGCGGTCATTAATGCAGCGTTAAATTACGGTAAATAAAAGTTCTATGACAATAGGAGTCATTGCACAAAACTAAGCTTCAATGTAAAAAAGGAACGATAAATCAGTTAAAAATGAACATTTGATTTATCGTTTCTTTTTTTTATATGATTTTTTTCTATATTTTATATAATAAAACGATAAATGGAAAAAAAATACTAGGAATGTCCGGCAAAATTTGTTAGAATAAAAGAAGTATATACGAATCGAGGATCTGGGAAATGGCGAAATATGATCATATATTAAAACAAACATTAGAGAATGTTTACTTCATATGGGGAGATGTTGGAACGACAGTGACGGATGTTCTTGCTGAGAAGTATTCATTGTATGTCTATGATACGGATAATGGCAGGAACAAGCATATCAAAGAGAAACTTCTGTTGGGATTGACAGAACCACATGGTGAAGTGTCTGAGGAGCAGACACCGGAGGAGCAGATACCGGAGGAGCAGATACCAGAGGAGCAGATACCAGAGGAGCAGATACCAGAGGAGCCAGAGGACATTAGACAACGGGAGAAGGAGGTTTTGCGTGATTTTACCCCGATGGTCGTGTCAGAACTGATCGAGTTGTCAAGGATATATGACAAGATTCTTTGTGAAGGGGAGCTTGATGTTGATTCGATCATTCCGATCGCTACCCATATCGTCATGATCAATGGTGAGGATGAGTGTGGATTTTCTGATCGTCCGGATGAGCAGCAGATGTTGGAAGAGTTTGGGGCAAAGCAGATCATCCGGGGAGATGAAACCACGGTCGATGAAACGGTGGAAGAGATTGCTAAATACTTTGGTTTCTAAATTATGAAAGGGGATTCTGAATGGAAAATGGGGCGTATGGCGGGGAGCTTTCTCTGAAGCTTCCGTAAGGAGGGTAAGATTATGAATATTCTTGCACAATGCTGTGGAGTTGTGCTGATGATCGTTATATTATATTTCCACAGCAATCAGAAAAAAATACATCTATATACAGAACGCGCATTTGTGAATATCTGGAGAGTTACTTTTTTGAGTCTGGCTCTCGATATTCTTTCGATGGTGGTTCTTACTTATCGGAGTAATCTGCCGGAGTTTCTTGTTCATACCAGTTGTAAAGTTTATGTAGCCTCATTGGTCTGGGTGGCGATTTTTTGCGTTGATTACGTGTGCACCGATATATATGCAGGTCAGGAAAATTATCGGTTTTATCAACGGAGTCTTTTTCTGGCAGGAGTATTGCTGACGGTAGGCGTTTTGGCTCTTCCGATTTATATATGTACGGAAAGCGCTGCAAAAACATATACATACGGCCCGGCGACAACGGTTACTTATGTGCTGGCAGCGTCATTTTTATTCTTACTCCTTTTTTTGATGCATAAGCATAAAAACACGATCAAACCAAGACTGCGCAGGGTAATGTGGGCATGGATCGGTGTCTGGACATTAGGTGCCTTGATCGAATTTATCAGTATCCAGTTTATCAATGAGGCGCTCCTTGTGGTGGGATATGCCAGCGCAGTAGGAACAGTGATTATTTATCTCCGGTTAGAGAATCCAGAGGCAAATCTGGACTGGAAAACAGGTTTTTTTAATCAGAATGCTTTTTTAATGTATACAAGGCAGCTTTTAGAACAGGGAACGGAATTTTGTCTGCTCTGCATGTCATATACGATGGGGATCGGGGATAATGTACCGGCAGATACGGAAGAAATCGTCCTGATGGACATTACCCGGTTTATATCCAGGATCCAGGGACCGAAGGTTTTCCGTATTACAGAAGACGAAATCGTTTTTTTGTTTTATGAGAGGGAGGAACTCGAATGTGTTTATCGGATCTTATCAGAGCGCTTTGAAAAGCCGTGGGGAACAGAAAATATGCGCATGATCAGTCCCAAATGGTTTTGTCTGATGGATACCGCACTGGTGAAACGCTCAGAGGATTTTATGAACCTGTTCCAGTATATGACGCAGAGGGTCATCGGAAATAATACGGATGGAAATGAATTTATCGTGATGGATGAGACTATCATTACAGAGCTCAGAAAAGAAAAGAAAGTCGAAGCACTTCTTGTGGAAGCGATGGAACAAGACCGGGTGGCTGTATTTTTTCAACCAATCTACTCGACCAGAAAATACCGCTTTGTTTCGGCTGAAGCGCTGGTTCGTATTTATGACGCAGAGGGAAATATAATTCCGCCCGGTGATTTTATCGAGGTGGCAGAAAAGACCGGATTGATCGTAAAACTGGGAGAGATGGTATTTGAAAAAGTATGTCATTTTATCCAGAAAGAAAACCCGGCGCAGTATGGGATCGACTACATTGAAGTGAATCTGTCCGTGATCCAGTGTGGCTATGAGTATCTGGCAGAGAGTTTTATACGGATCATGAAAAAGTATAAGATTTCGCCAAAGAATATCAATCTTGAGATCACAGAGACGGCCAGTCTGAATGAAAAACGCATGCTTCTCATGAATATGAAACAGCTGCGTGAATTCGGTGTGACATTTTCTCTGGATGATTTTGGGACGGGACGTTCTAACCTGAACTATATTGTGGATATGCCGGTAGATATCGTGAAATTCGATAAAGATATGATCCAGTCATATTTTCGCAGTGACAAGGCGAAATATGTAATGGATGCGGCGATGCATATGATCCAGGGATTGAAACTCCATATTGTCTCTGAGGGAATCGAAACAGAAGAACAATATGCGACGATGGAAAAACTTGGGATTAGTTACATACAGGGATTTTATTTTTCAAAGCCTCTGCCAGAGGGAGAATTTTTAGAGTTCATCCGGCAGGAAGCGGGAGGGGCGTGATTTGACGCCCCTCCCAGTAGGTCAGATGTTTCAGGTGAATATTTATATAAAAGCAGACCATCGCAATAGAAGCTATGATGATCATCAATATATTCATGATGACTTTTCCGATAGTGCAGGTCTTTTGCTTAAACATACACCTAAAACGAACAACATGATCGCCAGAATAGCAAATACTTTTTTTTTCACTTTTTTTCTCCTTTCGTCTAATCTACAATTATTATAGAACAGATTTATTCTTGCTTCCATAGATTTAGCTTACATTTTTAGCTTAAATTCTTACGATTTCGTAAGGGCAGAAGAAACGTTGACAGACCCGGTCCAAAACTTTTCGCAAGCTTGCTTGTGTTTGTTTTGAACCGGG
The DNA here is from genome assembly GCA_021770615.1 of Lachnospiraceae bacterium. The sequence goes on along the minus strand of JAETQR010000006.1, from coordinate 93,326 downwards.
CCTGTCAGCTTTTCTCCCGCCGTTTATAAAATTAGAAAAGTTCTGCTTTTCAATCAACCCTTTTTGTCGTGGATCTCACTATGCAGTGTCTGTAATGATTTTACCTCGCTGCGCTGATGAGTTTTTACGTAATGGATGCCGTCTGCGGTCGCTTTGGCAGCAGCGATCGTGGTCATGTAAGGAACTTTTGCCTTGATGGCTGCTTTTCGCAGATAGCTGTCGTCGTGGACGCTTTCCTTTCCGACCGGAGAGTTGATGATCAGTTGGATATCCCCGTTTGTGATCATGTCCAGAATGTTTGGACGGCCCTCATAGAGTTTCTTTACTTTTTCAGCCGGGATACCCGCCTCATGGATCAGGTCATACGTACCGCCGGTAGCGATTACCTTGAAACCATCTTCGGAGAAACTCTTTGCCACTTCTACGACTTCTGATTTATCTTTGGCGTTGACGGAGATCAGTACCGTTCCCTCCAGCGGAAGTTTTGACTGGACTGCTTCCTGGGCCTTAAAGAAGGCTTCGCCATAAGAGCGGGACAGTCCGAGAACTTCACCTGTGGAGCGCATTTCCGGTCCGAGTACCGGATCGACTTCCTGGAACATGTTGAATGGGAAGGCTGCCTCTTTGACGCCATAGTTTGGAATCTCCTGTTCTTTCAGATCTGCGATCGGGGATGGACGTCCGGTCAATTCTGCTGTAATGATGTCAGTAGCCAGAGGTACCATACGGATGTTGCAGACCTTTGATACGAGAGGTACCGTACGGGATGCCCGCGGGTTTGCTTCCAGTACATATACTTTTCCGTTTTCAATCGCATACTGCATGTTCATCAAACCTTTGACATGCATTTCCTCTGCGATTTTTTTCGTATATTCTTTGATCGTTTCCACGTTTTCCGGTGTGATGTGTACGGAAGGGATGATGCAGGCAGAATCTCCGGAGTGGACGCCGGCCAGCTCAATGTGCTCCATAACGGCTGGTACAAATGCATTTGTTCCATCGCTGATCGCATCTGCCTCGCATTCAAGTGCGTGGTTTAAGAACCGGTCGATAAGGATCGGGCGGTCTGGTGTGACGCCGACCGCTGCATTCATATATTCTGTCATGCTTTCATTGTCATACACGACTTCCATACCGCGGCCGCCAAGAACATAAGAAGGGCGGACCATAACCGGGTAGCCAATCTTTTCTGCGATTGAAATCGCTTCCTCTACAGTAGTTGCCATACCGGATTCCGGCATCGGGATTTCTAATTTTTCCATCATCTCACGGAACAGGTCACGATCCTCTGCCAGATCGATGACAGATGGTGATGTTCCAAGGATGTTGACACCGTTTTTCTCCAGTTCTGCAGCTAGGTTAAGTGGTGTCTGGCCGCCAAACTGGGCAATTACGCCGAGCGGTTTTTCTTTTTTATAAATGCTCAGTACATCTTCCAATGTCAACGGTTCAAAATATAACTTATCTGAGGTGTCATAGTCCGTGGACACGGTCTCAGGGTTACAGTTTACGATGATCGTCTCAAAGCCGAGTTTTTTCAAGGCAATGGCAGCATGTACACAGCAGTAATCAAATTCGATACCCTGTCCGATCCGGTTCGGACCGCCGCCTAATATCATGATCTTCTGTTTGTCTGTATTTACCGGGTTCTTATCCGGTGCATTGTATGTAGAGTAATAATAAGCGCTGTTTTCAGTGCCGCTGACATGAACGCCTTCCCATGCTTCCTCAACACCAAGTGAAATACGGTGGTTTCGTATGTCTTCTTCCGGGATTTCCAGAAGCTGACTGATATATTTATCAGAAAAGCCATCCTTTTTCGCAGTGATCAGAAGATCATCCGCCGGCATGCTTCCTTTTGATTTTAGAAGTTCTTCTTCCTCTTCGACGAGCTCTTTCATCTGTTCGATAAAATAGGTTTTTACTTTTGTGAGATCAAAGATTTCGTCGACAGTAGCGCCTTTTCGCAACGCTTCGTACATGATGAAGTGGCGTTCGCTCGACGGTGTGATCAGAAGATGAAGAAGTTCCTCTTTTGTCATGGAGTCAAAATTTTTAGCATGGCCGAGTCCGTAACGTCCTGTCTCAAGGCTCCGGATGGCTTTCTGGAACGCCTCTTTGTAAGTCTTACCGATGCTCATTACTTCTCCGACAGCACGCATCTGCGTACCGAGTTTGTCCTCAACACCTTTAAATTTTTCAAATGCCCAGCGGGCAAATTTGATCACTACGTAGTCACCATCGGGTACATATTTGTCGAGTGTGCCATATTTCCCACAAGGAATGTCCTTCAATGTCAGGCCGGTCGCAAGCATCGCAGATACGAGTGCGATCGGGAAACCGGTTGCCTTTGAGGCAAGAGCTGAAGAGCGGGAAGTCCTTGGGTTGATCTCAATAACGATGATCCGGTCGCTTACCGGGTCATGAGCAAACTGCACATTGGTTCCACCGATGACCTGTACGGATTCAACGATCTTATATGCCTGTTCCTGAAGACGTTTCTGACACTCTTCGGAAATCGTCAGCATAGGGGCAGAACAAAAAGAGTCTCCAGTATGTACACCAAGCGGATCAATGTTTTCGATGAAGCAGACTGTGATAATATTATTTTCTGCGTCGCGGACTACTTCGAGCTCCAGTTCTTCCCAGCCGAGGATCGATTCTTCGACAAGAACCTGTCCGACGAGACTTGCCTGTAATCCACGGGCACACACTGTTTTCAATTCTTCTTTGTTGTAGACCAGACCGCCACCGGCGCCGCCCATCGTATAAGCAGGACGCAGTACGACCGGATATCCCAGCTTGTCAGCGATCCCAAGCGCTTCCTCTACGCTATAGGCAACTTCGCTGCGGGCCATCTCGATCCCGAGCTTATCCATGGTCTTTTTAAATTCAATACGGTCTTCGCCGCGCTCGATCGCATCGACCTGCACGCCGATCACCTTTACATTGTATTTGTCGAGAATTCCATTTTTATTTAATTCTGCACACAGGTTCAAACCGGACTGACCGCCCAGATTCGGCAAAAGTGCATCGGGACGTTCCTTTGCAATGATCTGTTCCAGACGATCTACGTTTAACGGTTCGATGTAAGTCACATCGGCAGTTTCCGGATCCGTCATGATCGTGGCAGGGTTTGAATTTACGAGTACGATTTCGTACCCCAGTTTTCTCAAAGCCTTACAGGCCTGAGTGCCGGAGTAGTCAAACTCACACGCCTGCCCGATGATGATCGGGCCTGAGCCTATGATGAGTACTTTGTGAATGTCGGTTCTTTTTGGCATGATAATCCTCCTTGTTTCCAAAAGTTCACGTAATGAACTTTGTTCGCTTTGTCTCCTTTATCCCCAATATATATTATAACGAAAATGTGAAAAACCTCAAGGGATTTTTTCGGTTTTTGGGAAATATCTGTCTTGTGACCATATGGGAAGAATGTTAAGATAAGATTGTGACTAATATAAAAGGAGGTTGTGCTATGGCTTTGTCTTTTGGGATGCCTACGCTCATAGAAAATAAGGATCCGGACGAATCTGCCGCACTTTGCAGGGAGCTTGGGCTGGATTTTATCGAACTCAATATGAACCTGCCTTGTTATCAGACAGAGCAGTTATGCGATACGAGCCGTTTTTTGGAACTGGCGGAGAGAAATGACATTTATTTTACGATCCATTTGGATGAGAACCTGAATGTGTGTGATTTTAACCGTGCCGTGGCGAAGGCATATCAGGAAACAGTAAAACGGACGATCGGAATCGCCAGGGAAATACATGCTCCGGTCCTGAACATGCATATGAACCATGGCGTTCATTTTACCCTGCCGGATCGGAAGGTACAGCTCTTTGAGCAGTACAAAGATAATTATATGGAAGATATCCGGACATTCCGGGAGATGTGTGAAGAGGTTACAGGTGATTCAGGGATAAAAATTTGCATTGAAAATACAGATGGGTTTCGGAATTATGAACAGGAAGCGATTGGGTATCTGCTGGAGAGTAAAGTATTTGGTCTCACATGGGATATCGGGCATTCGCATAGTGTGGAAAATGTCGACGAGGCATTTATTATGGCTCACGAAAAGGAATTAAGCCATTTCCATATTCATGATGCGGCTGGCAGCAGGGATCATATGACGTTAGGAACCGGGGAAATTAATCTGTTGCAGAGATTGGAAATTGCGAAAAGATATGGATGCCGGTGCGTTGTGGAGACGAAAACGGTGGAAGCGCTCCGGGAGTCTGTGAGGTGGTTGGGGGAAAACAAATGTCAGAGTCTGTAACCATGAACATATTTTTATTTTCGATACGTATTCTCTAAATGCCTGTGATAGTACATCATAATAAAAACCGGAACGATCAGTCCACCGCACATAAAAAGCGCACTATAAATATTATCGCCGATCATCACACAAAGTGCATAAACGATCAGAATAATAGCACCGTAAATTATCCACATTATTCCATGTTTTTTATTCCATGCACCCACATCGGACAGTTCGTCTTCCCGCGGCGGTTTTACTCCTGAATAAAATCCTACCGGTTTTTTGCTTCGAAGCTGTGATATTCCGATTCCGATCATCAAAGCTGCCACCCCGCCATATATGGCCAAAGAAATAAAATCTATCATTATTATAGACACTCCTAACATGTTAAGTCACAACATTTATCAAAAAGTAATTGTAGTATGTTCCAAAGTGTGATATACTTATATTCGTGTAAAAACGGAGCATGGCGTAGTTTGGTAGCGCGCACGGCTGGGGGCCGTGAGGTCGCAGGTTCAAATCCTGTTGCTCCGATTTTTGTCACTGACCAAAGAATAAAAGTTCACTCTGCGTTATTTGGCTGAGAATTAACAGGTCAGTGTATCAGTTATTTTCTCCAACGTTTTAGTGTAGGAAGATATTTCATCATTTCAGCCCTGGCTTCGTCAGCAGTAAAATTCGTTCCGCCTCCGGCATTGAATTCATCCAGAAAATTCAGATTGCTCTCGATCATTTCTTCCATCGTCTCGTCTTTACTGAATTGTCCATTCGGAAAGCAGTATTTGCAATATTCTTTGTTTGGACTTCCGTCAGCATTTTTTCCATAATCCGTATGTTTCATTTTCATGCCGCAGCTTTGGCAGATGTTTTCTTCCATGTCATAACCTCCTGTGATTTCGATGATATTATTATCAGGATCTGTGAGATGAAAATAATGATAGGTGGGGTATGCTTCCATAATATCGGTAACTTCGCCGATGTTTAGTGCAAGGATGCGTTTGTGTTCCGCTAAAAGATCTTCGACCCAGTAGTTTTGAACAAACTTATACGGACTATCGGGCAATGTATGATGCCCCTTGATATTATTTTCATTCATTAGCGCAAGGCATTTATTATCAATGTAAAATTCAATGAACTTGTTTCCACTCGGACAACGGTTTGATGTATCTGTATTTAGAAATTTCTCATAGAACTGCACGGATTTCTCAAAATCTTTTACGACCAGATAAATGCTTCCCAGATGAAGCGGGTTTGGATTTTCTGGTTCGTTTGCCGTATTTCTCATAAGAATCGTATCTGTGGAAACATCAAACAATTCACTGATCCGGATGATCTTATCTACATCAGGAACAGCCTGTCCAAGTTCCCATTTTGATACGGATTGTCTTGAGATTTCCAGCATTTCTGCCAGACGTTCCTGTGTTAGCCCCCGTTCGATACGGAGCGTCTGAATTCGTTCGCCGATCGTCATAATCAATACCTCTTTTCTGATTTTTACATGCATAATGATTCCAATGCCAATATGATATGAAATGCTTTGTTTTGGAGTTGTTGATTTTATTATAGGTCATATTGGGAGAGAAGTCCACCAACCGGACATGGAAATTTTGCAACTGGTGGTTGCAAAGAGAACCGGGTATATTTCGCACAACAAGATTTTTTACATTTTCATATTGACATTTCCCCTCAACTGTATATAATGATACATATACAGTATATACAGTATTTTAAAAAGGAACAGGTAATACGATGAAGATTATTTTATTAAATCAATCGGAGATTCCGATTTACCGGCAGATTTTTGACCAGATCGTGGAGCAGATCCAAACGGGAAAGATTCCGGAAGGAATGGTTCTTCCCTCCATCCGCAGCCTGGCGAAAGAACTCGGTGTCAGCGTGATCACGACGACCAGGGCTTACAATGAACTGGAGAGCGAAGGTTATATCGTCTCGAGACAGGGAAAGGGTAGTATCGTTCTCGGGAAGAACAATTCGGTCGTCAGGGAACAGTATCAGAGAAGAATGGAAGAGGCACTGGATGTGGTGATTGAGAATGCCAGGTATTTGGAAATGTCTGATGAACAAATTTTAAAACATGTGGAGGACAGATTACGATGACGAATGCAATAGAAGTAGATCATGTAAGCAAACATTTTGAGAAATTTTCCCTCCAGGATATCAGTTTCAAGCTTCCGAAAGGGTATATCATGGGATACGTGGGACAGAATGGCGCCGGAAAGACGACGAGCATCAATCTGATCACAGGCCTGTATAAACTGGAGGAAGGAAGCATCCGTGTAGACGGGATGTCGCTGCAGGAGGCTCCGGTCCGGGTGAAAGCGGCTATCGGTTATATTGGGGATGAATCCTATTATTATCCTGAATTTAAGATTCGTGACGTGCGGGCGATCATGAAAAGTTTTTATGAGGATTTTGATGTGAATGAATTTGACCGGTATATAAAACGGTGGAAGCTGCCGGTTGATAAAAAAATCGGTGAGTTTTCACGGGGAATGAAAATAAAGCTCATGTTTGCCGGAGTGATGGCAAGGGACACCAGTATCCTCCTGCTTGACGAGGCGACGAGCGGCCTCGATCCGGTGACGAGGGAAGAAATACTTGCTATGCTGCAAAGGTATATCGAGGACGGGGAACGCAGTGTCTTATTTTCAACCCATATTATGGAGGATCTCGAACAGATTGCAGATTATATTTTTTTGATCGAGGATGGGAAAAAGATCTTTTGTGAGACGAAGGATGAGCTTTTGGAAAACTATGTTATGGTGAAAGGCGGCATGGAAGATTTTAAGGAAATTGAGGACAAAGGGGTTATCGGCTTGTCAAAATCGGAATTTGGTTTTCAGGGCATCCTTCCGGTGGAAAAAGCAGTAGGCTTGTCCCAGGGAATTTTTATTGAAAAGGCTACGGTAAATCAGATCGTGGTGGCGTATCAGCGGGATGCGAGGAGAGAAAAGGAGGGATACGATGAACTGGCTTAAATTTTTGATGGTTGATGCAAGGCTCATGAAGAGCCAAAAGGTATTTCTTATTGGGTTTCCGCTGCTTGCGGTCGTGCTTGGGATGTCGTCCGGTGACATGCTCTTTGTCATATCCTATTTGTGCTTTGGTGTTATGATCGTTTCAACGACGCCATTTCTTCTGGAAACGAAAAATATGTCTTCGTTTATACATCTGCTCCCGGGAAATGAAAGAGATAAAGTGGCGGGCAGATATACCTGTTTTCTCGCTATGCTTCTGCTATTTGCGGCATTTGGTTTTGTTGCCTGTGCTGCAGGAGTGGCAGTAGGGCATCGGATCATGCAAGGTGGAGATGTATACATTAGTGTGGCGATCATTCTTGCCAGCATTATTATTGGCTCTCTGCAGTTTATCATATTTTATGTAGCCGGACGCGGAAAAGGCGAGCAGTGGCTTAACATTGTAAGAGTTATTCCTGCATTTTTATTTTTCTTTGCCACGAACTATGTGATTGAAGCATTGACAGATCATGACAAAGAGATCGAGAATGTGGTTCATTTTATCAGTCAGAACAGAGCTGTGCTTCTGGCAGTGGGGGCGGTATTGGCTTTTGGTGTTTTTGGAGTCTGTATCAGCATATCCACAGCGGTCGTCAGGCGTAGGGATGTGAGTTAGCCGGGCATGGAAATCAATTTTTAGCAATCACATTTTTATAAAATAGTGAACGCTATACAGCAATGGCTATACTTTCTGATTCAGACCCGCTCCCGCTGAATAAACATGTAACGGTACAAAGGCTGCAAGGTGCACGCACCTTATACGCAGCCTAAGGACCGACACGTTTATACGGTCTTCATCAGAAAGTATAGCCATTGCTGTATGGAGTTTCATCAGTTCTTTATAATAATCGTATTGCTAAAAATTGATTTCCGTGCCTGGCTAAGAGGTTGATAAATTTGCCGCTATCCTTTAAAATAGAAATGATATCAATGAGTCCAATGCGGACAGGCAGTGCTAAACGGGATTTAACCGGCACTGCCTGAACGGTTTGTGCATCGGGAAAGGCGGGAAAAAATTGATCTCAAAAAATAAAATTTATCTGTATGTGACGGAGTTTTTTGCCGGGATGTCTGTCATGGCGGTAGAACTGGGGGCGAGCAGGCTGCTTGCGCCGTATTTTAGTTCATCGCAGATCGTCTGGACGATCATCATCGGAACGATCATGATCGCAATGGCGCTGGGAAATATATATGGTGGAAGGATGGCAGATAAAAATCCAAATCCGGACAAGCTGTACGGCAGGATCATAATAGCGGCGGTCTGGATCGGGGCGATCCCTGTCGTGGGAAAATACATCATCCTTGGGATTTCTGCATTGCTTGTTTTTTCAGTCAGCAGTAATTTTCTTATTGTGGCGGCTTTTGCGGCATGCATGGTCATTTTTGTATTTCCGTTGTTTTTGCTTGGAACCGTTACGCCCTCCCTTGTCAAATATACAGTGCAGAGCCTGAATGACAGTGGGAAGACGGTGGGGATGTTAAATGCTTTTAATACGATCGGAAGTATCATCGGGACGTTTGTCCCTACCTTTGTGACGATCCCTTCGGTTGGAACCTCTGTGACCTTTTTGATCTTTGGCGGGATTCTTTTATTATTGTCGCTGATCTATTTTATCAGTACGAGAACGAAAAGCAGGAAAGCTGTCGTGGGTGTGGTTTTGTTTTTTATATGTTGTATTCTTGGGACTTCCGGAAGCTTTGCATTTTGGGAGACCGAACTTACCTATGAAGGCGAATCCGTATACAATTATCTTCAGGTCAGGGAGGATGAAGAACGTGTTATATTGTCCACGAATGTACTGTTTGGAGTGCAGTCGGTTCTGGAAAAACAAGAAGGCCTGACGGGGATGTATTATGATTATGCGATGGCGGCACCGTTTATGGCGGGCGTCAGGGAAAAAGAAGAGTTGAAAATACTGGTTCTCGGGATGGGGACGGGAACTTTTGCCACCCAGTGCAGCCGCTATTTTGATAATGTGCGGACAGAGGGTGTGGAGATCGACGAGAAGATCACAAGGCTTGCGAGAGAATATTTTAAACTGCCAGAGGAGATTCCTGTGACGACATATGATGGGAGGGCGTATTTGAATGCAGTGGATAAAAAGTACGATGTGATCCTGGTGGACGCCTATCAGGACATCACGATCCCGTTTCAGATGTCTTCTGTGGAATTTTTTACGCTTGTGAGCGGGCATTTGAATCCGGGCGGCGTTATGGCAGTAAATATGAATATGCGCGGGGAGGACGAAGGAAATATAAACCAGTATCTGTCCGACACGATTTCTACTGTTTTTAAAAATGTTTATACGATCGATGTATCAGGCAGTACGAACCGGATGTTGTTTGCCTTTGATTCTGAACGGGCAATGGATGTATTTGAGTCCAATACGAGGATGGAACCTCATGAGGACCTATCGGTTCTGATGCAGAGGATAATGAGAGAAATGAGCCGGTATGAGCCGGGAGAATATGTGATGACAGATTCTAAGGCTCCTGTGGAACTGCTTGGGATGCGGGTTATCGACGCCCTGATCCGGGACGAGGTGAGGTATTATAAAGATATTTATGAAAGAGAGGGAATTCAGGGGATTCTGGAGAATTTTTGAATGAGGAGGGATTTATAAATGGGATTTATGTCGCTTGTTTTTATCGGAATCTATCTGATCATTATGATCGCAGGGGCGATCGATCTGCTTATTGCAGCGATTATTTTTCTTGTCCGGTTTATAAAAAAGAGAAAGAATAAAAAGGTTGGCAGGGTGTCCAAGGTTGTGGCGATTATTTTTCTTATCATGGGGACTCTTGCCGAGATACCTCTGATCATTGGGATAGTACAGATGGGGGTTCAGGAGATTGAGGACAAACATTATTATGAAAATCTGGAAAATAAAGTTTTCGTTCAGGCAGACCGCTTAGAGGATGAGTTTGAGTATAACGGTGAAACATTAGTTACGGTAGCTGACGAATTAGAAAATGATTCTTTGTGGGGTGAGGATGAGCGGAAAACAGAGTTTACTGCCAATTTGATTTTTAATAATAGTGATGAGGATTATTACTATACAGAGATGAGAAAAACAGAGAATACTTCCGGTTATGATATATATATGATACATGACAGCATTGATATGTATTATGTAAAAAAGGAAGATAAGGAAAAAGTTGTTGAATATTATCGATCCAGGACAGAATACACCGCCGAGGTCCAGCGTGGCAGTGGAGAATGGGTTGACCTTGAAATCGATCTGCAAAGGCTGCGGGACATAGTTGCAAACTCCAAAACGGAGGAAAAGCGTGGTTCTCAGGAGAAAAGGATCTACTATGACCTGGAAATAAATTCAGCCGACTACATATGGGGAGCCAGTTATTCATTTGCCTTTTTTGGGGATGGTATATTGTTTGAACCGGGGGATACCGATACGGTCACAGAGGGTTATGTGCTGTCAAAAGAAGATGAGGCGTATATCCGGGATGTTTTTGAGAAGGCGATCGCAAACTCACATTCATAACCTAAAAAGATTCGGGTGTCAAAAGCCCCTTATTTCTTAATGTATTGGCAATATGCACAAAAAACAATATCTTCGCAGCCGGATGCACGAATCATTCCGCAGAGCCTCAAGTGTGGAAATCGTGTTCAGCAAAGGCTTCCACGATTTCCTGAGTCTCAGCTCCATCGTGCATAATGCTGCTCATCTTATTGTTTTTTGTGCATATTGCCAACTCTCTTATAACAAGGGGCTTTTGACACCTGAATCCTCCAAAGCGTATGTCATGACTTAAAAAGCATATGTCATGAGAAAAGAAGCTGCGTCAGGTAAGCAGCCAGAATAGCGCCTATGGCTACGACGACAAGACCACGTTTCAAATAAGCTAATAGCAGTGCGACGGCTGTCCCGGTTATGGAAGAAAGTGTATTTCCGGTGGAGTAAAAGATTTCGGGGAAAGTAAGCGCACCCAGTACAGCGTAGGGGGTGTAGTCTAAAAAAGTGCGGATATAACGGGAACGGATCTCTCCCCGGAATAGGGTGATCGGCAGGACTCTTGGAACATATGTGACAAGAGCCATAACAAGTATACATAATAAACAATATTTAAGATTCATTTTCTTCCCCTTTCTCTTGATTCCCATGATCCGGAAATAGAAAAGCGCCAGAACCGGCGGCTAAGATTGTGGCCAAAATGACACGGAAGCCGGAGGAAATATTGCGTAATACGGGTGCGTATTTTAAGATACAGGTAAAAACAACAGCCAGGATCACGACAAAACAAACTTCTCTTTTTTCCCTTGAAGCCGGAATGATCAGCGCAATGAACATAGCATAGAGGCCGATTCCCATCGCATTTTGCAGGGTGAGGGGCAGCAGGGTAGAAATGGTGCCGCCAAGAAAGGTTCCGGCAGACCAGCCGATGAAAGGGAGAGTCATAAGCCCCAGAAGATAGCCGGCGGATAATTTTCCCGGTTCCATAGAAGCCACCACAAAAGTCTCATCGGTAATACCAAACGAAAAAATAAGGCGTTTCCATATGGGAATCCTGTGGTCGATTTTTTGTGATAAAGACAGGGACATCAGGGAATACCGCAGATTGATGATAAATGTGGTCAGTGCCAGCTCAAAGTATCCCGCCTGTGAAAAGATTAAATTTGTCCCCGCAAATTGTCCGGCCGAAGTCAGGTTTGTCACGGATATCAAAACAGCGATCCAGACAGGAAGCCCTCCGGAAACTGCCATGAATCCGAACGTAAATGAGACAGGAAGATATCCGAGGAAAATAGGAAATCCTTTTTTTATACCGTGTAAATAGTGTTTCATAGTTGCTCGCATTCCTCCGCAAAAGCGCCATTTTGATCAGCTGGGATCTGTGGTGTTGTTAGTTTCCGTAGTTTCCGCAGAGGCAGCAGCGTCAGATGTTTCGGAAACATCATCGGCAAGCGCTGAAGTACAGTGAGGACATCTTGTGGCGTTGATATCAATTTCGCTCAGACAGTAGGGACATTTTTTTGTGGTTGGTGCAGGTTTAGCCTCTTCTTTATGTCTTCCGAGATTTGCAAGGGCATTCATTCCTTTTACGAGAAGGAATATGACAAATACCATGATGATAAAGTTTATGACAGCGGTCAAAAAAGCACCGTACTTAATATCTACTCCGTTGAGATTCAGTACAAGATAGCTCAGGTCTGTCTGTGCGACAAGTCCGATGATTGGAGACAGTACGTCATTTACGAGTGAGTTGATGATCGCCTGGAAGGCGGCACCGATGATGACACCGATCGCCAGATCCATGACATTTCCACGAAGTGCAAATTGCTTAAATTCTCCAAAAAATTTTTTAAAAAAAGCCATATCGTTGTTCTCCTTTTTCTATGTATTCTTAAAAGTCTGCGTTCGTGCTTATGCGCTCATTTTATCATAATTTCTGGTAAAAGAAAAGTTCAAATAGATAAGTGACTTGTTTTGTGTTAGAATATGGTTGAAAATAACATTTTTTGAAATGAGGATTTTTATGCATAAGATCGATAAAGAGCATTTTTCCATTCCGCTGTTGGAGTGGTATGATGTGAATAAGCGGGAAATGATATGGCGGGATCATTTTGATCCGTATTATACATGGATATCTGAAATTATGCTGCAGCAGACACGCATTGAGGCTGCAAAAGATTATTTTGTGCGTTTCACAGGGGAACTTCCTGATATCGAAAGTCTTGCGGCAGTCAAAGAAGAACGGTTGATGAAATTGTGGGAAGGGCTTGGGTATTATAACCGGGCAAGAAATCTGAAAAAGGCGGCGGAGATCCTTGTGGAGAAGTATGGCGCGAAACTGCCGGCGGATTATGAGGAACTGTTGTCGTTGCCTGGTATCGGTCCGTATACGGCGGGAGCGATCGCTTCGATCGCTTATGGGATCAAAGTGCCTGCTGTGGATGGAAATGTTCTCCGTGTGGTCATGAGATATTTGAAATGTGATGATGACATCGCCAAAATGTCTGTCCGCAGGAAGGTGGAGGGTATGCTGTCAGAGGTGATGCCGGAGCGGCCCGGTGATTTTAACCAGGCGATCATGGAACTGGGCGAGGTAGTCTGTATTCCGAATGGAACACCCCTTTGTGAAAGATGCCCATTAAGAGGGAATTGCCGGGCGAGGGCATCGGGCTGTCAGGAGGAGTACCCGAAAAAGGCAGAAAAAAAGCCGAGACGCATTGAGGAGCGGACGATTTTTGTGATTGAATGTGAGGGAAAGATCGGAATCAGCAGGCGTCCGGAGAAAGGGCTTCTTGCGGGCCTGTATGAGTTTCCCTCCCTCGGAGAAAAGAAGACGGCAGATGACGTGAAAGAGATGCTTAAGCAGACAGGAGCAAGCCCGGAAAAAATTATTTCCATGGGGGAGGCCAAACATATTTTTTCGCACGTGGAGTGGCACATGCAGGGGGTGTATGTGAAGTTCAGGGAAGCCGGTGATATGAAGGGTCTGGAGGACGGGCTCATGTTTGTGGCTAAGGATGAACTTCGTCAGAGATATACGTTGCCTGTGGCGTTTCATTTTTTCATGGAGCAGATCGTATGATTTTCCATCAAGGCAGAAAACCGCTGTTCGCAAGGAGGCTCGGAGTATGAGTATAAAAGTGCAGGGAACTTTAACAGAAGGAAACATTGGCAAAACATTGATACGCTTTGCCATACCATATTTTATCGCCAGCTTTTTGCAGGCATTTTATGGAATGGCAGATCTGTACATAACCGGGCAGTTTAATGGTGCGGCATCGATCACAGCGGTCTCTGTCGGAAGCCAGATCATGCATATGATTACGGTGGTCCTGATCGGTCTGGCCATGGGGACTACGGTGGTTTTGGGGAATGCTGTTGGTGCAGGAGACCGGAAAAGAGCGTCGGGCATTATAGGGAACAGTGTGATTTTATTTGGTGTTTTTTCTATTATACTGATGATTCTGCTGCTTTGCTTTGCGGACGGGATCACATCACTGATGCGTACTCCGGGAGAAGCATTTTCGGATACGTTTCGTTATCTTGTCATCTGCTTCCTTGGGATTCCGTTTATCGTGGCCTATAATGTGATCAGCAGTATTTTCCGCGGGATGGGCGATTCCAGGACGCCGATGTATTTTGTGGCGGTTGCCTGTGTTATAAATATTGTGCTTGATTATGCCTTTATCGGAGGGATGGGATTTGGCGCTGCCGGAGCGGCGCTCGGGACGGTACTGTCACAGGCGTTCAGTTCTGTTATTGCTTTTATCGTCATCAGGAAACGCAAAGCAGTTTTTTCAATTTCTAAAAAAGATTTTGTTCCGGATACCGGATTGATCCGGCAGATGCTTACGGTGGGATCACCGGTGGCTGTTCAGGATGGTTTGATCCAGGTGGCGTTCCTGGCGATTACGATGATCGCAAACAGCCGGGGGCTTGTGGCAGCCACTGCAGTTGGAGTGGTGGAAAAGATCATCAGCTTTTTGTTTTTAGTGCCATCGGCCCTGCTCTCGGCGGTTTCAGCGATTACGGCACAAAATATCGGTGCGGGCAAGCGTCAGAGAGCAGATCGGACACTGGTTTATTCTTTGATGATCGCAGTGGCGAGTGGAGTGGTTCTTTCTGGTTTCTGCCAGATCTATCCGCAGGGCCTGGTGGGATTATTTAACCGGGAGACGGAGATCCTTGAGGCGGGATGCCAGTATCTGAGATCTTATTCTTTTGATTGTCTGTTTGCCGGGATCCATTTTTGTTTCAGTGGATATTTTTGTGGAAGAGGAAAATCTTATATTTCGTTTATACATAATATTGCATCGATCGTTCTCATGAGGGTTCCGGGAGCGTATTTTGCTTCTGTTTATTTTCCGGGATCGTTGTATCCGATGGGGTGGGCAGCCCCGCTTGGTTCGCTGATTTCTGCGTTGATCTGTGTGGTTTTTTTTGTAAGCGTACATAGGAGGGATAAAAAACGGGAAAATTGTGTTGAAATCAGTGGAAAAATTTATTAAAATAAGGAAAAATGATCAGGGTGTTTAGAAGGAGGCATTATGGTTCAGAAAAAATACGGATTGAGATTATGTTTACTGCCACTGTTTTTTCTTCTTTTTGTTTTTTCTTCTGTGAGTATGACGTATGCTAAAGAATTCGATATCACAGGACAGGGGGCGGGATATTCATCGGTACTTTATGATAACAGCAATGGACTCGCTACTTCAGAAGCAAACGCTGTCGCACAGACTGGAGATGGTTTTATCTGGATTGGCGGTTATAGTGGTCTGATACGGTATGATGGAAATGATTTTTACCGCTATGACTCTTCGACAGGTATTACAAGCGTGATGAGTTTGTATGTAGATTCCAGAGACCGTTTGTGGATTGGGACAAATGATAATGGTGCCGTTATGTATGAGGATGGGGAATTTCGGTTTTTTGGAAGAGAAGAGGGGCTGACTTCTCTTTCTGTCCGATCCATTACGGAAGATGGAACAGGTAATATCATCCTTGCCACAACACAGGGACTGGCTTATATTGACAATAAAGATAAATTACATATTTTGGAGGATTCGCAGATTGATAAGAAATATGTCTGTGAGATAAAGTCGGATGGGGATGGTATCGTTTATGGAAATATATTAGATGGTGCCTTTTTTTGCATGGAGAATCTCAAAGTGACGGCATTTTACAGCGGGCAGGAACTTGGGATTGGTGTGGTATCCTGTATCTGTCCCGATCCGGGTGAAAAAGGCCAGGTCTATCTGGGGACAGAAGAATCTAGTGTCATAAGGGGAAATATGCTGAATGGGATGAAAGACTATGAGACATTTCCGGTTCATCCGCAGGTGAATATTAATGCAATTTATCCAGCGCCGGATGGTTTGGTCTGGCTCTGTGCCGATAATGGGATTGGATATCTGAATACAGAAAAGCAATATATGGAACTTAAAAATATCCCAATGAACAATTCTGTGGATGAAATGATGATGGACAGTGAGGAGAATTTGTGGTTTGTTTCTTCCCGGCAGGGTGTTATGAAAATCGTAGGAAGTCCGTTTACAAATATCAATCTTCTTGGCGGTTTAGAGACATCGGTCGTGAATACGACATGTATGTACAAGGAGGATTTATATATAGGTGCGGATACCGGGTTGTATGTGCTGGATCAGAATTATAAGCAGAAGAAGACAAAACTTACAAAATTACTGGATGGAATGCGAATCCGTTGTATCAAAGAGGACTCTGCAGGGAATTTGTGGCTTTGTACCTATAGTGAAAAGGGATTAATATGCTATCGGGAGGATGGAACATATACTATCTATAATGAAGCTTCGGGTTTGAAATCCAACCGGGTACGTGATGTTGTAGAATTATCGGATGGAACAATCGTTGTAGCAAATAGCGGGGGAATCAATTTGATTGAAAAAGGAGAAATCACGGATGATTATGATGAAAGTGATGGAATTATCAATACTGAGATTTTAAGTATTTGTGAAGGCGATGACGGTGAAATTTATCTGGGAAGTGATGGTGGCGGCATTTATGTCCTGAAAGATGGCAGGGTGACAAGACTGGGAGTAGGGGATGGCTTGAAATCTGAAATTATCCTGAGGATCAAAAAGGATCCGGAACAATCCACTTACTGGATCATTACAAGTAATTCGATTTCTGTTATGCAGGAGGGAAAAATAAAAACATTATCAAATTTTCCTTATTCAAATAATTTTGATTTATATTTTGACAGTACAGGTGGTCTTTGGATTTTAAGCAGTAATGGAATTTATGTGGTGAATAAGAAACAGATGATGATGGATGAAGAACTGGAATATTCTTTTTATGATATGAAAAGTGGTCTTCCCAGTGTTGCAACTGCGAATTCCAGAAGTCACCTGTCTGATGATGGGACTTTATATATTTCAGGGGTACTCGGTGTGAGCAGTATCAATATTGATCAAACGAAACAAATGAGCGAAAAAGTGCGGTTAGTTGTTCCGTTTATAGAGGTGGATAACCAGAGGATAAATCTTAACAATAATGGGACAGTCATGATTCCGTCCAACTGCCGGCGTTTGACGATATATGGTTATGCACTTACTTATTCATTGCAGAATCCAAGGCTTAATTATTATCTTGAGGGATTTGATGATACGAAAATATCTATGTCTAAGCAGGAAATGCAGCCTGTCAGTTATACGAATCTGGACAGTGGAAAATATATATTTCATCTTTCTGTCATCAATGCGATGACCGGGGAAGAGGAAAATACGATTGCAGTTACGTTGATAAAAGAAAAGGCTTTTTATGAATTATGGCAGTTTTGGGTGGTGCTTGCAGTGGCCGCTATCGTTTTATTGTTATTCTGTGTCCGCTTGTATACCCGTTACAAGACAGCTAAATTGATGAAAAAGCAGGAGGAAAACAGGATTTTTATTGATCAGATGATTCATGCGTTTGCAAAGAGTATTGACTTGAAGGATAAATACACGAACGGGCATTCTTTCCGGGTAGCGAAATACGCAAAAATGATTGCAGAAAAAATGGGGTGTGATAAGGTGCAAATTGATCAGATCTACAATATTGGTCTGTTACATGATATTGGAAAGATTACAATTCCGGATGAGATTCTCAATAAACCAGGCAGGCTCAGTGAGGAGGAATTTGTTATCATGAAGCAACATTCTATGAACGGCTATGATATTCTGAAAGAGATTGAAATTTTGCCGGAACTGGCCATTGGCGCTGGTTATCATCATGAACGGATTGATGGAAAAGGATATCCATTTGGAATCAAGGGTGGGGAAATTCCACAGATCGCCCAGATTATCGCTGTTGCAGATACATTTGATGCAATGAATTCTACCAGACCATACCGGGAACAGATGAAACAGGAGGATATTGTGGCTGAGTTAGAACGGGTGGCAGGAACACAGTTGAACAAACAGGTCGTTCAGGTGTTGCTTATGTTGATCAAAGAAGGAGCGTTAGCGTAGGTCGTGGGTGATTTTGCAAACAGGGAAAATACCTTTACAAAACGGACATCACAACTTATAATAGATGTGGTGTCTGTTGCCTATTTATGTGAAAGGAATGGAAAAAATGAAAAAGATCAGAACGAGATTTGCACCAAGTCCGACGGGACGGATGCATGTAGGAAATTTGAGAACCGCATTGTATGCATATCTTATTGCAAAACATGAAGAAGGAGATTTTCTTCTGCGCATTGAGGATACGGATCAGGAGCGATTCGTGGAAGGCGCGTTAGATTTGATATATAAGACGATGAAGGAAGCCGGACTTGAGCATGATGAGGGGCCGGATAAAGACGGCGGTTACGGACCGTATATCCAGAGTGAGAGGATGAAGTCCGGAATGTATCTGGATTATGCCAGACAGCTTGTAGAAAAGGGAGAGGCATATTATTGTTTCTGTACCAAAGAGCGGCTCGAGAAACTTCACAAAGACGCAGAAGCAAGAGGCGAGTCGGCCGCTAAATATGACAAGCACTGTCTGAAATTATCCAAAGAAGAGGTTGAGGAAAAACTGGCTGCAGGTATGCCGTATGTGATCCGTCAGAATAATCCGACAGAGGGAGAGACCTCTTTTGATGATGTGATTTATGGAAAGATTACGGCGCCAAATGAAGAACTTGATGATATGGTGCTGATCAAGGCGGATGGATATCCGACATATAATTTTGCAAATGTTGTGGACGACCATTTGATGGAGATCACCCATGTGGTCCGTGGAAATGAGTATCTGTCCAGTGCGCCCAAATATAATCGTCTCTATGAGGCGTTCGGGTGGGAAATTCCGGTATATGTACACTGTCCGACCATTACAGATGAGACCCATAAAAAGTTGGCGAAACGGCGGGGCGATGCTTCGTTTGAGGATTTGATGGAGCTCGGATTTGTGCCCGAGGCAGTCGTTAATTATGTGGCGCTCCTCGGCTGGAGCCCATCGGAAGAGGACGTCACAGAGGACGGAAAGACGAAGGAAATCTTTTCTTTGAAAGAACTGATACAGGCATTTGACTATAAGCGGATCAGTAAATCGCCGGCCGTGTTTGATATTGTAAAACTCCGCTGGATGAATGGGGAATACATCAAGGCGATGGATGATGAGGCTTATTATGAGCGCGCGCTTCCGGTGATCCGGGAGACTGTGAAAAAAGATCTGGATCTGAAAAAGATTGCCGACCTTGTCAAGACACGGATCGAGGTATTCCCGGATATCACGGAAAAGATAGATTTTTTTGAGGAACTTCCCGAATATGATACGGCGATGTATACCCATAAAAAAATGAAGACAAATTCGGAAAATTCTCTGGAAGTACTTCAGGAATTGCTGCCGTTGTATGAAGAACTTGAGGACTATTCGATTGCCGGGATCGAGAAGACAGCGATGGATTATGTGGCACAGAAGGGCTGCAAAAACGGACAGGCGCTCTGGCCGTTGCGTACTGCTGTTTCCGGAAAACAGATGACGCCGGGAGGCGCTTATGAGATCATGGAGATCCTCGGGAAAGAGGAATCATTAAAGCGGATCAGAAAGGGAATCGAATTACTGAATGAAGCTCAGTGACGAACAAAAGAAGGCTGTTGGACATGGAAAAGGGCCGATGATGGTTCTGGCGGGGCCGGGAGCGGGAAAGACGACGGTGATCACCCACCGTGTGAAAAACCTGATCGAGAGAGATGGGGTGAATCCGGCTCAGATCCTTGTCGTGACATTCTCAAAAGCGGCTTCTGTGGAGATGAGAGAGCGGTTTGAGATGATCACAGGGAGCAGGCAGCTTCCGGTGCGGTTTGGTACGTTTCACTCCCTGTTTTTTCAGATCCTTAAGACGGCATATCATTATTCGGCGAAAGATATTGTGACGCCAAAACTAAAATACCGTTTTATGGAGGAGGCGCTTTTCGAGACGGAGTATGATGACATCGAAGACCGGAAAGAGTTTCTCGATGAGATCGAAAAAGAGATCAGCCGGGTCAAAGGTGACGGAACAGACATTGAGCACTATTATTCCGCAAGCTGTCCGGAGGAGATCTTCCGGCAGATTTATCGGGGGTATCAGAGCAGGGTTCAGAAAAACCACTGTCTGGATTTTGACGATATGGTGATGTATACGTATGAATTGTTCCGGGCCCGCCCGGATATACTTGCCAGATGGCAGAAACGGTTTACGCATATCCTCATCGATGAATTTCAGGATATCAACCGCCTCCAGTACGAGAATATTAAAATGCTTGCCCGCCCGGATGACAATCTGTTCATCGTCGGGGATGACGATCAGTCGATCTATGGGTTCCGGGGGGCGAGGCCGGATATCATGCTTGCATTTCCCAGAGAATATAAAAATCTGTCGCAGGTGACAGTGGGCGGCAATTACCGTTGTACCAGCCAGATCCTTAAAGCCGCTTCCATGCTGATCTGCCATAATAAGAAAAGATATAAAAAGAAGCTGACAGCGCACAAGGGGAGAGGGGATATGGTTCATGTGGCAGAGTACCCGGATCCGGCGGCTCAGGCAGAGGCAGTTCTTACGAAAATACAGGAATATCATGAACAGGGAATTGCTTTTGAGGAAATGGCGATCCTGTTTCGCACAGCCAGACAGATGACGCTTTTTTCGAGAAAGTTTATGGAATATAATATTCCATTTGTTATGAAAGATAATGTTCAGAACATTTTTGAACACTGGGTGGCGAAAGATATCCTTACTTATATGAGGATGGCTCACGGCGACCGGAGCCGTCAGGCGTTTTTAAAGATCGCCAACCGTCCGAAGCGGTATTTGAGCCGTTCTGCTTTTTATGGGGAAACGATATCTTTTGGGGAATTGTACGAATATTACAGGGACAAACCTTATATGTGCGAGCGGATCAACACGCTCCAGAATGATCTGCATGCCCTGAAACAGATGACTCCCTACAGCGCTATCGATCATATTTACCATGGAATCGGATACCATGGGTTTCTAAGTGAATATGGCGCAGAGCGGAATGTGAATATAAAAGACTGGGAAGACATCGTGGACGAGCTGAAAGAGGATGCGGCGGGATATTCGTCTACAGAGGAGTGGTTTTCCCATATTGAGGATTATGCAAAGCAGTTAGAGGAGCAGAAAAAGAGAGGACACGGGGAGAAGAAGGATCCCGGTGTGGCGCTCATGACGATGCATGGTTCGAAAGGACTGGAGTTTGACGCCGTATTTATTCCGGACGTCAATGAGGGCACAGTCCCGTACCAGAAATCGGTGGAGGACGGAAATCTGGAGGAGGAACGAAGGCTTTTATATGTTGCGATGACACGGGCAAGGGATCATTTACATCTATCATACACAAAACAGAGGTTTCACAAAGAGGCGGAACCATCCCGGTTTTTAGGGGAGATTTCAGATCAGCTTTAAGTGGAAGGCAAGGTGACAGGAAAATGACATTAGATGAACTTAAAATAGGAAGAGAAGCGAAGATAACAGCGGTGAACGGACAGGGGGCGCTCAGGGACCGCCTGCTCGATATGGGGCTCACGCCGAGGACAGAGGTTATGGTAAGGAAAGTGGCACCGATGGGAGACCCGATTGAAATTACGCTGAGAGGATATGAACTGACCTTACGTATTGATGATGCAAAGATGATAGAAATCGAGGAAAAATCATGAAGTTTGCTTTAGCAGGAAACCAGAACTCAGGAAAAACGACACTTTTTAACCAGTTGACCGGATCGAACCAGCACGTAGGAAATTTCCCCGGGGTCACTGTGGACAGCAAGGCAGGAAAGATACGCGGAACCGAAGATGAAGTAGTGGATCTGCCGGGGATTTATTCTCTGTCACCGTATACCCAGGAGGAAATCGTTACGAGGGATTTTCTGACCAAGGAACATCCGGACGGCATTATTAATATTATTGATGCGACAAATATTGAGAGAAATTTTTATCTTACCCTGCAGCTTTTGCAGTTAGACATTCCGATGGTGATCGCGCTGAATATGATGGATGAGGTTCGTGCAAATGGGGGGACGATCAAGGTAAATCTTTTAAAGGAGGAGCTTGGTGTTCCGGTCGTTCCGATCTCAGCCAGTAAAAATGAAGGGGTGGACGAGCTGATTGAGACGGTGCTTGTGACGGCGAGAAACCGGAAAAAACCGAAACGGCAGGATTTTTGCTCCGGCCCTGTCCACAGGACGCTGCACGCTGTGGCACATTTGGTAGAGGATCATGCCGAGAGGATCGGGATCCCCGCCCCGTTCGTGGCGTCTAAGCTTGTAGAGCGGGATGAGCCCCTTCTTAAAGCATTGGAACTTTCAGAAAATGAAATCGATATGATCGAACACAGTGTCACTGAGATGGAGAGTGAAATGGACACTGACCGGAAGGCTGCGATCGCAGATATGCGTTATACCTTTATCGGAAAGGTTGTTCAGGATGCAGTTGTAAGGCCGAAAGAGAGCCTCCAGCATTCAAGGAGCGTGAAAATCGACCGGGTGCTTACGAATAAGTATCTGGCGATACCGCTTTTTTTGTGTATCATGTTTGCTATCTTTGCTTTGACATTTGGTACCTTTGGCGGCTGGCTTTCCGATCGTCTCTCGGATGGGATCGATGTGGTCAGCAGTGTGGCAGAGGACGGCCTGACCAGGTGGGGGATTAATCCTGTGGTGCGATCTCTTGTTGTAAACGGAGTGATCACCGGGGTGGGGAGCGTCCTGTCTTTTGTACCCATCATCGTTATCTTATTTTTCTTCCTTTCCATTCTGGAGGATAGCGGTTATATGGCCAGGGTGGCGTTTGTGATGGATAAGCTTTTGAGGAAGATCGGGCTCTCCGGGCGGAGTTTTGTGCCGATGCTGATCGGGTTCGGATGTACGGTTCCGGCGGTCATGTCTGCGAGGACGCTTTCAAGTGAGCGGGACCGGAAGATGACGATATTGCTCACGCCTTTTATGAGCTGCAGTGCAAAATTGCCGATTTATGGTATCTTTACACTTACTTTCTTTCCACATCACCGGGGGCTTGTCATGATCAGCATGTATGTGATCGGCATTTTTGTGGGGGTGTTGTGCGGACTGGTGTTCCGGAAGACGCTGTTTCGTGGTAAACCGGTTCCGTTTGTGATGGAACTTCCGAATTACCGTCTGCCGTCTGCCAGAAGTGTGGGAATGCTTTTATGGCATAAGGCGAAGGATTTTATTACAAAAGCATTTACGATCATTTTTCTTGCCTCGATCATTATATGGTTTTTACAGACCTTTGATATTAGATTTAATGTAGTTTCAGACAGTTCCGAGAGCATGCTCGCCTATATCGGCCGGCTTCTTACCCCGGTTTTTGCACCGCTTGGCATCACGGATTGGAGGATGTGTACTTCTCTTGTGGCCGGTTTTACAGCCAAGGAGGCAGTGGTAAGCACGGCGGCTGTTCTTATGGGAACGACGACAGCGATGCTGCCGGAAGTACTTTCCGGAGTGTTTTCTCCGGCGACAGCATTTACGTTTCTTGTATTTACCCTTTTGTATACTCCGTGCGTGGCAGCAGTATCCACGGTGGCGAAGGAACTGAATAAAAAATGGGCTTTGTTTGTCGTCATCTTTCAGGTCGGGGTAGCATGGCTCGTGGCATTTGCGACCCACCTGGTCACAGGACTTTTTTAGCCCGCAACGTAAACTTTTCCGGCTTTCTGGCGATATCATATATGAGAACATCTGCATTATCTGCCAAATTGTATGACGGGTATTTATTAATTTTGTCGATTTTGCTGATTGATTAATATTTCCTGTTGTACTATAATAAGCTGATGGTATATGATGTTGTGGATTTGGGGAAAGAAATGAGCAAAAGCAGTAAAATATGAGAAAGTAAAGGAGGTCATTATCATGAAAGCGATTATGAGAAAGGTAACATGTATTTTTGCAGTGATGGCAGTTATGATAGGTATTATCTCTCCTGAAGTAAAAGCAGAAAGTGTAAAATATAAGACCTATAATAACTCGAGGTTTATGTATACGGTGAAATATCCCTCTACGCTTACAAAGCGTGCGGATTATGGTGCAGGCGATGGCACGAAGATTCAATCAGAGGATGGAAAGGCGCGGGCTACGATCTGGACTTCTTACGGAAAAGCGAAAAAAAGGAATGGAAAGAGCGTCGTGGAGACGGCGAAAAAGAACCGGAAGATACAGGTACACAAAGTATCCGCGAAAGAGTGTAACTACAGTTATGTTTCAGGTAAAAATGTAGTGCAGTATTATTATTGTTTCCTGTCAAATGGGGAAATTGCATTTCAGGTCACTTATCCAAAATCAAAAAGTAAATTTTATAATGCAGCGGTAAAAGGCATGATGAGTTCGTGCAAAGCAAATAAAAAACTGACGTTGAGAGACTAGGAGGAGAAATTTTTATGGGGATTGCGAGAGACGGGGTCGTAAAAGCACTGGAGAATGGAAAGACAGCCTTGGGGATTGAGTTTGGCTCCACCCGTATCAAAGCTGTTTTGGTCGGAGAGGATAATGCTCCCATTGCATCGGGAAGCCATGATTGGGAGAACAGACTGGAAAATGGTATATGGACATACAGCCTGGAGGATATATGGACCGGACTGCAGGACAGCTATACGAAAATGGCACAGGATGTGGAAAATCAATACGGGGTTACGTTAAAAAGGGTTGGCGCCATCGGTTTCAGTGCGATGATGCATGGGTATATGGTCTTTGATAAAGACGGAGAACTCCTTGTTCCTTTTCGTACATGGAGAAATACGATCACGGGAGAGGCATCTGAAAAACTGACGGCTCTCTTTGATTTCAATATCCCCCAGAGGTGGAGCATCGCACATTTGTATCAGGCCATTTTAAATGGCGAGGAGCACGTGGGAAGTATTGCATTCCAGACAACTCTTGCAGGTTATATACACTGGCGTCTTACCGGGGAAAAAGTTCTCGGTGTAGGCGAAGCTTCCGGTATGTTTCCGATCGACAGCCGGACAAAGAAGTTTGACAGCACGATGGTGTCAAAATTTGATGAGGCTGTGAAAGATAAGGGATATTCGTGG
The DNA here is from genome assembly GCA_021770615.1 of Lachnospiraceae bacterium. The sequence continues at coordinate 68,006 of JAETQR010000006.1, read as the reverse complement.
AAATTACAGGATATTCTGCCGGAAGTACTGGTAGCAGGAGATGTGGCAGGGGAATTGACCGAAGAGGGGGCCAGACTTCTTGATGTGTCAGGAAATCTCGAGGCGGGTATTCCGCTTTGCCCACCGGAAGGAGATGCCGGGACAGGAATGGCGGCGACAAACAGCGTGGCAGTCAGAACAGGGAATGTGTCGGCAGGAACTTCTGTGTTTGCGATGATCGTTTTGGAAAAAGAGCTGTCAGAAGTATATGAGGAGATCGACCTTGTGACGACGCCGACGGGAAAACCTGTAGGTATGGTGCATTGCAATAACTGTACTTCCGATCTGAATGCCTGGGTGAATCTGTTCCGTGAATTTGCTGAAACCTTTGGCATGGAAGTGGATATGGATAAGCTCTACGCGACGTTGTACAACAAGGCTCTGGAGGGCGATACGGATGGAGGCGGTCTCCTGGCTTACAATTATTTTTCCGGTGAGCACATTACCGGGTTTGAACAGGGACGCCCGATGTTTGTAAGGACGCCGGATAGTACGTTCAATCTTGCAAACTTTATGCGGGTGAATCTGTTTACTGCACTTGGCGCCCTTAAAGTAGGACTTGATATTCTTCTCAAAAAAGAGGGTGTCACACTCGAGAGCATATTGGGGCATGGTGGTCTCTTTAAAACAAAAGGCGTCGGCCAGAGGATCATGGCAGCGGCGATGAATGCACCGGTTTCTGTTATGGAGACGGCCGGTGAAGGCGGAGCATGGGGAATCGCTCTTCTGGCCTCTTATATGAAAAATAAATCAGAGGGAGAGACGCTGGACGATTATCTGGCAGATAAGGTGTTTGCCGGATATGAAGGAGTGGAGATCGCGCCGGACGCAGAAGATGTCAGGGGATTTGATGAATTTATCGAGAGATATAAAAAAGGACTGCCGATCGAGCGTGCAGCGGTAGAAAATTTATAAGGATCAGATAGTGAGGGAGTGATTGGGCCCGGTATTATCTGTGAAATGTTTAAAAAAGGCCAGACTTGTTTATCTGGCCTTTTTATACGGATATGGAATGTTTTGTCAAAACAGATTGGAGTATCTGCATGGAAAATAAAAAGGAATTTCTTCCGATATCCAGAGAGGATATGAAGAAACGAGGATGGGAACAGTGCGACTTTGTATATGTTACGGGTGACGCTTATGTGGATCATTCGTCATTCGGAACGGCGATCATCAGCCGGCATCTGGAGGCGCATGGTTATAAGGTCGGTATTATTGCGCAGCCGGACTGGAAGGATGACAAGAGTATCGCTGTTCTTGGCGAACCCCGCCTTGCTTTTTTGGTGAGCAGCGGAAATATGGATTCCATGGTAAATCACTATACGGTGAATCGGAAGAGACGGAAAAAAGATGCCTATTCTCCCGGGGGTATTTCGGGGAAACGGCCGGATTATGCCACAGTCGTATATTCCAATCTGATCCGGCGGACATTTAAGAAGACGCCTATTATTTTAGGGGGGATCGAGGCGAGCCTGCGGAGATTTGCCCATTATGATTACTGGTCGGACAAGCTGAAGCGCTCGATCCTGCTTGATTCAGGAGCAGATCTGATTTCATATGGGATGGGAGAACACAGTGTTTTAGAGATTGCAGAAGCACTGGACAGCGGGATGGATATCCGTGATATCACATATGTTCATGGAACGCTATACCGCACGAAGGAGGGGGAGGATATTTATGATGCGGTCGAACTTCCCTCTTTCGGGGACAGTGCAGGTGACAGGAGAAAATATGCGGAAAGTTTTATGATTCAGTATGAAAATACGGATCCTTTTACAGCGAAACCTCTTATCGAGCGTTATCCGGGAAAGGTTCTGGTCGTGCAAAATCCACCGGCGGCCCCGTTGACGACGCAGGAAATGGACGATGTGTACAGCTATCCCTATGTGGGGACATATCATCCGGTTTATGAAAAGGACGGTGGAATACCGGCGATCCGGGAAATCAGGTTTAGCCTGACGAGCTGCCGGGGGTGTTTTGGCGGCTGTAATTTTTGTTCATTGACCTTTCATCAGGGACGTATCGTACAGGTGAGAAGCCACGCTTCTATGATTGAAGAGGCAAAACGGATGACAGAAGATAAAGAATTTAAGGGGTATATCCATGACGTCGGCGGGCCGACCGGAAATTTTCGTCATCCTGCCTGTGAAAAACAGATGAAAACCGGGGCTTGTGTGAAAAAGCAGTGTTTATTCCCGAAGCCATGTGTAAATATGAAGGCAAGTCATAAAGATTACACGACGCTTCTTGGGGAGTTGCGAAAGCTGCCAAAGGTAAAAAAAGTGTTTGTGCGGTCAGGGATCCGGTTTGATTATGTTATGGCAGACCGGGACGATATGTTTTTGAGGGAGTTATGTGAGCATCATATCAGCGGGCAGTTACGCGTGGCGCCGGAACATGTTTCGGATGTGGTGTTAAAGGCGATGGGAAAACCGGAGAATAGGGTATATGAAGCATTTTTAAAGAGATATGCAAAGGTAAACCGGCTTAGTGGCAAGGAACAATATGCGGTTCCGTATCTGATGTCTTCCCATCCCGGGTCTTCCCTGAAAGAGGCAGTGGAACTGGCGGAATATGTGAGGGATCTTGGCTACATGCCGGAACAGGTTCAGGATTTTTACCCGACGCCGGGCACCGTATCTACATGCATGTATTATACGGGGATTGATCCGCGAACGATGGAACACATCTATGTGCCAAGGTCGCATCATGAAAAGGCGATGCAGCGGGCGTTGATCCAGTACCGCGATCCGGAGAATTATGAGCTTGTCAAAGAGGCATTGTATAAAGCAGGACGTCAGGATCTGATTGGTTTTGGTGAGAAATGTCTGATACCACCGAGAAAAATCGTGAAAAAGGGGAAGAATAAAAAAAGTTTCAAAAAGAATGCAAAAAAAAGTTGACTGTTACCATACGTCATGGTTTATACTAGAGAAAAATGACAGATAAACAAGAGGTGTCTGTTGTCCGGAAGGGAGGATGGTGATTGGATAAAAAATTGTATCTGACGGGGGAGTTTGCGAAAAAAGCGAACGTCTCTGTCCGGACGATCCATTATTATGAAAAGATCGGGCTCATCCATCCTGAAAAGATAAGTGAAAACGGATACCGGTATTACAGTGCCGAAGAATTTGCCAGATTGCAGCGGATTCTCACGCTTAAGCTCCTTGGTTTTTCGTTGGAAGAGATTCAGGAGTTGTCGCTCAATGAGTCGAACACGGATTTTCTACAGAAATCTTTTGAGATGCAGTTATCCCTTGTAAGAAAAAAGATTGAGCATCTGCAGGCAGTGGAAGAGTCTATTCAGAATGTATCACAGATGTTTGAACAGACAAAATGTCCGGATTGGGATGAAATTACGAAACTGATCCAGATCATCAGTATGGACAACGAGCTGGTGGAACAGTATAAAAATGGGAAGAATTTAGATGCGAGGGCTACTCTTCATAATTTATATTCTCATAATCCTCAGAGCTGGTTTTCGTGGATCTATGAAAATCTCGGGCTGGAGGATAGGATGAAGGTTCTGGAGCTTGGATGTGGAAACGGAATGCTCTGGAAAGAGAATCTGGACAGGGTTCCGGAAGATGCCCATATTCTTTTGACAGATATTTCCCCCGGTATGATCGAGGATACGAAGAGAAATACCGGAAAGGATTGTTTTTCATATCAGGTGATGGATTGTCACCGTATCGATAAAAAGGCGGATTCATTTGATCTGGTGGTGGCAAATTTTGTTTTATTCTATCTGAGGGATTTGAATCTGGCATTATCGGAGGTCTGCCGGGTACTGAGAAGCGATGGACATTTTGTGTGTGCCACTTATGGTGAGGACCATATGCGTGAGGTGGAGGAGTTGGTCCGGGAGTTTGAGCCTAAGATCCGGCTCTCGGGAGTGCGTCTTTATGAAAACTTTGGGATTCAGAATGGGAAGGCTGGTCTGCAAAAGTTTTTTCATGATGTGACATGGATAGATTATCCAGATTATCTGAAAGTAACAGATGCGGGCGCCCTGATGGATTATATCATGTCGTGCCATGGAAACCAGAGGGAATATCTGGTTCCGGCATATGATGAGTTTAAGACATTTTTGGAAAAAAAGCTTGCCAGGAGAGGATATATCAAGATAACGAAGCAGGCGGGATTATTTATCGCAGGAGGGAAAAGAAAATGAAAGTGTTGGTGACAGGCGGTGCAGGGTTTATCGGAGGAAATTTTGTGCATCATATGGTGAAGAAATACCCAGAGGATGATATTATTAATTTGGATCTGCTTACTTACGCAGGGAATCTGGAGACGCTTAAACCAGTAGAAAATGAACCGAATTATAAATTTGTGCGTGGCGATATCGCAGACCGCAAATTTATCATGGAACTTTTTGAGAAGGAGAGGCCGGATATCGTCGTGAACTTTGCAGCGGAGAGCCATGTGGACCGTTCGATCACGGATCCTGGGATTTTTGTGCAGACGAATGTCATGGGGACGCAGGTACTTCTGGACGCCTCAAAGGAATATGGAGTAAAAAGATATCATCAGGTATCTACCGATGAAGTGTACGGAGATCTTCCGCTGGACCGTCCGGATCTGTTTTTCCATGAGGACACACCGCTTCACACCTCCAGTCCGTATTCATCAAGCAAGGCGAGTGCAGATCTGTTTGTGCTTGCCTACTACAGGACATATGGGCTTCCTGTGACGATTTCGAGATGTTCTAACAATTATGGACCCTATCATTTTCCGGAAAAACTCATTCCGCTGATCATTTCCCGGGCACTGGCAGATGAAAAGCTGCCTGTATACGGAAAGGGAGAGAATGTCCGCGACTGGCTTCATGTGTCTGACCACTGTGAGGCGATCGACCTCATCATCCATAACGGCAAGGTGGGAGAAGTATATAATGTCGGTGGTCACAATGAAAAGACAAATCTCGAGGTTGTAAAAACGATTCTCAGGGAACTTGGAAAACCGGAAAGTCTGATCGAGTTTGTGACAGACCGGCCGGGGCATGATCTCCGGTATGCGATCGATCCGTCTAAACTGGAGGAAGAGCTTGGATGGAAACCGAAGTACACGTTTGAGACCGGGATCCGGCAGACGATCGACTGGTACTTGAATCACAAAGAATGGTGGGAGAATATTATCAGCGGGGAATACGCAAACTATTTTGAGAAAATGTATGGAAAGGATCTGGCGGAATGAAAGTTTTGGTGACAGGCGTAAGGGGCCAGCTTGGATTTGACGTGATGAATGAGCTCAGACGCCGGGGTTATGATGCAGTGGGTGTCAATAGTGATGAGATGGATGTCACAAATTCCAGGCAGGTACAGGAAGTGCTTACAGCCAATGCACCGGAAGTAGTCATTCACTGCGGTGCATATACGGCAGTCGACCGGGCGGAGGAGGAGCCGGAAGTGTGCCGGAAGGTCAATGCAGAAGGGACAAAAAACATAGCGGATATGTGTGCATCGCTGGATTGTAAGCTTATTTACCTCAGTACGGATTATATTTTTTCAGGAGAGGGAGAGAGACCGTGGGAGCCGGATGATATGCCAAATCCTCTGAATGTGTATGGGCAGACAAAATATGAGGGAGAACAAGAAATAAAATCAAGATTAGATAAATATTTTATTGTCCGCATTTCCTGGGCTTTTGGAATGAATGGAAACAATTTTGTGAAAACAATGCTTCGTTTAGGAAAGGAAAACGGGGCAGTCAGGGTAGTAGATGACCAGATCGGTTCGCCTACGTATACTTACGATCTGGCGAAACTTCTTGTCGATATGGCAGAATCTGAAGCATATGGCCAGTACCACGCCACGAATGAAGGAATCTGCAGCTGGTACGAATTTGCAAAAGAAATTTTTCATGTGGCAGGGATGGATGAGGTGAAGGTAACTCCGGTGTCCTCTGATGAATTTCCTACAAAGGCGAAACGACCGAAGAACAGCAGAATGAGCAAGGAGAATCTTGTTAAAAATGGATTTAATAAATTGCCTTCTTGGCAGGATGCGGTGGGACGCTATGTGGGGGAGCTGCTTTCCAAATAAAAGAGGGTGGCAAAAAGACGTGAGAAGGGGAGGGGGGACAAAACACCCACCCCTTCTTATGTCTTTTGGGCCGAGTGGTTATTTTGGAAGCAGCTTCCCAGGGAGGATCTTCCCCGGTGGCGCGCTCTCTGGTCGGCGTCCCTGAGAAATTTGCAAGGCGACTGAGGCGCGGAGCTCCCCACCTGATCCTGTTGGGGCAATTTAACCTGGTTTACACGTGAGAGGGAGAGAATACACTGGGCAGAGCAGACTTAATTGCGATTTGTAGATCAATTCGTCTGCTCTGCCCAGTGTATTCTCTCCCTCTCACATGTCCCCTGCTCCGAATGCCCCTAACAGCATCAGTGTCCCGAACACGTCTCCGTAGGCACGGTTCCTTTTGCAAAATACTCTTTCTTCCTTGAAGAACTATAAGAGTCGTCAGGCAGGAGTTTTCCGCATATCGAACATACATAGGCGGAGACAACAGAATCCGGCTTTTCAAAATCAGCTTTCTCGTTTTCGTAGCGGCTGTTTATTTTCTCCATGATCGTCCGCCAGATTGCTTTGTGATAGGTTGTGTTTGTCTGTTTTTCGCTGGCATCATAACCGCCCCATACGCCGGCAGTAAGATAAGGGGTGTAACCGACAAACCATAAGTCTTTATTTTTCGTAGTGGTACCGGTCTTTCCGGCAAGAGGCATATTGATCTCCCGAAAGCGTAAAAATGTACCGGTTCCCGATTTAACGACGTCCTGCATAGCATCGGTCAGAAGCCATGCGGTAGAATCTTTCATGACCTGCTGACTGTCAGGGCCAGTGGTGATCGTTATCTGTTCATTGTTATCAGAAATTTCTGTCGTTGTTACCGGCGATTTATTCAGTAGAACATTTCCGTTATGATCGATCACTTTTGTGTAGAAGGTAGCTTTGTTATAGACGCCATTATTGGCAATGCTGGCAAAGGCCGAAGTTAATTCCAGATTTGTCACACCTTTTGTCAAACCACCAAGCGCCATAGGAAGAGCAATATCAGTAAAAACTTTCCCGGAGGAGTCCGTATAGCTGTCCACCAGAGATGTAAAACCTAAATTTAATAAATAATCATATCCGATTTTGGGCGTTACTTGTTCCAAAGTTTTGACTGCGATGACATTCATGGAATCAGCGATAGCTTTTCGGATTGATACATCACCCCGGTATCCGCGGTACCAGTTTTTTACAAGGCGTTTTGTTCCGGGGTAATAATAGGGTTCATCTGTCTGTATCGTAGCCAGCGTCATGCCAGAGGTGTCCAGAGCCGGAAGATAAGTAGAGAGTACTTTGAATGTGGAGCCGGGCTGTCTCAGGGAAGCGGTGGCCCGGTTCAGTGTCCGGCTGGCTGTCTTTTCTCCGCGTCCCCCGGCGATGGCTTTTACCTGTCCGGTGTGTTGATCCATGATGACAAAGGATGCCTGAGGCTGGATGATATATTCAATCTTTTCTCCCTCGATTGTTTTTCCCTTACTCATAGCCTTTTTGTAGGTGTTGATATATTTTTTCGCACTTTTTTTATCCGAATAGTAAAGACTGACAGTCTGCTTTTTCTCTTTGGCAAACCAGTTTATCATGGTTCCCGCATTGTAGTTACTGGCTTTGTCCTCAGAATCCGTTACAGTAAGCTGGTAATTTAACTGATAAACAGAATCAGACGGGTAATAAGAAGCATCATTGATCACTCTGTCACAAACCTTCTGCATGGAGGAATCCTGTGTCGAGTAAATCGTAAGACCGCCACGGTAGAGTGCATTGTAGGCTTGTGTCTCGGTATAGCCAAGTTCTTCCTTCATGTCAGCGATCACCTGGTCGATCAGGGAATCCGTGAAGTAAGATGTCGTGTCGGAAAGAGCAGAGGTTTCTTTGTTTACGGATTTAATGCGGGCATATACTTTATCCGCCATCGCCTCATCGTACTCGGCAGAGGTGATAAACCCTTGTTCTTTCATATAAGAAAGGACGGTTGAACGTTTTTTTGCATTTTTTTTCGGGTGGGTGATCGGATTGTAACCGGCGGGATTCTGCGTGATGCCTGCCAGCACGGCAGATTCTGAGATTGTCAATTCCGAGATATCTTTATTAAAATAGCGTTTGGATGCCGCCTGTACACCAAGGGTATTCTGTCCCAGATTGATCGTGTTCAGGTAGTATTCGAGAATCTGATTTTTGGTCAGTTTATTTTCAAGCTGGATCGCAAGGTACTGTTCCTGGATCTTCCGTTCTACTTTCTGGATGAACGATGACTCTTCACCGCCGCTAAAGACCTGATTCTTTAAAAGCTGCTGTGTCAGGGTGCTGGCGCCCTGGTTAAATTTTCCACCATTGGACAGACCGCTGAACGTGGCACGGAAAATTCCGCGAAGATCAATACCATCGTGCGTCCAGAACCGCTCGTCCTCAATGGCGACAAAGGCGTTCTGCACATGAGATGGAATCTGGTCAAGAGTCACATACTCACGGTTTGCTTCCCGGCCGACGAGTGTCTGTACTACTTTTCCTTTTGTGTTTAATATCGTAGTGGCATAGCCCTCCGGAACTACATTGATGGATTCAATGCTGGGGGCTGTTTCCATGAGCCCGTTGATGATTCCGGCGAGACCGCTTATTCCTGTAACTGCACAGACGACAAGAATGATCAGAACAAGCCGGGTCGTTATGACTTTGATCTTATTTATTCTATGGGTAGAAGGGGACTTTAAGGTACGTGCCTTCTCCACCACTTTCTTTTGGTTGAAATTCATAGGATACTCATCCCTTTCTGGAACACATAAAATGCTTTATGATATATAGTATACCAAAAACTCTTGCAAAGGAAAAGAAAAATTAGTAAACTAGTGACAGGGTTTGCAATTTGACTATATAGCCGAAGAGAAAGGAACGGTGCAAAAGATGTGTTTGCCACTGAAAATCGTTCAGCAGGGGGGGACTGGAGAAGTTACGGAAAAGAAATCCCGCTTTATCGCCAGTGTTTTTCCGATTCGTTCAGAAGAGGAAGCCATGGAATATATTTCCAATGTCAAGAAGAAGCATTATAATGCCAGACATAACTGTTTTGCCTATGTTCTTGGAGAAAAGAATGAGACAGAGCGCTGCAGTGACGATGGGGAACCGTCTGGTACAGCAGGAAGACCGATGCTGGATGTGCTGACGGGACAGGGAATCCATGATGCTCTGGTTGTTGTGACCCGGTATTTTGGAGGGACGCTTCTGGGAACAGGCGGACTTGTAAGAGCATATTCCGCTGCGGTAAAAGCCGGACTTGAAGCCTCCGTGATCCAGGAGAAGATCCGGGGCTACCATGTAAATGTGCAGGCAGATTATAATAATATCGGAAAGATCCAGTACATCGCCGCCGGGATGGATATCCGGGAAGAAACGTCAGAATATGGCGAGAAGGTAATGATGATATATGAGGTTCCCGAGGAGAAGATTTCAGTCTTTGAACGGGAGATCACGGAGAAAACAAGTGGACAAACAGAGATAGACAGAGGGGAGAAATCATGGATCTACTTGAATATATGAATGAAAAGAATAAAGAAAAAGAGTCTCCACTCGCATCCAGACTGCGTCCACAGACATTAGATGAGGTGGTCGGACAGGAACATATAATAGGAAAGGATAAGCTTTTGTACCGGGCGATCCAGGCGGACAAACTCAGTTCAATCCTTTTATATGGTCCTCCGGGGACAGGAAAGACGACTCTGGCAAAAGTGATCGCAGGTACGACGAAAGCCGATTTTCTACAGATCAATGCCACTTCAGCAGGGAAAAAAGACATGCAGGAGGTCGTGGAAAAGGCAAAGGAAAACAAAGGGATGTATGGCAGAAAGACCATTCTTTTTATCGATGAGATCCACCGCTTTAATAAAGGGCAACAGGATTATCTGCTTCCATTTGTGGAGGATGGTACGGTGATCCTGATCGGCGCCACGACAGAAAATCCGTATTTTGAGGTAAATGGAGCATTGATCTCCCGGTCGGTTATTTTTGAACTTCATCCGCTGTCGACGGAGAATATAAAGGAATTGATCCTCCGGGCGGTGAATGATACGGAACGGGGACTTGGCAGCTATCATGCAGTGATCGAAGAGGACGCCCTTGAATTTTTGGCAGATATCAGTGGCGGGGATGCAAGGACGGCACTTAATGCGGTGGAACTTGGTGTTCTGACTACAAAGAAATCCGAGGATGGAAAGATACATATCACGACAGGGGTCGCAGAGGAGTGCATACAGAAGCGGACACTGCGTTATGACAAGACCGGGGACAGTCATTATGATACGATATCCGCATTTATAAAAAGCATGCGGGGATCGGATCCGAATGCGGCCGTTTACTATCTGGCAAGGATGCTTTATGCGGGGGAGGATATTAAATTTATCGCCAGGCGTATCATGATCTGTGCTGCAGAGGACGTCTCGAATGCCGATCCGCAGGCACTTGTGGTTGCCACGCAGGCATCGCAGGCAGTAGAGCGGCTGGGGATGCCGGAAGCAAGGATCGTACTGGCACAGGCGGCTGCATATGTGGCGTGCGCACCCAAGAGCAATTCGGCTATCATGGCAATCGATGCGGCGATGGAGTATGTATCCACTCATCCCAATCATAAGATACCGGCGTATCTGCAGGATGCACATTATAAAGGAGCAGCAAAACTGGGGCATGGAATCGGTTACAAATATGCCCATGATTATAAAAACCACTATGTGAGACAGCAGTATCTCCCGGATGAGATTAGGGACATGACTTTTTATCATCTGTCGGATGAGGGATATGAGAAAGAGTTAAAAGAACATTTGATGAAGATCAAAGAGGAAGGAAATAAATAAAATGAATGACATAAAAAAGGAAAATAAAGAAATACAGAGCTCTTATCCAAAGGGTGTACGTGTTATCGCCATGGCAGGAGCAGTGGTTCTTCTGCTTATGTATATTATCACATTGATTGCGGCATTGACGACTTCCCCTGCTTCGGGGGGATTATTTAAGGCGTGTCTGGGAGGGTCGATCCTGCTTCCGATCATGCTGTGGCTTTATATTCGGTTTGCCAGACTTTTTGGAGGTAAAAATGAAGACGAACAGATTTGAGATCATTGCAACAGAGGGCAGGGTGCGCAGAGGGATCATGCACACACCTCATGGAGCGATCGAGACTCCGGTGTTCATGAATGTGGGAACAGCAGCGGCCATAAAAGGCGCAGTATCTACGATGGATTTAAAAGAGATCGGCACACAGGTGGAACTTTCCAATACCTATCATCTTCATGTGAGACCGGGAGATGATGTTGTGAGAAAAATGGGGGGACTGCACAAATTCATGAACTGGGACAGGCCGATCCTGACGGATTCCGGTGGCTTTCAGGTGTTCTCCCTGGCAGGATTGCGAAAGATCAAAGAGGAAGGCGTCTATTTTCATTCTCATATCGATGGCAGAAAGATATTTATGGGGCCGGAGGAGAGCATGCAGATCCAATCCCATCTGGCGTCGACGATCGCCATGGCGTTTGATGAATGTCCGCCTCATCCTGCTACCAGAGATTACATGGAGGCATCCGTTGCAAGGACGACGAGATGGCTTGTGCGCTGCCGGGACGAGCTGGAACGCCTCAATGCCATGGAGGATACGATAAACCGGGAACAGATGCTCTTTGGCATCAATCAGGGCGGGACTTTTGAGGACATTCGTATCGAACATGCCGAACAGATCGGAGAACTGAAACTGGATGGCTATGCGATCGGCGGGCTTGCCGTAGGCGAAAGTCATGAAGAGATGTACCGTATACTGGATGAAGTTATACCGCATCTGCCGACAGACCGGCCGGTTTATCTAATGGGAGTGGGAACCCCGGAAAATATCCTCGAAGGGGTGGAACGGGGAGTAGACTTTTTTGATTGTGTCTACCCAGCCAGAAACGGAAGGCATGGCCACGCCTATACAAATCTCGGAAAGATGAATCTGATGAATAAAAGATTTGAATTAGATGACCGTCCGATCGAAGAGGGATGCCAATGTCCGGCGTGCCGCCATTACACGCGGGCTTATATCCGCCACCTTTTGAAGGCAAAAGAAATGCTTGGACTTCGATTATTAGTCTTGCATAATCTTTATTTTTATAATACAATGATGAGTGAGGTTCGTGAGGCAGTCGGAAAAAATTGCTTTGCGGAGTATAAGAAGAAAAAGATAGATTTAATGCGTTCAGATGGGTATTAAATCTTAGTTTAAGACTTAGGAGGTACTAGAACATGGGAACCTGGGGTATGTTGATTTACCTGGTTGTAATTATCGGTGCATTTTATTTTATTGCGATCCGTCCACAGAAGAAAAAGGAAAGAGAGCATGAGGCGCTGATTTCAGCAGTAGCAGTTGGTGACAGTATTTTGACGACAAGTGGATTTTACGGTGTTGTGATCGATATGACAGATGATGTAGTCATTGTAGAGTTTGGAAGCAATAAGAACTGCCGTATTCCGATGAAAAAAGAAGCGATCGTGGAAGTGGATAAAGGAGAATGAAAATAGCTCTCCTGAAATACCAGAATCTATAAAAAGTGTCATCAGACACCCTCTGAAATGTATTAAGAGGGTGTTATTTTTTTACCTCGATATTATACTTATTAGAATATATAACGAGAATAAAATACTCTTATAAATGTAAAAACACCCCTTTTTTGTCACGTGTTTATAACACTTAAGACATCGACATCCCCGAAAAAAGCCACTTACCGGAAGTACCGCTGGACCTCCAGCAAGTCTTCTGTGGCAGTGATTCCGGCAGCGAGCAAAGTCGGTACAAGCTGCAAGGTCTCTGCAAAGAAAGTGGGGACTGCCACGATCACAGCGACAGCCATGGACGGAAGTGGCAAGAAGGCAAAGGTGAAACTGAAAGTCACGAAATTCGTAAGCGACAAGACACCGGCGCCGACAGCGACCCCGGATCCGAGGGTGACGACGACGATTGAAGATTTTGAGAGTTATGCACCGGGGACCAGCTGGATCAGATTCACTGCTGGCGGATTTGCGAGCCCGGGAACGATGACTGTCGTGCAGGATCCTGAAAATCCTGAGAATAAGTGCCTGCAGATCCAGTTCAACGGAGCAGACAACTCCTACGATTTTGCACCGGTACTCGGTGTGGATCTTACGAAACCGGATTTGAAAGATTCCAATGGAGTTTCTACGGCAGAGACCGGGAAGAAACTAGGCAGTTATACCGGCGTTAAAGTGGATGCCCGTGTAGTGGGAAATGATCCGTCTGCTGTACAGTATAAAAAGATATACTGTTACTTTGATCAGGCAGGAAAGATAAAGAGCGAAGATTACTTTGCGACATCGAATAACACGGAAAATACAGCCCACGTGGCAGACAATAAAAATCGTTTCGGAGTGAATATATCGATGGCAGAGGGGGATGACAAGGAAAATGGCGTTGTTCTGCATAATGGCGTGTCCAGTAAGGAGAGTAATAAATATTTCCCATTTGCCTATTCCACGTGGAATGTAGCGAATCCGGCGACTCATTTTGCACAGGATTCCTGTACTACCGGATATAAGCCGGCAGAGGGAGAACCTAAAGTAGGGTTTGCATCCCGGATCTTGACATTCAATACAGACCGTATCAATGAAGCAGATAAGACTTTGTTAGACCAGACAAAGTTTGATCTGGTGTTAGGTTCTACTTACGAGGGAGGCGCTACTTATCGTACAAATGGAATATCAGTAACGCTTTATCTCGACAACATTGCCTTCGTGGAACAGGATGTGCCGCTGGAGGGAATCGAGGTGTCAGCCGGGTCGACTGAACTGACGCCGGGCCAGACAACCAGCCTCTCTGTAAAATATACGCCGGAAAATACGACACATAAGAGCATGGTATACACATCAAGTGATGAAAATGTGCTCACCGTGGATTCAGAAGGGAAGGTGACAGCCAAAGCGCTGGGAAATGCTGTGATAACAGCTACCCCAAAAGATTATCCGGCAATGGCAAAATCCATAACCTTCTCTGTCATTGAAGTGGAGGGTAAAAAAGAAGATTTCGATGTGCTTAAGACGGCGACTATTGTGGCTAAGTCCGATGCAGAAGCAGCACAGAAATCGGAAACGGATGCACAGATACTGGAGGATGGAAGTCTGGAAATCAGCTTTACGAAGATCAATCAGTCCATACTTCTTGATCTCGGACAGGAATATGACCTGCGAGGTTATGCGGGTATCGAAATCGCGGGCAAGGTACCTGGCCAAATGGCTCTGGAACTTTATGACGGCACTCTGGATATGACAAAGAGCGACTGGTATGAAAAATATGCCGGCTGTACATTCCCGTTTTTCGGAGCAAGCTGTTCTTACCGCTATGAGGAGGGTGCATTCAATAAGACGGCGACAAAAGCAAATGGTTATGTGGCCGCCAGCAATGGGAAACTGCTCTCATCGCTGGAGACATTGAGGTATTCGTTTAATACCCTGACGGGAAGTAAGGGAACAGGAGACTATTCTAAGATCCGTTACATTGTATTAAAGACAAACCAGCCACCTGCTTATCAGGAGGGAAAAGCTTGGACGAACCCGGATAAGTACCTGATCACTGCGCTGAAGTTCTCGATCCGGCAGGTTAACACGGATATTTTGAAGTCTACAGAGAGTGTTATTTCAGAACAGAATCAGGCGGTCGTAGAGAGCGGTACGGCTGAATATGCGAAAACAGATAAAGGAGTAGTTACCGTAAAAGGAAGCACGACGGAGACTACGCTCGGTTATTATCTGGATATTCTGGACGGTGTAACCCGCACGGCAGCATCCCACAACGATGCATTTGACCTGACAGATTACTCTTATGTAAAAGTGCAGGTGGCATCCGATGTGACCACTCTGGACGTGAAGCTGGCCGGAAAAAATGTATCTTATGGTGACGCTATCCTTGTAGGAAGCGATACAGGAAGTGGTGAGAGAACCGTTTATTTCCCATTAAGCGCTCTGGGAGAGGATGTGGATATCACCGCTTTGGATACGCTCCGGATATGTGCCCATGGCGGTACGGTGAAATGGGCCACGGTCGTTACCGGGTATCCAAGGTATGATACATCTTACCCGAACCAGTATATCGTGAATGGAGATGGTACGACGAGAACTTTGACGGAAGCCAATGACAAAGATTGAGTTGCAAAACGTAGATGTCTATCCATGAATCTAAAACCAGTAATATTCATTTCAGGTGCGGGGCAGGATTTCTGTCTCGTGCGGAATGAAATGTTTATTAAATAAAAAACTATTAAATAAAATGGAGGTAAGAGTTTTGAAAAAGAATTTCAAAAGAACTTTGGCAAAAGTTATGGCAGTAGCTCTGACAGTCGCTATGGCCGGGACAGCAGCTCCGGATGCGGATGCGGCAAAGAAAATCAAGCTTTCCAGCAAATCCATAACTGTAGTTAAGGGAAAGACCAAAAAGGTAACGATCAAAAATGTAAAGAAGAACCAGGTAAAGAAACTTACCGTAAAGAGCAGTAAGAAAAAGATCGCTACGGTAAAGAAATCCGGCAAGACAGCCTTTAAGGTAACAGGTAAGAAAGCAGGAAGTGCAAAGATCACTGCTTCTGTTACGGTAAAAGGAAAGAAAAAAGCAACAAAGCTGACACTGAAGGTTAAAGTTCAGAATGCAGCGACACCGATACCGGTACCAAGCGTAGCGCCGACGGCAGCAGCAAGTGCACCGGCAGCAACTGCAGCACCGGGAACACAGACACAGAATCCGGGTGGCAGCCAGACAACACCGCCAAATGGAACAGCGCAGCCAGGAACAACGGAGCCGGCTCCGACAGTACCGGCACCAACGGAATCAGCTCCGGTTACCACAGCACCGGCAACGCAAACACCGGTTGTAACGCCGCCGGCGGTAGCAGAGGATATTACATTGACTTATGATTATCAGTTCCCGGCAGCACGTCAGGTTAAGTTTACGGAAGCAGCAAGTGGATGCCCGGCATATGCGATCGATGTGGCAAACTTTAAAAAGGTAATCGTCACTGTGGTGGCAACAGAGAAACTTCCGGAAGATGAAGAGTACCATTGGACTGGTAAGATCACACTGAGTACAACGGATGAAGGGGCTGGAGAGACTGCTTATACGGAAGGGATATTCCGCAAATACCTGGGAGATGCTGATTCAGATGTGAAATATGCGGATGGAAAATATGTAGCGGAATTTGATATCGACCCGGCTAATCTGACTGACACATACGCATCTACGCCAGAAGATATTTCCCTGATTGATTGTATCAGTATGCAGCTTGCAACTGAGAACTATGATAAGGTCAAACTGACTGAGGTCAAGCTGATTGCAGGAAATGAAACACCAGGTCCGGATGAGACGGCAAAGCCGGACGAAACGGCAAAACCGGATGAAACGGCAAAGCCGGATGAGACAGCAAAACCGGATGAAACCGCAAAACCGGATGAGACTGCAAAGCCGGATGAGACTGCAAAACCAGATACGGCGCCGATCGAATTATCACTGACAGCCGATAATGAAGGTGTTATCACAAAGGATCAGGATACTAGGCGTACAGATCTTACCTTTAATGCGGATGGCAGTGTGACGTTTAATTCTCCATCTACTAGCTGTAACTGTGGAATTGAGGTTTACCTGAACCCGGAGAACCCTGAAGAAGGTGTAAGTCTTGCAAAGTACAATTATTTAAAATTGGTTTATGAGACGGAGACAAGCGCCCAGGCATTTGTTAAAATTTTTAAACCTGGCGCAACAGATCTGTGGGATGGTACAAACCTCACATCAGATGGAGTTTTTGATCAGAAAGCAGCTACAGGAGAGAGAACAGTCTATATTTCGCTGCCAAAGGCGGTAAAAGAGGCAGAAAGTGTGGGCTCTATCCTTATCGGGATCAATAAAGCGGCAAATATGACAATTAAATCAGCTACCATTACAGCGACCAATAAAGAATAATGTTTTATCGCAAAAATAATTTTTACAAAAGATAATAAACCACAAAAAGGTGCATATGAGTGCGTATGCACCTTTTTTAAAACAATAAAACGAACCGAATAAAAGAATAGGAGGTATGTTGCATGCATAAAAAGGCAAAACGTGTGGCTTCCAGAATACTGATACTGGCGATGGCTGTCACTGCTGTCTGGATGGATTCTCCGGATACGGAGGCTGCTAAAAAGCCTAAGATCAGTAAGAGCTCTGTCAGGGTTGCAGTCAAAAAAAATAAAAAGATAACGATTAAAAATGTAAAGAAAAATAAAGTAAAAAAACTTACTGTAAAATCGGCGAAAAAATCCATTGCATCTGTAAAGAAAAAGGGAAAGACTGCTTTTACGATCACCGGAAAGAAGGAGGGAAGTACTAAGGTTACGGCAAAGATCACTCTGAAAGGAAAGAAAAAACCAATTTCCCTGAAAGTAAAGGTAACGGTAACAGGAAACGAATCCCCGGGTAATCAGGAAGAGCCGACAGTAAGTCCGGCCCCGACAGCGCCTCAGGGAACGGCATCCACTCCGGGATCCGGGACATCCTCGCAGAATCCATCGGCATCTGCGGATCCAGGTGGCAATTCTTCGGAAACTCCTGCCACCCAGATACCAGCCCCTACTGCTACCCCACTTACAAATTATTCCGAGGATTTTGAAAATGGTCTGGGCGATTGGTTTGCAAGGGGGAACCAGTGTAAGTTAATGGTATCGGAAGAAGCACATAGTGGAAAGGGGGCAGCTCTTATCTACGACCGCGCAGGAGAGGACGGTCTTGGTCATTCGTGGAACGGTCCCGCGATGGATCTTACGGACTGCATCACACCGGGTGGTAAATACAAGGTATCTTTCTGGGCTAAAATACCATCAGAAGATACTACTTACAAACGGGGAATCAATTTGATGGTTTCCAGCGCCAAGTACTATTCTAAGGAGGATATGGATAATGGCGAGGAACCGAGCTGTGAGAACTATCCGGCGGATACAAAATACCCGATTTCTCTTGACGAGTGGACTCAGATCAATGTAGAGTTTACTGTACCGGAGTATTTCTATAATTTCGTTTTCTATATTGAAACAAGCGGATACGGAAAAGCAAGATTCCTTATCGACGACTTTACGATGGAGCGTATCTCTGCGCCGGGAGAGTATGATGCTTCTCTGACCCCGATCAAGGAGGCTTATGCACCATATGTCCCGATCATGGGTGTGGCAGTGTCCTATTCGCAGATTATGAACAAAAATACTCTTGGTTTTGTAAAACATCATTTTAACAGCATCACTCTTGGAAATGAGATGAAACTGGATTCAATGATGGGTACAAAGAAGACTCTTAAGCTGACGGATGCTGCTGCGTCCGGATATGTAGTGGACGATGCTTACCGGGCATGTGAGGATAATAAAGATGCAGAGGGAGATGTCATTGTTCCGGAAATTGATTTTTCACGTATGGATAATGTCTTGAAGATCGCAAAGGAAAATGACCTGAAGGTGCGTATCCACTCGCCATTCTGGCATCAGCAGAATCCACAGCATTTCTTTACCAAGGGGTATGCGGATGGTTCGAGTGAATACACCGATCAGGAGACCATGTACACCCGTGAGGAAATGTATGTGCGTACTCTCCTGCAGCATATCTTCAATAGTGGTTATGGAGATGTAGTGGCCGCCTATGACGTGGTGAATGAATACCTGAATATGAAGAACGAGGGAGAGACATATGTGAATTACTGGAAGTATATCTTCGGTGAGGAAGTGGATACGAACTCCCCGTATGTAAAGAAGGCATTTGTAGTAGCTTATGATGAACTGGTGAAAAACAACCGGACCGATATCGCCCTGATCTACAATGATTACAATACTTACCTTCATCCGGAGAAAGTGGTTGAGCTGATCAACAACATCAATGCGCAGGATGAAATGAATCCGGAAGGAAAGAAAGTCTGCAACGGGATCGGAATGCAGTCTCATATCAATGGGAAAAATGATGAGGATAAGTTTGAGGCCGCACTGGCCGCATTCAGGGAGGCTGGTTTCGAGATACAGATCACCGAGCTGGATGTGACAAATTCCGGAACAGTCACCAGTACGACCACTGACGAGACAAAACAGACTGTCTGGGCAAAAAATGCGGAGACGTATGGCAAGCTGATGGAGGCGATACTCCGCCAGAAAGCAGCGGGTGCGAACATTACTTCTATCACAGTGTGGGGAACTACGGATGCTACTTCATGGAGATCCACAAAGGCACCGCTTTTGTTCGGTGAGAGTGTGGCTGACAAAAAGCCGTCTTATGATGCATTTATTAATGCGGCCCTGAATTTTGATCAGACAAAGTAGGAAAAAAAGAACCTCTTTTATCCGTTCTGTTAAACATTTCCTGCAACAAGCCGATATATAGATTACAAAGCCATAATGACTAAGGACAGCATGTTTTCAATGGAGTGAAAAACGAAGTTGAGGACAATGCTGTCCTTTTGAATGGAGGAATTTTATGTCGGGAAACAAAATTTATGCAGGTTATATACTGCGGACAGAAACTTATGTGGACAGCGGGCGTACAGAGCAGGAGGCAGAAAGACCAAAAGGTTTTAAAGAGCAGATCGAACAGCTTGCCAAAGAAAAAAAACCGTGTGAAATGACACTGAAAGAATACAGAGAATATCTCAAAGAGAAGATTCGGAAAATGTGTCCGTTTGCAGACCGGATGAATGCCATCGTGTCAATACAGATCAGTGATATGGCGCTGGTGGCCATGAAAAACGATCCGGAATATGAGAAGATGGTCCTGGAGGCGATCCAGTATGTTGTGACAAGGGAAAAGAATTCTGCGGTAGAAGTTGAACTCCAGATACAACGTTCCAGAGAGAAAAAAAGTGAGAAGAAGAAGCAGATGCAGGAGATATTATTAAAGAAAAAGAAGATCCAGATGTTTTTTGAAAAGAGGAAGCTCAGACGTGAGGCATATACAGAATTTTTGGAAGAGGGAAAACGGTATGTCACACCCTGCCCTGCGACTGAATTTTTTGTCGCAGCGCAGATGACAGGTGGAATTTCAATTTTCTAGTTTATTTATGTTGTTCTGACTGTACAGGAGTTAGTTTACGGATGACACCGCAAGCTATTTTTTTACCGGAGTTACCGGAAGGCTGAGAGTGAAAATCATCGGGCATCGAATGGACGATAACTGTCCGCCCGGTGATTTCTTTTATTTTGAATCTGGTCGTAATGACAGCACTCCATGCGGTTCCTTCATTTACAAATAATGGGGGAAGATCACCGGCATGTTCAGGATGCTGACAGTCATGCGGGTTGTAGTGTCCCATGGCATCGGCAAAGTGATCTTCACTGTTCCCGCTGCAAGATTTTCCTTCATGAATGTGAAGGCCAAGTATGGGATGCTGGCAGTATCCGCTTTTGTTTGGAATACCATAAAGGGAAGTCGTAACAAGAATGGCAGAGCCGATATCATAAAGGCAGACTTTTCCATTCAAATTTTTATATTCGTCACAGCCAAGTATTGTTGCACTGGCTTGGGGATCTGCCTTCTCTAAAACTTTTCCAATATATTTTGAATCATACATCGTATTCTCCTGTTATCAAATTATCTTTATTTCTATAATATGTAATTTTATGCTGTCAGTTCCTGAATCATTTTTCGTATTTTGTATCTTGAGGTGTCAAAAACACAAATTCAAAATAAATACTTGACACAGACAATAGCAAAAATGGATAATAGAAGATATGAAAATAGATAACAATAATATGCAGGCAGGAGGAACGAGCATGAAAGAATCATCAGCGGAACATTATCGGAAAATGACAGAAACACCTGTATCCCATCTGGTTATTTCTCTTGGAATTCCGACTACGGTAAGTATGCTCGTCACGAGCATTTATAATATGGCAGATACTTATTTTGTCGGCCGGATTGGAACGAGTGCCAGCGGCGCGGTGGGAGTTGTATTTGGTCTTATGGCGATCATACAGGCATTTGGTTTTATGTTTGGGCATGGTGCAGGAAGTATCATTGCCAGAAATCTCGGGGAGAAGAAACTCGAACATGCCAATGTTACGGCGACGACCAGTTTTGTATGTTCTGTGCTGGCGGGAGCGGCGATTACGTTTTTTGGCCTTTTATTTCTGGATCCGCTTATGCGGTTGTTGGGGAGTACGGAAACAATACTGCCATATGCCAGGGTTTATGGCGGCTTTATACTAGCGGCAGCACCCATCATGGCATCCAGCTGTGTATTAAATAATATTCTCCGCTATGAGGGAAAAGCAATGCTTGCCATGATCGGACTGACGACGGGAGGGATCATAAACATATTTGGAGACTGGCTTTTGATGGTTCAGTTTGAAATGGGAGTAGAGGGCGCCGGAATTTCGACGGCGGTATCCCAGTGCATCAGTTTTGGAATCCTGCTTTATATGTTTTTGTCGGGAAGAACGCAGACCAGACTGTGGCTGAAGAAATTTTCAGGAAAACGCAGTGAGATCATGAATATTATCAAGACAGGTTTTCCAAGCCTTATGCGCCAGGGACTAAACAGCGTATCTACGATGGTACTTAACGGGTATGCAGGAATTTATGGAGATGCGGCTGTGGCCGGGATGTCTATCGTAAACCGGATCTGCTTTTTGGTCTTTGCGGTGGGACTTGGGCTCGGACAGGGATTTCAGCCGGTCTGTGCATTCAATTATGGGGCAAAAAAATATTCCAGAGTCAGGAAGAGTTTCTGGTTTACGACTATGGCAGGAGAGGTGTCGCTTGGGGCGCTTGCCGTCGTTGGTATGCTTTTATCATCGGGACTGATCGGGTTTTTCAGGGATGATCCGGCGGTGATCGAGATTGGGACATTTGCGCTGAGAGTACAGCTTCTTTCTTTGTTTTTTATTCCGCTTACAGTCTGTGGTAATATGATGTTCCAGAGTGTGGGGGCAAATGGGAAAGCCACATTTTTGTCAGCGCTCAGAAGCGGTTTATGTTTTATTCCGTTTATTGTTCTTCTCTCGGCTCTTTTTGGACTGACTGGTGTAGAGATCGCACAGACTGTGTCGGACGCCGCCACATTTATCATTACAGTTCCTTTTATTTTGTATTTTTTCCGGACGCTGCCGGAGGATCGGTAGCACGGGAATCAATTTTGGGTGCTCTCTTTACTTATATACCAAAGTGCGTTAAAATAGATTCTGAGTTATTGAGACGATACGGAGGAATAAGAAAACAGATGGAAAGAGAAAAGCTTGGATCAAGACTGGGATTTATCCTTTTATCCGCAGGGTGTGCAATCGGTATTGGAAATGTGTGGCGTTTTCCTTATGTAGCGGGAGAGTATGGAGGAGGGGCCTTCGTTCTTTTCTATATATTGTTTCTGGTGGCATTTGGCGTACCGGTCATGACGATGGAATTTGCGGTGGGACGAGCCAGCAGACAGAGCGCTGTAAAATCTTTTCAGGTGTTGGAAAAGAAGGGAAGCAAATGGCATTTTCATGGAGTCATCGCATTTGCGGGAAATTTGTTATTAATGATGTTTTATACGACGGTCGCCGGATGGATGCTCCATTATTTTTATTTGTCAATTACGGGCGGATATATGGGAATGGACCCCCAGGGCGTGGCAGCAGTGTTTGGGACTCTGCTCGGTGACTGGAAAGTAATGCTGTTTTGGATGGCGCTGGTTGTAGTAGTTGGAATGGGGATCTGTGCGGTCGGGCTTCAAAATGGCGTGGAGCGCATTACAAAATGGATGATGGGCGCCCTGATCGTGATCATGGTGGTTCTTGCGTTGCACAGTGTTTTAATGGAGGGTGGCGCAGAGGGACTGCGGTTTTATCTGATACCGGATTTTGGACGGATGATGGAGAAAGGGATCGTGGCTACACTTGTCGCTGCGATGAATCAGGCATTTTTTATACTGAGCCTTGGGATCGGGGCAATGGCAATCTTCGGAAGTTACATCGAAAAAAAACACTCACTTTTTGGAGAAGCGGTGAGGATAGCGGGGCTGGACACATTTGTAGCGGTTACGGCGGGACTTATTATCTTTCCGGCATGTTTTGCGTATGGGGTGAGCCCGGACAGCGGCCCGAACCTTATTTTTATCACGCTGCCGAATTTATTTGCTAACATGGCGGGCGGCCGCATATGGGGAAGCCTGTTTTTCCTGTTTATGTCATTTGCTGCCTTTTCTACCGTGCTTGCTGTATTTGAAAATATCATGTCTATGGCGATGGAACTGACCGGGTTGGACAGAAAGAGGATGTCTGTGGTCAATATGATACTGGTCTTTGTGCTCTCAATACCATGTGTGCTTGGCTTCAATGTGTGGAGTGGGTTTCAGCCTTTTGGCGAGGGGACAGGAGTACTTGACCTGGAGGATTTTCTGGTCAGTAACCTCATCCTGCCGTTTGGATCGTTGGTATATCTGCTTTTTTGTGTGAACAGATATGGGTGGGGATTTGACGGATACATAAAAGAAGTAAATCAGGGAGAGGGATTGAAGATGCCGGTTGTCATGAGAGGGTATCTTACATGGGTGCTCCCTATTGTCGTTGCGTTTATATTTATACAAGGATTGATCGGATTTTTTTCATAGCCTGGTGAAAAATCCGCTAAAAGAGGAATAAGGATACGATGAGAAAGAAAATAGTACGGGGTGTGTTGATTGCGCTGGCCGCGATCATTTTATATCTTGTCATTGGAGCGACAGCGCCTTTTGTCCGGATAAAGAAGATGGAAGACACAAATCATGCAGATGAAATCGTGAACCGTGTGATGACGGATCGGGACAGTCCGGATCGGGCTAAGATTGTAGAGACAAACCAGTCAGCGCTCGAAGAGCGCATCCGCCTGATCCATATGGCAAAGGAGAATATCGTCCTTTGCACATTTGATATGCGGGAGGGAGAGAGTACGTCGGATATTCTGGCGATGCTTTATAAAAAAGCGGAGGAGGGAGTTCGTGTTCAGATACTGGTAGATGGGATCAGCGGGTTTATCCGGATGCAGGGGGTTCCACTTTTTTTGACGGTAGCGCAGCATGAGAATATACAGATCCGTATTTATAATAAATTGAATCCATTGCTTCCGTGGAAAGCGATGGGGTGCATGCATGATAAATATCTGATCGTGGATCATGAAGCCTATATTCTGGGAGGCCGCAATACATTTGATTATTTTATCGGGGAATATGAGACAGAGCGGATGAGTTTTGACAGGGAGGTGCTCATTTATAATACAGTCCCGTCAGATCAAGAAAGTTCAGTTTATGAACTGTATGACTATTTTGATAAGATGTGGGACTATGGGGAGTGCAGCGTATATGATGGGGAAGGGCTTTCAGATGCCGATCGCAAGGAAATGAGGGTGTTTTTAGAGAACCGGTATGAGAGCATTCGTACACAGTATCCGGAACTATTTGAGGCATTTGATTATACACAGTGTACCTATGAAACAAAGGGTGTCACACTCTTAGCGAATGAAACGCATATTTACTCAAAAGAGCCGGTTGTATTTTATGAACTGACAGAGATCATGAAGCGTGCGAAAAACCGGGTCATACTTCATACTCCTTATGTGGTGATGGATGATGAGATGCAGGAAAAAATAAAAGATGTCTGTCAGAATGTACCGGTGACGATGATGGTAAATGCCAGGGAAAATGGTGATAATCTGGTTGCCTCAAGTGATTACACATGGCACAGGCAGGATGTGCTGGACACGGGAGTCCATTTGCTGGAGTATATGGGAGGAGTTTCGTATCACGGAAAATCGGCTGTCATCGATGAGGATATTGCGATCGTCGGCTCTTATAATCTGGATATGCGCAGTACGTATGTGGACACAGAACTGATGGCTGCCGTGCGAAGTAAAGAGGTGGCACAGGAACTGGCCGGATATATGGAAGGACTTCACAGGGACTGCCGAGAAGTGGCGGCAGACGGAACAGAGGAAATCCCCCCGCATTTGTCGGAGGCTCCGGCCTGTGAACCGTTGAACTTTAGCCAAAAGGCGGTATTCCGGGGATTTGGTCTGGTGATGCAGTTGTTCCGGGTATTTGTATAGTCTGTCAGGGCACTACCCTGCTTTCATAAATACTACAGTGACATGCATACATCCGTCTTTTATTTCTGCAAATATTTCACCGTCCATGCGGTGCATCAACTGGCGGCAGATATAAAGTCCCAGACCGCTTCCCTCTTTATTTCCTGTATTGGAACCCCGCCAGAAACTGTCAAAAACGTGGGGGAGTTCTGAATCCGGCAGAGTGCAGCCGCTGTTTGTTATGGTTATGAGAAGACAATCTTCTTCTTCCGAAAAACCGAGTTCGATCTTGTGGCCGTTACCGTATTTTACAGCATTTTCTAATATGTTTTGTAAGACCTCGATCCCACGGTCGGCATCACCTTTAACAAGGCAGTCCGTATATGTCCCGATGGAAAACGGGATTTTTATGAGATCCAGTTTTTCTTTGTAATAGTCAGAGACAGACCGGATGAGCGAGGATAAATAAAATTCACCGTTATTAACTTCCAGATTTAAAAAATCTTCACTTGACGCCGTTATGATCTGGGTGACAAACTCACTGATCTCATCTGCTTTGATATCTATATTTTTGGCAATCCGGGCCTGCTGTGCCGTATCTTTGTAAAGTCCCCTTGAGAGCGCTTTTGCATACAGTTTGATTGCGGAGAGAGGTGTTTTTATGTCGTGGGAAATGGAGAGGACCAGTGTTTTTTTATCACGCTGCAGATCAAGTTCTTTTTGCTTTTGCTGTTCCAGATGTTCTCTCAATAAATCCAACCCCCATATAAAACGACCGAAAAAGCGGCTTTTATTTTCCAGAAGCGGCATTGTCAGATTTCCCCGGGAGAGTTCATAAGGCACATTGTGGAGAATCACAAAGGGTTTTAAGATCTTTTGCCGGATGAATAATAAAAGTCCTAAAGCAAGAAAGGATAAAACCGCAAGGATCAGATTTATCCGGAAAAGGATGTTGGCAAGGAAAAAATACGAAGAAAATTGGTAGTCGAAGCGGTAAATTTTGTCGCCGATTTTTTGAATACAGGAGTTATCGGCCGTATTTTCAAAAAAAGCATCGTCGCCTGAGAATTGCCGGATATTTTTGACATATGTGCAGTTATCCAGAGATACGGAATCAATACCGTCTTGTTTGATCTGCTGTGTGATCCGGTGGATCTCGATCTGCCATGGTTTTCCCCTTTGATCTGTCTGAGTTTTCAGAAGGTAAAAATTTGTGATTACAAAGATCAGGATGATCATGAAAAGACATCCTGCAATGATTCGATCAAATTGTCTCATAAATACTGATACCCCACTCCCCAGACTGTGATGATTTTCTTTGGCTGTTTTGGATCGTCTTCGATTTTTTGCCTTAACCATTTAATGTGAACGGTCAGTGTTTGAGGTTCCGAGAAACTGTCCGCCCCCCAGATGCGGTCAAAGATCCAGGATTTATTTAAAACTTTTCCCCTGTTTTCCAGAAGGAGAAAAAGGAGATCAAATTCTTTTGTGGTCAGGTCAAGTGCCTGTCCGTTTTTCGATACGGTTCGTTTTACTTTATTTAGTTTTAAAGCTCCGTCACAAATTTCATCCATGGCATATCTTCTTTTAAAGATTCCCTTGATCTTTGCTAGCATGATATCGATGTCATAAGGCTTTTCGATGTAATCATCGGCTCCGAGCATGAGGCCGTTTAACTGATCGTTTTTTTCTGTTTTTGCACTTACGATGAGAATCGGTGTATCATCGTATTTGCGGATTTTTTTACAGACGGCAAAGCCATCTATTCCCGGCAGGACGATATCAAGTATAAGAAGCCTGGCGCCATATGTTTCATATAGTGCCAGAGCGTCTTCTCCGTTTGCGGCAGAGCGGACGGTATATCCCTCTGCCTGTAAAAAATCACATAATAGATCTGAAAGTTCCTGATTATCCTCGACGACTAATATATCTGTCACAAAATCCCTCCTGATATTATTTTTTATGTCAAAAGCCCATGTCCATAAGCCAGTTGTTAAGCGAGCGTTCCCGCTCCCGGAGTTCGGCAGGCATATTGTATTTATTCAAAGTATATTCTCCTTTTATGTTCCCGTCAACAATATATAATACCCGCTCACACTTAGCGGCTACTTTGACGTCATGTGTGACGAGAAGAACTGCGGTGCCATCCGCATTGATCTTTGTGAGCTCGTTCATAACCTCATCGGACGAGGTACGGTTTAAGGCTCCCGTCGGCTCGTCGGCAAAGATCATTTTTGGGCGGTTTATCATACTCCGGCAGATACAGGCTCTCTGGAGCTGCCCACCGGACACTTCATTGATGTCATTGTCTGCGATCTCAATAATGCCGAGCCGGCGCATCAGATCTTCACCAAACTGTATTTTTTCCTTTTTGCCCAGAGGATTTTTCTTTGACTGGCAGGCGGGGAGGACAATGTTATCAAGGATCGTGAGGTTTTTCAGCATATACATCTGCTGGAAAATAAATCCCATTTCATCCAGACGAAGGTCAGCGAGTTCCCTTTGGGACAGATCCGACAGGCTTTTGCCACAAAAATCAACTTCTCCGGCAGTGATCTCATCCATTCCGGAGACCGAATATAAGAGCGTGGATTTTCCCGATCCGGAGGGGCCCATGATTGCGACCATTTCTCCATCAGCAATGGAAAAATTTACATTCTTCAGAACGTTATTTTGTCTCTTGTTTACGATGTATGTTTTGCAAAGATTTTTTGTTTCTAAAATAGGTTTCATTCTTATTCTCCTTGTCATTCAATGTTTGTTGTGTCAGAGGCCGGGATGTTTCTTATCTGCAGAGCGGTGATCAGGGCAGAAAGAACGGTTGCGCTGAAAACGGCCAGCGGATAGATTACATAAACCTCGAGTGGGACGATATCAAACGAGATCGTTTTGGCTCCCATGATCTGGAACACCTGGCCGGATGTAATCTCAGAGAACGGGCTGGACAGCAGAGTTCCGATAAGGATGGAGAGTACAAGTATGATTCCGATCCGAAGCGTCTGCCAGGCGACCAAAGAGGCATTTTTAAAGCCGATTGCTTTTAGTATGGCGATTTCCCCTCTTTCTTTTGCAAGAAAACTTTTTACCATAAGAACGGTAACTAACATATTGATACATAATATGACGATCAGGATAAGATATTTAATTTCCTGCAGCTGTCCTGCGATATCTCCGATCATTAAATTTATATATTCTCCTGGTGAATAGATTTTGCTATCCGGATAAAGATTTTTTAGTAAATCTTTTCTCTTTTCCAGTTCGTTGCTGCCGGGATCGTCAGTATATCTGATCTGTATGGCGAAGGATCCTATGGCCTGATTGTAATCGAGCTGCTCTTTCTCGTAAAACCGGATGCCTTCCCCCATATTGTTCATGGACTGATTGAGTGCTGTAACAATATAGTTTTTTTCCTGTGAGCCATTTTTAATCGTGATCGTGTCACCGATGCCGGCGCCCAGACGCTCAGATATGATGTGTGTGATCGCAACCTCATCGTTGTTTTGTGGGGGCGTTCCCTCAAGATAGGTGTACTGATCTGTCCGCACATCGCCGACTCCCTGAAAAGCGAGGGAGGACATGTGTTTATTTTTGTAAGATACGTTCAGGCGGAATAAGATTTCCTGAAAGACATCGGCATGTATGTTGTGTTTTAATAGTTTTCCCCGTATATCATCCAGAGAGTCTTCGACCATTTGTCGGTTTGAGGTGTCCAAATGAAACAGTATTTCACGGTTTATGATATGATCACATTTGGCCATGCTGAATGAAGTGACGAGCGAATCCGACTGGAGAGTATTGATGGTATTTACCGGGGTCGCTATGAGAAGAGTTCCAAGGATAAAAATAAGGATCATTGCGGCAAACTGTTTCAGGCTGCTGAAAATATCATTTAATGCCAGAAAAGGAATGGTTGGAATGTGGGAACTATTTAACCGGATAAAGCTTTTCCTGGAATAGCGCTGACCGGTTTCTCCGTTCCGTATTGCTTCGATCGGTGAGAATCCCCGGATTTTTCTCGTGCAGAGGTAGCAGAACCAAATGACGATAAGAACAATAGCCAGCGAGCATACAAAATTCAGATAAAAAAATCGTCCGTCTGTCAATATGATATTTTTAGAGAGATTTCCAATCATCATTTTGCCAAAGGGGATACTTAAAAACAGACCCAGGATGCTGCCGACAGCGGAAAGGGCCAGGTATTTTACGATATAAAGCCACCGTATTTTCTGATGGGGTATGCCGATCGCTTTCATTACCCCGATTTCCCTGAATTCTCCGTTTATGGTAAAATGGATGGTAAAGCGGAGGATCACCATGGAGATGAGGATAAGGCAGATGCTGACGATCATTAAAACAGCCGCTGTCACCATATCCATAATATACATAGTTTTTATCATTTCCCGGTCACTGTTAAAGACCAGATCCAGATTCTCTTCGTTGAGCCGGTCGCTGAAGGAATCGTCCTGTGTATAGATATTCATTGAGTAAAATCTGGGAGTTGTTTCCGGGACAAATTCCGCATAGTCATTTTCAGAGATCAGGAATCTTGTCATTCCTATCATCGCTGAACCATATAAGACATCCTTCACCGAACCGGCCAGAGTAAATGTTTTGGTTTTTCCGTTTATGTCGATCTTGATCTGATCGCCGATCTGGTATTTATGGCTTGACGAGTAAAATAATTGTGCGGTCATATATAGTTCCCCGTCATTTATGTTCGTAAGTTCTTCATCATTTTGTTTAAAGATCTTGTATGAACCTGATAAGGACGAGAGGCAGAGCGTGTTTGAGTACTTAAGTTCTTTCCCGTTTATCGTCACATTAGCGGGATCCGTTTGGATGAGCTGGTTTTCCCGAAAATTAAAATGGTTGTTATCAGCAAACTCTTTAAATCTTTCTGCTTCTGTTTCACTGGGAGTAACGATCCAGTAGTCCGGTACCTCTGCCTTTTCAAAATAGTTGTCAAGAGCCGTCATGACCGAAACCATATTATTTGCACTACTGGCGATGAAAGTCGATGCCAGTATGATGAAAATAAAAAGAATGAGGTTCATGGTCCTTTTTCGTTTTAGATCTTTTTTTAATATCCGTAAATACAATTTTTCTCTCCCTTCAAAGTTTAGTTTTGGGATATCCTGAGAGTATGATAACATGGGAATTATTAAAAAATCCTTAAAAGGGGGATTGAAAATATTCTTTTCTGGCAACACGCTTGCGCTCGTGGAACCACGCAGTGGTGCCGGGGTGCAAAATACGCGCCCCTGGCACCAGCGGGTTCCAGAGGTTGCCGGAAAAGAATATTTTCAATCCGGAGAGCTGCGACGGGGGGAGACGGAGGCAATTCACTGAAATGCGGTAGCAGGAAACAGAATGGAATAGCACCAGAAAGAGGAGTGCCTTAGGCAGACTCAATTGCGTTTTGTAGATCAATTTGTCTGCCTAAGGCACTCCTCTTTCTGGTGCTACCTCCGTTTTCTCTACCCCATTTACCCATCATATCCTTCCGGATTCGTACTCTGCCATCTCCATGAGTCCGCACACATATCATCAATATTGTATCTGGCTTCCCAACCGAGTTCTTTTTTGGCTTTTGCACAGTCGGAATATAGTTCGTCTACATCTCCGGCACGCCTTGGTTTGATCTCGTATTTGATCGGGTGTCCGCATGCTTTTTCATAAGCATGTACGACGTCAAGGACACTGTAACCGTTTCCGGTTCCGAGGTTATAGATCCGGACATCAGGTGTGTCTGATAATTTTTTGATTGCTTTTACATGGCCGGAGGCGAGATCCATTACATGGATATAATCACGGACTCCTGTGCCATCATGAGTTTTGTAGTCGTCTCCAAATATGCCGAGGCATTCCCTTCTTCCTACAGCGACCTGTGATACATAGGGCACGAGATTATTTGGAATTCCCTTAGGGTCTTCACCGATCCGTCCACTCTCATGGGCGCCGATCGGATTGAAATAGCGGAGCAGGATGACATTCCACTCCGGGTCTGCCGTATGGAGATCCGAGAGGATCTGTTCAAGCATCCATTTTGTCCAGCCATATGGGTTTGTCGGACTTCCCTTTGGACATTCTTCCGTGATCGGGATAAAAGCAGGGTCTCCGTATACAGTGGCTGATGAGCTGAAAATAATGTTTTTTACATTATGAGACCTCATACAGTCTACAAGATTCAGAGTGCCTGTCAGGTTATTGTGGTAATATTCGATGGGCTTTGTTACCGATTCCCCGACCGCCTTTAATCCGGCAAAGTGAATGACCGCATCGATCCCTTCTTTGTCAAATACGTCATTGAGCTTTTCCTTATTCAACAGGTCGACTTTATAAAATGCTGTTTTTTTTCCTGTGATCTCCTGAATGCGTTCTACTGCTTTTTTGCTGGAATTGTAGAGGTTATCTACGATCACGGTTTCATAATTATTTTCCAGTAATTCGACACATGTATGGCTGCCGATGTATCCGGCACCGCCGGTAACTAATATTTTCATATGATTTCATATCTCCTTTCGCATGTTTTGGATATCCTGCTGTAAAGTATATACTATGACGCAGGGAAACGGTCAAGGATTTTTTAAAATCTTTTTTGTTTAGATCCTTCTTGCTCCGTCATCGGTTTCCACAATATAAAACTCCGGTTCGATATCAAATTCCCGCTTATAGGTAGCTGTAAGCTTATCCATAAATAAGCGGCGGTTTCGTTTTTTGACAAGACTTACCGTACAGCCGCCAAATCCGCCGCCGGTGATGCGGCTTCCCAGTACGCCGGGAATTTCCTGGGCTGTCCGCACGAGGAGGTCGATTTCCTTACAGGAAACTTCAAAGTCATCCCGGAGCGAGAGATGTGATTTATTCATCAGTCGTCCGAATTCTTCAATATCGTCATTCTTCAATGCATTTTGCGCATGGACGGTGCGTCTGTTTTCAGAGACGGCATGGCGTACTCTTTTCTGAATGGTCTCGTCGGAGATAAATACTTTATAGCGTTCAAACTGCTCATTTGTCAGCTCGCCCAGACTGTTTATGTCAATTACTTTCTGAAGCATTTCAAGTCCCTTTTCACATTCTTTGCGCCGGTCATTGTAAGCAGAGGAAACGAGACTATGCTTTACTTTGCTGTTTGTAATGATAATGCTTATATTCTCCAGGTTCAGTGGTAAAAATTCGTGCTCCAGAGTGTTTGTATCTAAGAAAATGGCATGGTTCTTTTTTCCCATAGCGGAAGCAAACTGATCCATGATCCCGCAGTTCATGCCGTTGAAATGGTTTTCAGCATATTGTCCAAGAAGTGCGATCTTCGTCATGGAAACATGATCAAATCCATATACATCCCTCAACATGATCCCTGTAAGGACTTCGATGGAGGCTGATGAAGAAAGGCCTGCACCATTTGGAATATTTCCATAGAAAAGAACATCCATCCCACTATTTAAATGAAAGCCCTGTTTTTTGAAAGCCCAGATCACGCCTTTGGGATAGTTTGTCCATCCGGCGTCATCTGTATAAGTAAGTTCATCCAGAGAAGATGAAAAAACTCCCAGAGAGCTGAAATTTTCAGAAAAAAAGTTTAATGTGTTATCCTGGCGTCTGCGGATCAGTCCGTATGTGCCGAGAGTAAGTGCACAAGGGAATACATGTCCACCATTGTAGTCGGTATGCTCACCGATCAGATTGACACGTCCTGGGGCAAAATATACTTCAGGTTCCGTTCCGGGACCAAAGAGTTCAGTAAATTTGTGTTTTAGTTGTTCTATCTTCATAGTAAACCTGCTTTCTCAATGCATTTTTATTCCTGATATCATTATATATAAAAAACAGAAAAAATGCTATAGAAACTTTTAGTTGTCAGCGTATCGTGTGATATGTTATATTCTAAACAAATAAAAAGATACAAAAAATAAGATATGAGGTATTCAGATTATGAAAGAACAGGTACCGGTTTATGTGATTGGACACAAAAATCCTGATACGGATTCCATATGCTCTGCGATTGCCTATGCCGAGTTAAAGAACCGGCTTCATGGCGGTGGCTTTTATGCGGCGAGGGCCGGGCAGATCAATCAGGAGACGCAGTATATTCTCACGTTTTTCCAGGCGTCGGCGCCGATCTATATCGAGGATGTCATGACAGAGGTCAGGGACATTGAAATACGGGAGACAAAAGGGGTCTCCGGGGATATTTCCCTGAAAAAAGCGTGGAATATGATGCGGGAGTTAGATGTCGTGACACTTCCTGTTACGACAGAAGAGGGAAAGCTCTCCGGACTTATTACGATCGGAGATATTGCCACTGCGTATATGGATGTGTACGATAATTGTATCCTGTCCACCGCAGGGACTTCTTATAAAAATATCCTTGAAACTCTTGAGGGGGAAATGTTGATCGGGGATAAAGACGCAGTGTATACAAAGGGAGAGGTGATCATTGCCGCGGCAAATCCCGATGTAATGGAGGACTATATCCATAAAGGGGATATGGTCATCCTGGGAAATCGATATGAATCACAGCTCTGTGCGATCGAGATGGGGGCGGCATGTATCATCGTATGTATGAATGCCAAGGTGTCAAAGACGATACAAAAGCTCGCCAGCGAGCAGGGGTGCAGTATTATCGTGACCCCTTATGATACATTTACTGTGGCGAGGATGATCAATCAGAGTATGCCGATCGAATATTTTATGAAACGGAATCATCTTACGACATTCCGGCTCTCCGAAAAGACAGAGGATATCCGGGAGATTATGGGTAAGAAGCGTCACAGGGATTTTCCGGTTCTCGATTCACAGGATAAATATGTAGGCATGATCTCCCGGAGAAATTTGATCAATCTTCAGAAAAAGCAGCTGATTCTCGTCGATCATAATGAGGTGTCACAGACGGTGGATGGGATCGAGTATGCCCATATCCTCGAGATCATCGACCACCACCGGATCGGCACACTCGAGACGCTTGAGCCGGTTCTTTTCAGAAACCAGCCGCTCGGGTGTACTGCTACGATCATATATCAGATGTATCAGGAGAATGGGGTTGAAATTCCCCAAAATATAGCGGGACTTCTCATGGCAGCAATCATATCGGATACGCTTATGTTCCGGTCGCCGACCTGTACGGATATTGACAGGAAGGCTGCGGAGGAACTGTCCGGAATCTGTGGTGTGGAGATCGAAGAGTTTGCGGTCGATATGTTTGGCGCAGGGAGTGATCTGAGTTCGCGTGAGCCAGAAGATATTTTCAGGCAGGATATGAAACGGTTTGAGGTGAATGATATTGAATTCTGTGTAAGCCAGATCAATTCCATGAACAGCATCGAATTAAAAGAGATTCAGGAAAAGCTTGTGCCCTATCTGGAAGAGGTATTTCCTTCTCTCGG
Source organism: Lachnospiraceae bacterium (assembly GCA_021770615.1). Next base: position 33,486 of record JAETQR010000006.1, on the reverse strand, counting down.
GGTGAGTATGGCATTTGTCATGCTGACGAATATTGTAAAGGAAAGTACAGAGCTTCTCTGTTTTGGGGAGAAATCAAAAGAGGTAGTCAAGGAAGCGTTTCAGCTTCATGGCGATATGAACCGTGTCATACTGAAAGGACTGGTTTCCCGTAAAAAGCAACTGATACCGAGTCTCGTATCTGTTTTGCAACAATAAAAAAGGTGCGCCTGAAAACCGCGCACCAAGGCCTATGATATATAGTCCTGTCAAGTTTGCCTGCCGGCAAACTTGCTCCGCATACTGAGAAGTTTCCTATAAAAAACGAATAAAGGAAGAAGGATGATGTGATGATGAGGAAAAGAATGAAACATTTTGTTTCTGCCATATTATTATGTGCTATGTTTCTACAGATAGCTGCACCTGACAGCCTGTCGGCGGCGACGGTTGACCGGAAGCTTTATACGGGCAGTGTGGAACTGATCCAGGACGGTGCGCTGACTGGTGTAGTCATAGAGCGTGCAGAAGAGAAATATGGGCTGCGCAGTACATCAGGCCAGAATATTTCCATAGAAGATATTTTGTATGATGGGATGATTTCACTCGAAGAGCAGATTGATGTTTCAGCATACCGTCTGTCGCTCGGGGAGTTTGCGGAGGCCCTGCAGAAGACTCTGAATGGATCGCCGGAGTTGTTTTATGTGGGAAAGACATATGGATACCGGCTTGATCGTTCCGGAGAATATGTGGCGGGGTTTGTTCCATCTTATGAGTTTAATGGAAATACACTGGAGGCAGACGAGATCGGACAGATGAAAAGAACGTTTGAGGAGACAGCGGATTCTGTACTGTCCACGATCGATCCGGAGTGGAGTGATCTGGAGAAGGCGCTTTACGTGCATGACTATCTTGCCAGCCAGTATGAATATGATACCAGGAGTCCCGGATCAGAAACAGATCCGTGCCATTATGATGCGTACAGTCTGATCGTGGAGGGAAAGGCTGTATGTGAGGGATATTCTCTGGCTTATCTGTATTTTATGAAAAGACTTGGCATATCCTGTAGTACTGTACCGAGTGATGAGATGCGGCATATGTGGAATCAAATTCAGATTGATGGAGCATGGTATCATGTGGATGTTACACAGGATGACCCGTTAAATGATATCCCGGGCAGAGCGCGTCACACACGGTTTTTATTGAGCGATGAGGCGATGAGTGCGATGGGTTATACCGCATGGCATAGTTTGCTGAGTGACGGATGCATGGATTCGTCCTATGATGATTATTTTTGGAAAGATTCCGAGGCTCCTTTTGTAAATTGTAAGGACAACTGGTATTTTGTGAAAAGTTCAGGAGAGAAAGATGCCGGAATTTACCGGTGGGATCCGTCTGAGACAGAAAATGCCGGCGTTATGGAGAAAAAGGTGGATCTGGTCAGTTACAGATGGCCCGCAGCACGGACGGGTTCGTATTACTCTGTAAAATATACGGGACTTGCCAAACACGATGGAAAGATTTATTTTAATACGCCGGATGAGATACGGTATTTCTCCGTTTCTGAAGAAGGGGAGACGGAAGGAGAGGTATTATCACAGGAGATTAATATATCAGATCCTCTCTTTGGCATCCGGATCAAAAACAATATACTTGAGTATGCAGAGGGCATTTCTACGATACGGACGGTAGATGGGGAACAAAGGAGTATCATATCGGCGAAACCGGTGAAATCAGCCTGTACGTTTGAAACACCGGATCCGACCTTTGCCCCACCCGTTGTTGTCACACCGGAGCCCCTGCCTTCACCATCGATTGTGCCGGACTCAGGGAATTTGCCGGGAGCGGATGCGACGGAGAATCCTTCGGGAGAAAGTCCGATAGCTTCGTCTGCTCCGATAAATCAAGACGCTCCAGTGGTGTTAACACCTCCGTCTTCTGCGGGATCGGCTGCTGTATCCCAGAGTACCAGCGTACAGAACGATACGCAGACGTTAAATGACGGAGCGGAACCGTCCACAGATACAAAAATCCTTTCCCGGATTAAAATTTTGATAAAGAAGAACAGGCGCAGCCTGACGGTCCGTGCCCCCAAAAGATCAAAAGTAACTCTTTCTATTAATAAGAAGATCCTGCTTGATAAAAAGAAGAAATGCAAAAAGCTGACCATATCTGCCACAAAAAATAAATCAGGAAAAATAACAGTAAAACTATCCTCCCGTCTGCCCCAAAAGACCAGAGTGACAGTAACTGTTTCTGTAGCCGGGAAGAAGTATAAAAAAGTGGTTCGTATATAAAATGGCATCGTCAGGCTAGGACGATATATAATGTTTCATTCAAAGGAGAATTTTTCTCTTTGACTTGTTTTTTGTGGCTAACTTTTGCTTGGGACAAAATATACTGTATATCTGGTAGAAATGTGTTATACTAAGAAAAAGGAAGGTGACACTGTGAAAATTTATATGGATAATTGTTGCTATAATCGGCTTTTTGATGACAGGAGTAACATAAAAAATTATCTTGAACGAGAAGCAGTACTATTAGTTTTAGAATTACTTTATGAAGGTCAAGTAAAAGGATTGATTTATCAGTGAGGGTAATGAATCCGATTGAGTTCATAATGGAGGTGACTGATAATGAGTGAAACAGTGAAATTAATGGATTATAATACGATACAGACAAAGGGAACGGAAGCATTGCTTCGGGAACTTGGCCCAGTTGGGATGGTAAGATATTTGGAACAATATGATGATGGCGGTTCTGGCGATTATACGAAAGAAAAATATGATATGCCGGAGATGACAATCGATCAAATTGTTACAATGTAAGAAAAATAAAAAATGAGTAAGAAGGGGAATTAAACCCAAATCAAAACAAACACAAGCAAGCTTGCGAAAAGTTTTGAGTTGAGCTTGATTCCCCTCTTTGCGTTGGTATCCATCTCGGCACAAAATCCCCCGGCCCGTATTTTTCCCTATATTGATATTAGTTCCAGGCCTTTTTCCGTTAATTTGTATACAGTGTCGCACACCTCAGCGATGTATTTCCGGTCGTGGGATATACTCAGGACCGCCCCCGGGAATTCTTTCAGCATTTTTCTTATGACCGGCCCGGAGAGTGGAGAAAAGTTTCTTGTCGGCTCATCAAGGATCAGAACATTTGCTCCGGATAAACTCATCTTTAACAGGAGGAGTTTTGCCTTCTGCCCACCGGATAATTCTGAAATCGGACGAGCCATCTCATCTGCGGTATATTTGAGTGAGCCTAAATATGTCCGGATGTTTGTGCGTGCTGTCTTGTCCCCGGTGTCATCCAGAAAATCAACTGGTGTAGCATCAAGATCCAGAAGTTCCTCATAGTTCTGTGTCATGTATCCGATGGTGATATCTGCCCTCTGTAAAAGTTCATCTGCCATTTTTCCAAGCAGGGTCGTCTTGCCAGCGCCGTTTGTACCTGTTATACAGATTTTTTTTGAACCTTTGATCCGGAGAAAAATATCTTTTGCCAGTATTTTTTCACCATCGGGCGTTCTAAGTTCATCAATCGAATATTCCAAAACAGTTTTTCCGGCGGGGATGGCAGCAGTTTCATTTCCTAATTTGAAAAATATGGCGTCTTCTTTTTCCGGAAATTCTGTCATGTTTTCATTTTCACGCTCAAATCTGTGTTCCATGGACTTTACGGCGTGCATTTTCTTTTTCAGAAGCCTTGCACCACCGGGATCCTGTCTGGAGATCATCTCCTGTTCATGGGCGACCCTCTGGTAGATCTTCCGGTATTTTTCCTCCCGGATGCGTTTATCCCTTCGGTCGCTTACCGCCTGCTGTCGCTGTTTTTCAAACTGTTTCAGTCGTTCTTCCCGGTACTGCCCGTATGACATATGCGAGATGCTGTAGCGGCTCTGCGTCTTCTTTCGGAGCTGTTCAATATGGATGATCCTGTTTGCTGTATTTTCGATCAGCGTCTCATCATGTGAAATGAACAGGACGATATGCGGCCAGTTATTGATGAATGTTTCCAGCCATTCTAATGTTTCGATATCAATGTCATTGGACGGCTCATCAAATAAAAGAACCGTGGGTTGCTGCATCATCAGACGGATGATCTGAGCCTTGATCTTTTCGCCGCCGGAGAGCGTCTGCATAAGCTGTTCCCGGTAAAAGAAATCATTAGTAATATGAAATTCTTTTGAAAATTTTGCCAGATCCTTTGGCGTCTGGTCATAAAACACTTCTGTATCCGTAAAAAATTCATAGACGGATTTTTCTTTATCGGTATCCATAAGTTCCTGTGGCAGATATCCCAGTCGCTCATGGCCGGTGATCCGGTTTCCGCTGCTTTCCGTGTAATCTTCCACCAGCTTTGGATCATAGATCCATTTCATAAGCGTAGACTTTCCATTTCCCTCCTCGCCGATGATCACGGCTTTGTCTCCATCATTTAAAACAAGTGAGAAATCTTCTAAGATAACTCTCAGATCCTTTCGGTGTGTGATCGTTAAGTGATTGATCTGTAACATATAATTCCCCCATTCCGAAATGCAAAAAAGCCTGTCTTTGTATATACAAAAACAGACTTATACGCAAAACAAACCTATATAAAACCAGTCATGGATTTTTCCGGGTTTTAAAGGTGTCAAAATGCGATAATCCAATTTAAGTATACACAAACAGTCCTATTGTAAATAGGTTATTTTCGCTGTTCTATTTTTACTTAAATCAAACTATCGAATAATCATTTCTTCACCTCGTTTAATTATAATTTTAATATTATACACATGATAGCATAGTGAAAGGGGGAATGCAACTAAAAAATCAGATATACAAAAATTTAATGGTCTACAATCATATTGTCGAATAAGCGATAGCATCCACCTGAAACAGTAGATTACCCGGATCGGCAAATTCAGTCTGGAATGACTTGCGTACAGGGTATTTGCCATTAAATCTTTTTTTGATCACTTTTTCCATTGCCGGAATATCCCAGATATTTTTAAACATACAATTCATCTGTACGACATGTTCAAGAGTCAATCCCACAAATGCCAACCGTTCTTCCATTTCATCAAAGGCGCCATTGATCTGCTGTTCAATAGTGCCCCCTATATTGCGGACGCAATAATTCAAAAAACAAAAGTCTCCCGCTTTGATAATTCCTGAATGTGCCCAGTTTTCATTAACTTCATATCTTTTGATTTCGTTCATTTTGCTACACTCCTGACTTTGTAATATTGTTTCCTTCATATTCCATTTGGATTTCTTTGCAGGTTTTTATAATACGATCTTTTATCTCCTGTGGTTCGATTATCTTAACCTTATTTCCAAAAGAAAGGATCACACCATACCAAAATGTCTCATGCTCCGGCACAGAAAAACAAAACTCGAAATCACCATTTTCAAATTCCTGTGTGATATGTCCGTTTAAATATTCCCTGCACTTTGCTTTTATGATTGCTTTGCCATGAAGTTTGATATGCACAATATGTTCATTGCTCTCTCTCATCTTTATATTTGAAAGATCATGAATTTTTGTGCTTTTAATATCTGTTGCATGTAAACGGTCCATACGAACTAATTTGAACATACAATAATCCTGATATTTTTCGTAATATCCGATGAGATACCAGTTGTACCATTTGTATTGGAGGCAAACCGGTTCTACCTGAATCTCTTTTACTTCATCATGGCTATTTGCATAAGAAAATCGAACCATGTATTTTTTTTCGATCGCATCTTCTAACAATAATAATTGTTCATTTATTTTGTCATCTTCACCTGCCACACCTAAATCTACGGAAATAGCTGTACCCTTCGCACCATTTACGTTCTTCACTTTTGCTAAAGCTTGTTCTAAGCTTTTATTTGTATAGGCACTTGCCATTCCCTTCAGGGCAGTAACGATCCAATCATATTCATGGCTTGTCGCAACCTGTTTTTCAAGGACAAAGCCATCCATAATCTGGTAGCCACCATCCACGCCATAAAAAGATTGAATAGGAATGCCCGCCTGATCTAATGATTCTAAATCTCTCATGACCGTTCTGGAGGAAACTTCAAATTCTTCAGCAAGTTTTTGTGCAGATGTCCGGCCATTATTTAATAAATAAACAACAATGCCCATAAGCCGATCAATCTTCATTTTTTCTCCTTTCCAACCCAGTATAGCAAACAAACTATGACACCATTATGTCATAGTTTGTTTAAATAAGCAATTATTTTAGCTTGTTTGATTACGATAATTTTATACATATTATGATTGAGAGAAAGGGATAATCATGGTATAATTTAGCTATATCAGAGAGGGGGGGTATGGTTATTATGAGTATGGAGATTTATGAAAGCACCATGCGGCGGCTTTCAGTATACAGAGATGTTGAACTGTCAGAACAGCAGATAGAAAGTGGGCAGGTCAGGGATGCCTCGTTCATGGTAATTATATAAAATAAGTAAGGGAGCGGTCGAAATGAAAAGAATAATCAGAAACTTTATAGTTGTACTTGCAATGGGAATATTATTGACTGGTGCCGGAGCTGTTGTGAGTAATGCAAAGACGATACGGATTGCTCCAGAAGTACAAAAGGGAAAAACGAAAACCATTTATACGGTTAAAAAGAAAAAAGGAAAAACGACATTAACGAGACTAACTGCCAAAACCAGTAATAAGTCTGTAGCCAGTGTAAAGGTGGCAAAGGCAAACGGTGGAAAAAAGTATTGTGTAAAAGTGACCGGGAAAAGGACTGGCAGTGCCATGGTTAATGTAAAAGTAAAAAAGAAGATGGCATCTGGAAAAATAAAGACGAGTACACTCTGGTTCAGTATCGATGTGTGGGGGAATGAAAAACAGAAAGCCCAGGAAGCATTTGAACTTCAAAATGCAGAAAGAAAAAAAGCGGGGCAAAAGGAACTTGAATGGTCGGAGGAACTATACAAAATAGCTGTTATACGAGTAGAGAAAGATGGATTTGATGGACATCGGAATTTTGATAACAGATGGGATGAGCATTTTTCTATAGATGGGGTGTTTCTTGGTAGCTGGGGGTGGGAAAATATGTGTAAGGGAACTAGTTCACCGAAAAAGGCCATTGAATCATGGGTCAATTCTTCGATGCATTATAGAGCTATGATGCGCAGCGACCTTCAATGTGGTGCGATCGCATTCGATGATGAGAGGGCAGTATGGACTTCTGTTTTTACTTCTAGCTCCTTATCCTCAATAGAAAACTGGCGCACTGAAACACCACTGTTAAAAGTTAGAAGAATTGATAACACGACTGGAGAAGAGATTTGTGGTTCGGTAATAAGAATTATCGATGATGCTGGAAATGAAGTATATAGAACTGCTGTTAAAAAAGAAAAAAGCAATAATTATCATATTTTTGAGTTAGATACTTTTATTATTGGAAAAACATATAAAATAATAGAAACATCTGCTCCGGATGGCTATAAGAAAGCAGATAGTGTGACTTTTGTTGCCCGTGGTGCCTCTGAAGGAGTGATTGAAATCGTGTTATCCAGTGACAAGAAGTAAGTAAAAAAATATATAAGCTAAATTTTTAAAATTTTCCTTGCATTTCCAGAAAAGATGGTGTATAATGGCTATTGCTGTGACATTGATAGCGAAGAAGCGTGAGGTTGCCATCGCAGTGAACTTCCTTGAAGTTTGCGGATGGGTTTTCCGTGGAGCGAATGTCAAGAGACCGGAACATTGTATTTGGGAAGGTCGGTAAACCTGACGGCAAGTCACTGTACGAACCATAGTTTCTGCCAGAGAGCAGATAAACGTGTGTATCACCTGCATGCAAGCGGGATGCCATCCGAGGATGGCAATTTTATGTGAACCGGAACGACACACACGGATGAGTGTACAGTCACCACTTGTCGTACTATCATTATAACATAAGTACGAAAAGGAGGCGGCTTTTTTTATGGCAAGTCAACAGACAATGAGAATCATTTTAAAAGCATACGATCATCAGTTGATCGATTTTGCAGCATCAAAGCTGATCGAGACGGTGAAAAAAACAGGAGCAAAGGTGAGTGGTCCGGTACCTCTTCCTACTAAGAAGGAAGTTGTTACGATTCTTCGTGCGGTACACAAGTACAAAGACTCCAGAGAGCAGTTTGAGCAGAGAACGCACAAGAGACTGATCGATGTTCTGAAACCATCACAGAAGACGGTAGACGCATTGTCCCGTTTGGAGATGCCTGCTGGTGTTGCAATCGATATTAAGATGAAATAATAGTCTCGGCTGCGCCGAGCCATTGCAAGTTTGCTGGCGCAGACTTAGAGGAAAAAATACTGAACGAATCTGTTCATTATTTAATAGAAAAGAAAAACCACACGGGGTGGTAAGACAGTCCCCCGGTCCTAAAAGTTCACGATGCCCTCCGGTTCCGGGCAGAATGTGGCCATCTAGGATGATTGTTTTCCGCTGTCCGAAGAGTATGAGATATGAAAGCAATCCGCTGTAGAAATTAGGAGGTAAGGAAGATGAAGAAAGCTATCGTAGCTAAAAAAGTTGGAATGACACAGATTTTCAACGAAGACGGTGTTTTGACACCGGTTACTGTGCTTGAGGCTGGTCCGGTCTATGTAACCCAGATCAAAAATGAAGAGACAGACGGATACAGTGCAGTACAGGTTGGGTTTGGCGACATCCGCGAGAAGCTTGTCAACAAACCGAGACAGGGACACTTTGCAAAAGCAGGCGTAGAGAATAAGAGATTTCTCACAGAGTTTAAGTTTGAAAATGCAGAGGAGTTTGAATTAGGACAGGAAATCAAGGCAGATATCTTTGAGGCCGGTGACAAGATCGACGTGACGGCGACGAGCAAAGGTAAGGGATTCCAGGGTGCGATCAAGCGCCACGGACAGTCCAGAGGACCGATGGGTCACGGCTCCAAATTCCATAGACATGCTGGTTCCAATGGTTCCGCATCGGATCCGAGCAAAGTATTTAAGGGCAAGAAAATGCCTGGTCAGATGGGTGCTGTAAAGGTAACGATCCAGAATCTCGAGATCGTGAGAGTGGATGTCGAGAATAACCTTCTCTTAGTTAAGGGAGCAGTTCCAGGACCGAAGAAATCAACCGTTATAATCAAAGAATCCGTAAAGGCATAACTTTCGGAAAGGAGGATGACACAGATGGCAAGCGTATCTGTTTACAATATGGAAGGCAAAGAAACAGGAAAAATGGAATTAAATGATTCTGTCTTTGCTGCACCGGTAAATGAACATTTGGTTCATATGGCAGTTGTATTACAGCTGGCTAACAAACGTCAGGGAACACAGAAAGCGAAGACGCGTTCTGAGGTTCGTGGCGGTGGAAGAAAACCTTGGAGACAGAAGGGAACCGGACATGCAAGACAGGGTTCGATCCGTGCTCCACAGTGGAAGGGCGGCGGAGTTGTATTTGCTCCGACACCGAGAGATTATTCATTTAAGATGAATAAGAAAGAGAAAGTGGCAGCGATGAGGTCCGCTTTATCATCCAAGGTAAGTGAGAACAAACTGATCGTCGTTGAAGGAATGGAGATGGATGCTCCAAAGACAAAAACAATGCAGGCACTTCTGAACAGCCTTGATATGAAAAAAGCACTGGTTGTTGTTGATGCAGAAGGAAAAAATGTTACACTTTCTGTCCGCAACATTCCTACAGCCAGAGGAGTATTTGCAAATTCCATCAGCGTATATGATATTCTGAAATACGACAATGTGATCTTGACAAAGAGTGCTGTTGAAGCAATCGAGGAGGTGTACGCATAATGGCAGATCTGAAATATTATGACATTATTTCCAAGCCGGTCATCACAGAGAAGTCCATGGCAGGAATGGAATATAAGAAATATACATTTTATGTACACACAGACGCAACGAAGACCCAGATCAAAGAGGCAGTTGAGAAAATGTTCGCAGGAACAAAGGTTGCCAAAGTTAACACGATGAACTGTGAGGGTAAGAACCGCAGACGTGGAATGACAACAGGAAAGACTGCAAAGAGAAAGAAAGCGATCGTCCAGCTGACAGAGGACAGCGCAGACATCGAGATTTTTGAAGGATTATAAAAAGCTTTTTTGAAAGGAGTGTAACTCATGGGAATCAAAACATTTAACCCATATACACCTTCTAGAAGACAGATGACAGGTTCGGATTTTGCAGAGATCACAAAGTCCACTCCTGAGAAATCCCTTACGGTATCCCTGAATAAAAATGCGGGACGTAATGCACAGGGTAAGATCACTGTCAGACACCGTGGAGGCGGTTCTAGAAGAAAATATAGAATTATTGACTTTAAGAGAAATAAAGATGGTATTCCGGCTGTTGTAAAGAGTATCGAATATGATCCGAACCGTACAGCAAACATCGCACTGATCTGTTATGCAGACGGTGAAAAGGCATACATCCTTGCACCGGCAGGACTGAAAGTCGGCCAGCAGGTGATGAATGGTGAGACTGCTGAGGCAAGAGTAGGAAACTGTCTTGAACTGAAAGATATCCCGGTTGGTACAATGGTACACAATATCGAGCTTTATCCGGGACATGGCGGACAGTTCGTCCGTTCAGCAGGAAACAGCGCACAGCTTATGGCGAAAGAAGGAAAATATGCGACGCTTCGTATGCCTTCCGGCGAAATGAGAATGGTGCCGATCATCTGTCGTGCTACGGTCGGTCAGGTAGGAAATGCAGAGCACAACCTGATCAATATCGGAAAAGCAGGACGTAAACGTCATATGGGTATCCGCCCGACTGTCCGTGGTTCTGTTATGAACCCGAATGACCATCCACATGGTGGTGGTGAAGGTAAGACCGGTATCGGCCGTCCGGGTCCATGTACACCTTGGGGCAAGCCTGCACTTGGTCTTAAGACAAGAAAGAAAAATAAGCAGTCGAATAAGATGATCATCCGTAGAAGAGACGGCAAAGCGCTTGCGAAATAAAAGCACAGTGCAAGTAGCTGAGGCAAGCGCTTTGCCTTAGCAAAGTAAGACTTCAGCGCTTTGAATCATTTTTCTAAATAAAGGAGGTAAATGAATTGGCTCGTTCATTAAAAAAAGGACCATTCGCTGATGCGCATCTTCTCAAGAAAATAGATGCCATGAACGAATCCGGAGATAAACAGGTAATCAAAACATGGTCACGTCGTTCTACGATCTTCCCAAGCATGGTAGGCCATACGATCGCAGTCCATGACGGAAGAAAGCATGTGCCGGTATATATCACTGAGGACATGGTAGGACACAAGCTCGGAGAGTTTGTTGCTACAAGGACATATCGTGGACATGGTAAAGATGAGAAAAAAGGCAGATAACAAGGTGTTAAAACACCTAGTGTTAAAACACCTTGCAAGTTCTTTCAGAACTTGCTGCATAGGTAAGATTCCTTGCAGGTTCTTTTGGAACTTGTTACTAATATAAGCTTGTAATTTTGAAAGGAGGTTTCATCCGTGGCTAAAGGACATAGATCACAGATCAAGAAAGAAAGAAACCAAAATAAAGATACCAGACCATCCGCTAAGCTGTCATATGCAAGAATCTCTGCCCAGAAGGCAGGATTTGTACTGGATGCGATCCGTGGCAAAGATGTGCAGACGGCGCTTGGTATTTTGGCATATAACCCCAGATATGCGTCATCTGTAATTGAGAAGCTTTTAAAATCGGCAGTTGCAAATGCTGAAAATAATAATGGAATGAATCCGGAAAATCTCTATGTAGAAGAGTGCTTCGCAAACAAAGCAACGACTATGAAGAGAATTCGCCCAAGAGCTCGTGGTATGGCTTACAGGATCGAAAAGAGAATGAGTCATATTACAGTCATCTTGAATGAGAGATAGTGAAAGGAGAGTAACAATGGGACAAAAAGTTAATCCTCATGGTTTAAGAGTCGGTGTGATCAAAGACTGGGAGTCCAGATGGTTTGCAGAGCCGGAAGATTTTGCCGATAGTCTTGTGGAAGATTATAAAATTCGTGAGTTCCTGAAGAAAAAACTGTATCATGCAGGGATCTCCAAGATTGAGATCGAGAGAACGAGCGAACGCGTAAAAGTTATCGTATATACAGCGAAGCCTGGTGTAGTGATCGGAAAAGGCGGAGCAGAGATCGAGAAATTAAAAGGTGAGTTAGCAAAATTCTCTGAGAAGAAGATTCTTGTTGATATCAAAGAAGTAAAGAAACCGGACAGCGATGCACAGCTTGTGGCTGAAAATATCGCCACTCAGCTTGAGAACCGTATTTCTTTCCGTCGTGCAATGAAATCCTGCATGGGCAGAGCGATGAAAGCCGGAGCACAGGGTATTAAGACAGCATGTTCAGGACGTCTTGGCGGTGCCGATATGGCCCGTACTGAGTTCTACAGCGAAGGAAATATTCCGCTTCAGACACTTCGTGCAGATATTGACTACGGATTTGCAGAAGCAAATACAACTTATGGTAAGATCGGTGTCAAGACATGGATTTATCATGGGGAAGTACTTCCAACCAAAGGTGGAAAATCATCGAAAGACGCTTCACCAGCTAAAGCTAGTTCAAAGGAAGGGAGCGATAAATAATGTTAATGCCTAAGAGAGTAAAACGTCGTAAACAATTTCGTGGATCTATGAAAGGTAAGGCTTTGCGTGGAAATAAGATCACTTATGGTGAATACGGTATCGTTGCTACAGAGCCAGCCTGGATCAAATCCAATCAGATAGAGGCAGCCCGTGTTGCCATGACCCGTTACATCAAACGTGGTGGTAAGGTCTGGATCAAGATTTTTCCGGATAAGCCGGTTACAAAGACGCCTGCTGAAACCCGAATGGGTAAAGGTAAAGGTGCGCTGGAGTACTGGGTTGCAGTAGTGAAACCGGGACGTGTTATGTTTGAGATCGCCGGTGTACCGGAAGAAGTGGCAAGAGAGGCTCTTCGTCTTGCGACACACAAACTGCCGGTAAAATGTAAGATCGTTTCTCGTGCAGACTTAGAAGGAGGTGCGGGCAGTGAAAAGTAGAGAATTCATGAATAGTTTAGATGGTAAATCACTTGCTGAATTAAATGACGAGTTAGTAGCTGCTAAGAAGGAACTTTTTAATTTGAGATTCCAGAACGCAACAAACCAACTTGACAATACAAGCAGAATCAAAGAAGTCAGACGGAATATTGCCCGTATTCAGACGGCAATGACTATGGAACAGAAAGCTGCTAATTAGAATGGTTAGGAAAGGAGGATTTTGTTGTGGAGAGAAATCTTAGAAAAACTCGTACAGGTAAGGTTGTAAGTAATAAGATGGATAAGACGATCGTTGTGGCAGTTGTAGACAACGTAAAACATCCACTTTATGGTAAGATCGTAAAGAGAACCTATAAATTAAAAGCTCATGATGAGCAGAATGAATGTAACATCGGTGACAGAGTAAAAGTAATGGAAACAAGGCCATTGTCCAAGGATAAGAGATGGAGACTTGTTGAGATTATCGAAAAAGCCAGATAAGACATTTGGCTTCGGCGAAATAAAGCGTTTCGCTTCGGCCAGATAAAACGTTTGGCTTTAGCCAGATAAAAGATTTATGCTCAAGGAAATGTCACGTGGCGGGAGCCATGTGCAGGAATGGAGGTTATTATGGTACAGCAGGAAACGAGACTTAAAGTCGCTGACAACACCGGTGCCAAAGAATTACTTTGTATCCGTGTTCTCGGAGGCTCTGTCAGGAGATATGCAGCAGTGGGCGATATTATCGTTGCTACGGTCAAAGATGCAACACCAGGTGGAGTTGTCAAAAAGGGAGACGTAGTAAAAGCTGTTGTTGTTCGTACAGTGAAAGAGATCCGTCGTCCAGATGGTTCCTATATTCGTTTTGATGAAAATGCGGCAGTTATCATAAAAGATGACAAGACCCCAAGGGGAACCCGTATTTTTGGACCTGTAGCTAGAGAATTAAGAGACAAACAATTTATGAAGATTGTTTCTTTAGCACCAGAAGTATTATAAGGAGGTGTCCCTGAAGTGGCAACATCAAAGATTAAAAAAGGTGATACCGTTCGCGTTATTGCCGGTGTAGATAAAGGTAAAGAAGGAAAAGTTCTTGAAGTAAAGAACGGAAAAGTAAAGGTAGAAGGCGTCAACATTGTGAAAAAGCATGTGAAGCCGAACCAGTCAAATGCCAAGGGCGGAATCATAGAAGAGGAAGCTGCATTTGATGTTTCTAATGTAATGTATGTTGTAGACGGAAAGGTTTCCAGAATCGGATTCAAAGTGGAGGACGGAAAGAAAAAAGTACGTTACGCAAAAGCAACTGGCGCAGAGATTGACTAATTTTGAGAGGAGGTACTTTAGGTGAGTAGATTAAAAGAGACATACTTAAACGAGATCGTTCCGAGTATGCAGAAAAAGTTTGAATATGCAAATGTAATGCAAGTACCAAAGCTCGAAAAGGTTGTTATCAATATGGGCGTTGGTGAAGCAAAAGAGAATTCCAAGGTTCTCGACACAGCGATCAGTGATCTTGAGATCATCACAGGACAGAAGGCTGTGGTAACAAGAGCTAAGAAATCCGTAGCGAATTTTAAACTTCGTGAAGGTCAGCCGATCGGATGTAAGGTGACTCTTCGTGGCGAAAAGATGTATGAGTTTGTAGATCGTTTGATCAACCTTGCACTGCCGCGTGTGCGTGACTTCAGAGGTGTAAATCCGAATGCATTTGACGGCCGTGGAAATTATGCTTTAGGTATCAAAGAGCAGTTGATTTTCCCGGAAATCGAGTATGATAAGGTAGACAAAGTAAGAGGTATGGATGTAATTTTTGTTACTACTGCTCATACGGACGAAGAAGCACGTGAATTATTGGCACAGTTTGGTATGCCGTTCAAGAAATAGTTAGGAGGGTTTTTCATGGCTAAAAAGTCTATGAAGATTAAACAGCAGCGTCCGGCTAAATTTTCCACGAGAGAATACAGCCGTTGTAAAATCTGTGGTCGTCCACATGCTTACTTGAGAAAATACGGAATTTGCAGGATCTGTTTCCGTGAGTTAGCATATAAGGGACAGATTCCGGGTGTCAAAAAGGCGAGTTGGTAAAAGCGGGTAAGCTCGTTTAGTGAGTAGCATGATCAAGTAAGGAGGAAAATTAAATGACAATGAGTGATCCGATTGCAGATATGCTTACAAGAATCCGTAATGCAAATACTGCAAAACATGATACAGTTGATGTTCCTGCCTCTAAAATGAAGATTTCGATCGCAGAAATCCTTTTGAAGGAAGGTTATATCAAAAAATTTGATTTGATCGATGTAGATGGTTTTAAGACAATTCATATTACATTAAAATATGGAAAAGACAAGAATGAAAAGATTATCTCTGGTCTGAAGAGAATTTCGAAGCCGGGTCTGCGCGTGTACGCAAATACCGATGAGCTTCCTAAGGTTCTTGGCGGCCTTGGTATTGCGATCATTTCGACAAACAAGGGCGTGCTGACAGATAAAGAGGCACGTAAGCAGAATGTCGGCGGAGAAGTTCTGGCATTCGTCTGGTAACAGTCTCGACTGCGTCGAGCTATTGCAAGTTTGCAAAACCAGCAAACTTAAAAATGGAATATATAAAAAGTAACTAATCGACCTAGTAAAAATATAGGAGGTACGGCAAGATGTCACGAATTGGAAGATTGCCTATCGCGATACCTGCAGGTGTGACTGTGGATATTGCAGAAAATAATAAGGTGACAGTAAAAGGACCAAAGGGAACACTTGAGAGGGTATTACCTGCGGAAATGAAAATTGAAAAAGACGGCGAAGAGGTTAAGGTTTCCCGTCCGAACGACTTGAAGAAAATGAAGTCACTGCACGGTTTAACAAGAACTCTGATCAACAACATGGTCATCGGTGTAACAGAAGGTTACACGAAAGAGCTTGAAGTAAACGGTGTTGGTTACAGGGCTGCAAAACAGGGTAAAAAACTGGTATTATCTCTTGGATACTCACATCCGGTAGAGATGGAAGATCCGGAAGGATTGGAAATCACTGTGGATGGACAGAACAAGATTATCGTTAAGGGAATAGATAAAGAAAAAGTCGGCCAGTACGCTGCTGAAATCAGAGAAAAGAGAAAACCGGAGCCATATAAAGGCAAGGGTATCAAGTATGTTGATGAAGTGATAAGACGTAAAGTTGGTAAGACTGGTAAAAAATAGAAAGGAGTAAAAAAGAATGGTTAATAAAGCAAATAGAAATGATGTTCGCACAAATAAACACAGAAGATTGCGTAGCCGTTTGTCCGGAACTCCTGATCGACCACGTTTGGCAGTATTCCGCAGCAACAATCATATGTATGCCCAGGTTATTGATGATGTGGCAGGACACACGATTGTTTCCGCATCTACTCTTCAGGGAGATGTAAAGGAAGGCCTCGATAAGACAAATAATGTAGAAGCTGCATCAAAGTTAGGTGAAGTTATTGCAAAGAAAGCATTAGACAACGGCATCAAAGAAGTTGTATTTGACCGTGGCGGTTACATTTATCAGGGTAAAGTGAAAGCATTAGCAGAGGCAGCCAGAGAGGCTGGACTTCAATTCTAAGCAAGGAGGAAAACTCATGAAACGTGAAATTATTGATGCTAGTCAGTTTGAATTAGAAGATAAAGTAGTATCAATTAAACGTGTTACCAAGGTTGTAAAGGGTGGCCGTAACTTTAGATTTACTGCTCTGGTAGTAGTCGGTGATGGCAACGGACATGTTGGTGCAGGTTTAGGAAAAGCAATGGAAATTCCAGAAGCGATCCGCAAGGGAAAAGAGGATGCCATGAAGAAACTCATCGAGGTACCGATCGATGAAAACGGCAGTATTCCTCATGACTATACAGGAAAATTCGGAAGTGCAGAGGTTCTTATGAAGAGATCCCCGGAAGGTACTGGTATCATCGCAGGAGGTCCTGCCCGTTCCGTACTGGAGCTTGCCGGATTCAAAAATATCCGTACAAAGTCATTAGGATCCCGTAATAAGCAGAATGTTGTACTTGCTACACTGGCAGGCCTGAATGAACTTAAGACGCCGGAAGAAGTAGCGAGACTCCGCGGACTTTCCGTAGAAGAAGTTTTAGGTTAGGAGGTACCGGAAAATGGCAGATAAATTGAAAATCACTTTAGTGAAGTCTACGATCGGTTCGATTCCGAAGCATCGTAAAACGGTTGAGGCTCTTGGCCTCAGAAAACTGAATAAGACAGTTGAGATGCCGGATAACGCTGCAGTAAGAGGGATGATCCAGCAGGTGAGACATTTAATAAAGGTGGAAGAAATCTAATAAACAAGGAGGTGCCAAACCATGAATTTATCAGAATTAAAACCCGCAGCCGGTTCAAAGCACAGCAATCAGTTCAGACGTGGCCGTGGGCATGGTTCAGGAAATGGTAAGACTGCAGGTAAGGGACATAAGGGACAAAAAGCACGTTCCGGAGCACCGAGACCAGGGTTTGAAGGCGGTCAGTTACCATTATACAGAAGATTACCGAAGAGAGGCTTTACCAATATAAACAGCAAGGATATTGTTGCGATCGGTTTAGACCGTCTTAATGTATTTGAAGACGGTGCTGAGGTGACAGTGGAGACTCTCGTAGAGAAGGGTATTGTCAAAAATCCGAAGGATGGAGTTAAAATTCTTGGAAACGGAGAATTAACCAAAAAGCTTGATGTAAAGGTAAATGCATTTAGTAAGAGCGCAGCAGAAAAAATTCAGGCAGTTGGTGGAAAAGCTGAGGTGATCTAATGCTTGAAACGATAAAAAATGCGTTTAAGACAAAAGAGATCCGTAATAAACTGTTATTTGTTTTTATCGGGCTCATTGTTGTTCGTATCGGATGTAATATCCCGATTCCGGGTGTGAACACGGATGTGATCCAGAATTTATTTGATAACAACCAGGCACTTGGATTTTTGGATGTCATGACAGGTGGTTCCTTTACAAGAATGTCTATTTTTGCACTGAACATTACACCTTATATCACAGCATCCATTATTATACAGCTTCTCACGATTGCAATTCCGAGACTTGAGGAAATGCAGAAGGACGGTGAGGATGGAAGAAAGAAACTCAATGAGTACACGAGATATCTTTCCATCGTGCTGTCGATCGTAGAAGGTGTTGCGATCATTATTGGATTCCGTAACCAGAGACTCTTTACCGAAGAAGGTTACACTCCGATCATTATCGCAGTTGTAGCACTTACAGCCGGAGCAGCATTCCTTATGTGGCTCGGCGAGCAGATCACAGAGAAAGGGATTGGAAATGGTATATCCATTATCCTCCTGATCAATATTGTTGCACGTATTCCAAGCGATTTGATCACGCTGTACAACCAGTTTATAAAAGGTGCAGGAAATATCACAAACGCTGTATTGGCAGGAGCAATTATCCTTGCGATCATCATTGCGATGTTTGTTTTCATCGTATGGCTTCAGGATGGCGAGAGAAGGATTCCGGTACAGTATGCAAAGAAAATGCAGGGAAGGAAAATGTTTGGCGGCCAGTCAAGCCATATTCCGCTCAAAGTAAATACAGCGGGAGTTATCCCGGTCATCTTTGCCAGTTCCATGCTTCAGCTTCCTGTCGTGATCGCCAGCTTCGCAGGTGTGACGCCGCAGTCAGGGGATGGCGCTACGCTCATCCAGAAGCTGATCAAGGTATGTAACCAGAGCAGCTGGTGCAATATCACCTCCTGGGGTGAGTTTAAATATACACTTGGTTTACTTGTGTATATCGCACTTGTGATCTTCTTTGCTTATTTTTATACTTCGGTTACCTTTAATCCGCTTGAGATTTCAAACAATATGAAAAAACAGGGTGGATTTATACCAGGTATCCGACCAGGAAAACCGACGACTGACTATCTGAATAATGTACTCAACAGCATTATTTTTATCGGTGCAGTGGCAATGGTCATCGTATGTGTGCTTCCGATCATCTTTTCGGGAGTTTTCGGCGCCAATGTATCCTTTACCGGTACATCGCTTATCATTATAGTCGGTGTCGTGATCGAGACATTAAAACAATTAGAATCCCAGTTGTTAGTCCGCAATTACAAAGGATTTCTGGGTGACTGAGTACCGTGAAGCAATACGCTGTATTCACGGGGATAAAAAGGAATCGGCCTGCGAAAATACAGTTGTTTTTTCGTGAGGTCGCTTACCTTTTTATTTGTGTATTATGAAAGATTTTATTTGCAGAGTGAAAAGAGAGAAAGGCAGGGTTATCTTATGAAAATAGTAATGTTAGGTGCTCCGGGTGCCGGCAAAGGTACTCAGGCAAAAAAGATCTCTGAGAAATACGGAATTCCGCATATCTCTACCGGAGATATTTTCAGGGCCAATATAAAAGAAAACACGGAACTCGGACAAAAGGCAAAAACATATATGGATCAGGGGCTCTTAGTGCCGGATGAATTGGTCGTAGACCTTGTGGTAGACCGGCTTGCACAGGATGATGCAAAGAAAGGCTATGTTCTGGATGGTTTTCCGCGTACGATTCCACAGGCAGAGGCGCTCACAGAGGCATTGGCTAAGATTGGCGAAAAGATGGATTATGCAATCAATGTTGAAGTACCGGATGAGAATATCATAAACAGAATGTCAGGAAGACGCGCATGTGTATCCTGTGGCGGAACATATCATATCAAGTATAATCCAACGAAGACAGAGGGTGTCTGTGATGCGTGCGGCGGTGAACTCATTCTCAGGGATGATGACAAGCCGGAGACAGTAAAGCAGCGTCTGGATGTATATCATACACAGACCCAGCCTTTGATCGATTACTATAATAAAGAAGGAATTTTGAAAGAAGTAGACGGAACTGTGGATCTGGATGTCGTATTTGACGAAATCGTAAAAATTCTCGACAAATAGGAATGGAGAGAGTATTATGGCTATAACGATAAAATCTGAGCGTGAGATTTCACTTATGAGAGAGGCGGGAAAGGTTCTGGCTGAGGTTCATGATAAACTGGGAGAGATCATTGCACCGGGTATCACGACACTGGATATCGACCGGAAAGGGGAGGAACTGATCCGAAAGGCAGGATGTATCCCATCCTTTTTGAATTATGAAGGCTATCCAGCGTCGATCTGTGTCTCTGTAAACGACGAAGTGGTGCATGGAATCCCAACGGATAAACGAAGGATCGAGGAGGGAGATATCGTAAGCCTGGACGCAGGAGTTATTTATGAAGGATATCATTCCGATGCAGCGAGAACATATGGTGTGGGAGCGATCAGCGAGAAGGATAAAAAGCTGATCGAAGTGACCAGACAGAGTTTTTATGAAGGAATCCGTATGGCCTATGCGGGAAATCATCTTCATGATATTTCCGCGGCGATCCAGAAGTATGCGGAAAGCTATGGCTTTTCTATCGTGAGAGATCTGGTGGGACACGGAATTGGAACGAAACTGCACGAGGAGCCCCAGATACCAAACTTTAAACCGGTAGGAAGAGGACCGAAACTCCGGCCGGGGATGACACTTGCCATAGAGCCTATGGTAAATGCCGGTGGCTGGGAAATATGGATTCTGGAGGATGACTGGACAGTAGTTACAAGAGATGGTTCCAACTCAGCACATTATGAAAACACCGTGCTGATCACGGATGGGGAACCACAGATCTTATCGTTAACATAGTTGAATGAAGGAGAGTTATGTATGTCAAAAGCAGATGTAATTGAAATTGAGGGAACTGTTGTAGAAAAGTTGCCAAATGCCATGTTTCAGGTAGAACTTGAAAATGGCCATAAGGTTCTGGCTCATATCAGCGGGAAGCTGAGAATGAACTTCATCCGTATCCTGCCGGGGGATAAGGTGACGCTTGAGTTGTCACCGTATGATCTTACAAAAGGGCGGATCGTGTGGAGAGATAAGTAAGTGTGAATAGACGGTGAAACCGCCTATCCACACAGGAAGAATGCAAAAGCAGCATTCTTCATTGATTGTTTGTGCCACCTATGGAGGCATGTCTGAAAGAATGTAAGAAAAAGGGGTCGGGGGAATCGATTAAAGCACAACATCCCGGGCAGACGAATTGATCTATGGATCAGGGTTAAGTCTGCCCGGGATGTTGTGTTTTCATTGCTTTTTTCTGACTTCTTTTATCTTTTTATTTATTGTAAGATGATGTCAGAAAGTGTATAATGTGGGTAGAAATAAGTTTTTATAAGGAAAGGGGATTTACTATATGAGAAAAATTATTGTAAAGTTAGTATTAAGTGTCTTTGCATGTGTCGTTGTACTACAAATGGTTTCCAAGAGCGAGAGGGAAGTAAAGGCAGAAGTCAAACCGGAGTACATGCAGGATGTTCCATTAGATGGAGCTCATTTTCCGGATGAACAGTTCAGAAAAAAATTAGAAATTTCTGTGGATAAAAATAAGGATGGAATGTTAAGCCGGGAGGAACGGGAGAATATATATTATTTAGATTTGTATAGTTATACGAATGCAGTGAGCAAAACATGGTGTCAGGATATGGAATACATGCATCTGGGATATGATGAGGACTATATTGTCTGGGATAAAACCAAATGTGCGCTCTTGTTGAATTTTAGTTTTGATCCAGAAAACCCTCAAAGAAGTCTTGCGGATCCGGCCATTAATGTGAGAGGAATCGAATATTTTTTTAATCTCCAGGAAGTGATGATCGATAAATATGAGCTGGTGTCAGGTTCCTTTAAAAATAATGCAAACCTGAAAAAAATATGGATCGGCTGCTCAAAGACAGGTCAGAGGGGGTATGGGAATATTACAGAGGATTTTCCCATTTCCCAACTGACATATATGCATTTGGAAAACATTGATGCAGATACGCTGGATGTAAAAAAGATTCCGGAACTTCAGGTTTTGCGGGTCATCTTCCCGGAAGGAAGTAACCGGCGCCTGACAGCCTTGGATCTGTCAAAAAATACGAAATTAAAAGAACTGGAACTGGATGGTATCATGCCGGGTAAATTAGATTTGAGACAGAACCGGAAACTAGAATCCGTGAAAGTGTACTCCGGCGAGAGTAAGAGGGAAAGGGTGGATCATATACATTATTTGCCGGAAAAGGATCAGAAATGCAAGATCACATTTGCAAAGAAGAATCGGCTCAGAACACTCTGGTATTTTACTGCGGATAAAGGGATCGATCTTACCCGGCTTAACAAACTGGAAGAACTGCAGACACCGAAAGCGACCAGAATAAAAGTAAAGTCGGGCTGGATCCGCAAAACGTTTACGAAAAAGAAATGGGGATGTGCTGTCACAAAGGGCGGAAAGTTTGTTAAGAAAATAAAGGCAGAGAAGAAAAAGAAATATACGATGATATGAGGATAGGCAAAAAAGCCTTAAAAGAATGGAGATTTTATGAAAAAAATCAGATTGATTTCGGGGATACTATGTGCTTGTTTGATAGTCGGAATTAGCATGAAAAGTGTTTCCGCCGAGAAGCATGGAAGCGTAGCAATCAATGAGCAGAATTTCCCAGATAGTAAGATTCGGAATATGATTAAGGAAGATATGTTTAATAAAAACCATGATGATGTTCTGACTTGGGAGGAAATCCAGAATGCAAAGGCATTGGCTATTTCTACGGAGAACACGATGGAGCCGGGGGATTGGGATGTGACAGGGATTGAAAAACTGCAAAATCTAAATCGTGTTATTCTGCGCTTGGAGGAGATGCAGAAGGGAAATGAAATAATAGGAAGGGATATAAAAGGAACATTTCGTAATAATGCAAAACTGACCCAAGTTGTTCTGGACGCGGGAGGAAGAAAAATTTCGCAGAGCAAAATAGAACAGCTTCTTCCATTGGATCGGATCAAGGAATTGAGTATTGAAAATGCAGATATTCAGAAACTTTCTTTGTCCAAGGCTGCCAACTTAGAAAATCTTACGATAAAAAACTGTGACCATTTAGAGAAACTGGATGTAAAAGAGGCAAAGAGATTAAAGAAGCTTACGGTAGAGAACACATCAGTAAAAAGTTTGGATCTCACAAAAAATGTTAAATTAAGAGAGGTATCTGTTCAATTTGGCTTGTCCTGTGTTTTGACTGACCTTAAGACAGGGAAGGCGGGAAAGATACCATTCTTTAAATGGTGTAAAAAATCTTGTAAGCTTCAATTCCCGAAAAAGAATGAGATTATAAAATTGAATTATTTTACAACGGATAAAGGGATTGATCTTTCAAAGTGTAAAAAGTTGAAGGAGATCCACATATCAAAAAACACCAGAATTAAAGTTCAAAGCCAGTGGTATAAAACAAACAAAAAGAGGCTGGTGGTCTATGCAGAGGGAATCCGCCAGACAAAGCTGAATGCTAAAAAAAGCAAAAACACTACTTTACTCGGGGCAACAAAATTAGAAGATGAGAGTAAGGGATACTATTGTGAGGAGCAGGATGAGGAACCTGACTCCTGATGAAACATTTGGTGATATTGGATTATACAGTAGACGAGGAGAATACATAATATATGAAAAAACAATTATTAAAGATAATATTAGGCGTTTTTATATGCATCGTTGCGTTACACATAAATTCTAAAACCGGAATGAAAGTAAAGGCAGAAGTCAAACCGGAGTACATGCAGGATGTTCCATTAGATGGAGCTCATTTTCCGGATGAACATGTCAGAGACGAACTAAAGAGGTGGGTCGATCAAAATAAAGATGGGATTCTAAGCCGTGAGGAGCGGGAGAAGGTATGTTATTTATATTTGAATTGTGTTAGTGGCAGTGTGATAAGTAATTCATGGTATACAGATATGAAATATATTAGTGAACCGGTCCAAAACCAAGAGGATCAAATAATATATAGTAAGGGGAAACATTCTTTAGAACTTGGTCTTAAGAGTGAGAATAACAATAATTATAAGGGTGGAGATGGCAGTAGTGAGACCATAGACTTAAGAGGAATCGAATATTTTTTCAATCTGGAGGAAGTAAAGATTAATAAATATGAGCTGGTGTCAGGTTCCTTTAAAAACAATGTAAACCTGAAAAAAATATGGATTGGCTGCTCAAAGACGGGTCAGAGGAGTTATGGGAACATTACAGGAGATTTTCCCGTTTCCCAACTGACATATATGCATTTGGAAAATATTGATGTACATACGCTGGATGTAAAGGAGATTCCGGAACTTCAGGTTTTGCGGGTCATCTTCCCAGAAGGAAGTAACCGGCGCCTGACAGCTCTGGATCTGTCGAAGAATAAGAAATTGAAGGAACTGGAATTTGGACATATTCTGCCGGGAAGGTTAGATCTGCGGGGGAATCCGAAATTGAAAACACTGAAGCTTTATACCGGCCAAGGGAAGGTAGGGCAGAAGTATGGCGGTGTAGTATATCGTCATAGCGATGCTTTTGAGACTGGATATTATCAGTCGTATTCTAGGTATGAGTATTATCTGCCGGAAAAGGATCAGAATTGTAAGGTGGTATTTCCGAAAAAGAATCAGATTCAGAAGTTGTATTATTTCACGAGGGATAAAAAGATTGATATATCAATGCTTACAAAATTGAATGACTTTCAGACGTTAAAGACGACAAAAGCAAAAGTAAAGTCGGGCTGGATCCGCAAAACGTTTACGAAAAAGAAATGGGGCTGTGCTGTCACAAAGGGCGGAAAGTTTGTTAAGAAAATAAAGGCAGAGAAGAAAAAGAAATATACGATGATATAGTGGATTTTGTACCAGATATTAGAAAAAAAGTTCTTGCAATCTACGCATTTATGTGATATACTTGTAAATGGACTTTCGCTAGACGGAAGTAAAAGTGCCTGCTTTAGCGGGCCAGGAAACAACATGTCAATCATGTGAAAGGAGGTTATTACTGTGAAGGTTAGATCATCAGTAAAACCAATTTGCGAAAAGTGCAAAATCATTAAAAGAAAGGGTCGTATCAGAGTCATCTGTGAGAACCCGAAACACAAACAAAGACAGGGCTGACAATATATCAGAGAGACCTAAAGGAGACTTTAGGTTCTTTTCGTGCTTATATAAGTCTTGCTTTCTGTGTTACAGACTTCTCATTCCGTCATTATGAGAAGTTGTGATATCGTGACGTTCAGCATTGCAGATTTCTCCATGGAGGTATTCTATATTATTTATAGAAGAAAGTGGTTATTTGGCTGGGATGTTGTCATGATTTAAAGCGGCTGCAAAGAACTTGCATAAGCAGGTTCTTTGAAACAATTCATTCAAATTTTTAATGGAGGTGTAAAGTACACATGGCTCGTATCAGTGGTGTAGATTTACCAAGAGAAAAACGTGTAGAGATAGGTCTTACCTATATTTATGGTATCGGCGTTTCCAGTTCAAGACGTATTTTGAGCGAGGCAAACGTAGATCCTGACATTCGTTGTAAGGATCTGACTGACGAAGATGTTGCGAAGATCCGCGACGTTATTGACAGAACACAGGTTGTGGAGGGTGATCTGAGAAGAGAGGTTGCCTTAAACATCAAAAGGTTACAGGAAATAGGATGCTACAGAGGAATCCGTCACAGAAAAGGACTTCCGGTTCGTGGACAGAAGACAAAAACGAATGCAAGGACGAGAAAAGGTCCGAAACGTACAGTAGCAAACAAGAAGAAATAATATTTTAGGAGGTTTTGTCAATGGCTAAGAAAGTTGCAAAAAAAGTGACAAAAAAGCGTGTCAAAAAGAATATTGACCGCGGACAAGCGCACATTCAGTCATCTTTTAATAATACAATCGTAACGCTGACCGATATGCAGGGAAATGCAATATCATGGGCAAGTGCAGGCGGACTTGGATTCAGAGGTTCCAGAAAATCCACTCCATATGCTGCACAGATGGCTGCTGAGACAGCAGCAAAGGCGGCGTTGCCACATGGATTGAAATCAGTAGAGGTAATGGTAAAGGGACCGGGTTCGGGAAGAGAAGCTGCGATCCGTGCGATCCAGGCTTGCGGGATTGAAGTGACGAGTATCCAGGATGTAACACCAGTTCCCCACAATGGTTGCAGACCACCAAAACGTAGAAGAGTATAAAAGCGAATTTTGGATTTGCTATGGCGATTAAAGTTTAGCGCCGCACGGCGGCAGAATGGAGGAAAAAATGGCTAGAGATATGACGCCTGTTTTGAAAAGATGTAGATCTCTTGATTTGGATCCGGTTTACCTCGGTATCGATAAAAAATCCAAGAGAAATGCGAAGACCGGAAAAAAACTCAGTGAGTACGGAATGCAGTTAAAGGAAAAACAGAAAGCAAAATTTATATATGGTGTACTTGAGAAGCCTTTCCGCAATTATTTTGCAAAGGCCCAGAAATTAAAATATGGTACAGTAGGTGAAAACCTGATGATCCTTCTTGAACTGAGACTTGACAATGTAATGTATCGTCTTGGTTACGGAAGAACGAGAAAAGAGGCAAGACAGATCGTGGATCACAAGCATGTGCTTGTAAATGGAAAAGCGGTCAATATCCCTTCTTATCAGGTAAAAGCCGGTGATGTGATCGAAATCAAAGAAAAATTCAAGGGAACACAGAGATACAAAGATATTTTAGAGGTGACAGGCGCACGTCTGGTTCCGGCATGGTTAGAGGCTGACCATGAGAATCTTAAGGGAAGCATTACCCAGGTTCCTACGAGAGCAGAGATCGATGTACCTGTGAATGAAGTGCTTATCGTCGAGTTGTACTCCAAGTAATTAAGTAATCCCAAAAGGAGGGGTCCTAGAGTGTTTGAGTTTGAAAAGCCAAGAATTGAAATTGTTGAAATTTCTGAAGATAAGAAATACGGACGTTTTGTAGTAGAACCACTTGAAAGAGGATACGGAACAACTTTGGGTAATTCTTTGAGACGAATTATGCTCTCATCTTTGCCGGGGACTGCGGTGAGCCACATCAAGATCGACGGCGTCGTACATGAATTCAGTGCGATTCCGGGCGTGAAAGAAGATGTGACAGAGATTGTCATGAACATCAAGAGCCTGTCGATCAAAAACAGCAGTGACAACCTGAATGAGACAAAGATGATGTATATTGATGCACAGGGTGAAGGCGTGGTTACAGCAGCAGACATCAAATGCGATTCTGATCTTGAGATCATCAATAAAGAGCAGGTGATCGCCACATTAAATGGTGGAGCTGACTGTAAGCTCTACATAGAAATGACGGTTGTAAACGGTCGTGGCTATGTAAGTTCTGATAAGAATAAGAGAGAAGAAATGGCGATAGACGTTATTCCGATTGATTCCATATTTACTCCAATCGAAAGAGTAAATATTGCGATTGAAAACACGCGTGTCGGCCAGATCACGGATTTTGATAAGCTTACACTGGATGTGTATACGAATGGTACACTTGAGCCGGATGAGGCGGTTAGTCTTGCCGCAAAGGTTATGAGTGAGCACCTGAACACATTTATCGACTTGTCAGAAAAAGCGAAGATGGCAGAGGTGATCGTGGAGAAGGAAGAAGACGAGACCGTGAAAGTACTCGAGCTCAACATTGATGAACTGGAGTTGTCCGTTCGTTCCTATAACTGTCTGAAGAGAGCGGGAATCAATACAGTGGAAGAACTCACCAATAAGACAGCAGATGATATGATGAAAGTTCGTAACTTGGGCCGCAAGTCTCTTGAAGAGGTGCTTGCTAAGTTAAAAGAGCTTGGTTTGTCGCTGAAGTCGAATGAAGAATAATCAAGGAGGAAATAGTAATGGCAGGTTATAGAAAGCTTGGAAGAACTTCCAGCCAGAGAAAAGCTTTGCTTCGTAACCAGGTAACAAATCTCCTTTACCATGGAAAAATTGTTACAACGGAGGCGAAAGCAAAGGAAATCCGTAGAATTGCTGAGCATATGATCGCAATGGCAGTTCGTGAGAAGGATAACTATGAGACTGTTACAGTAAAGGCCAAAGTGCCTCAGAAAGATAAAGACGGAAAAAGAGTGAAGGAAGTAGTAGATGGTAAAAAAGTTACTGTTTTTGACACAGTAGATAAGGAAGTCAAAAAAGAAGCACCATCCAGACTTCACGCAAGACGTCAGATGAACAAAATGCTTTATGGTATTACAGAAGTTCCGGCTGGTACAGCAGGAAAGAAAAAAGGAACAAAGAAAGTAGATATCGCAAGCAAATTGTTTGATGAGATCGCTCCGAAGTATGCAGACCGCAAAGGTGGTTATACAAGGATCATTAAGATCGGACCGCGTAAAGGTGATGCAGCGATGGAAGTTGTGATCGAACTGGTGTAATCCACCCGGTTTGGTTTGTAATAATGAAAAGGTAATCGGAATCCTACGGTATTTGAAGGATTCCGATTTTTTTTGCCAATAGGATTACATATGTAAATAAAAAGCTGCTTTGATCCGATATAGATAATACAATATATGATTGCTTACATCGAACGTTAGAAAATTCTGGTGTCCGGTAATGCATGAGAAACGTGAAAGGAGATATGGGTTATGTCGATAAGTATAGCAGCGTCTGTAGCAGGAGCATCCTCTGCGGGAGGGGTAAAGCAGACATCCTCCAGAAAACCAACATGGAATCCGAATAAAGTATATAAATATCTTGAGGATATGAACGAGGGATTTCAGAGTTATAAAAGGCAGGCGGTTTCTTATTATACATCGCAGATTTCCAAAGAGGGCGGCGATGGGACGATGAGCGTGGATGAGCTCAAACAACAGATCAACGAATGGTTTCCGGAATATACTCTGACAAATTCGGAGCCATCCAAAGTCGTTACAGGAAAGTTTTATCTTTATATTGATGACAGCCAGTTAAAGAAAATGGCGTCGGATCCAAGCTACCGGGCACAGGTATATGGTCTGATGGATTGTGAACTTCAGGGGAAAAAAGGGTACACACTGCAGTACAGTGACGGAAGAAATGTGACGTCTCATTTGACGGGAAGCATCTTCTCCCTGTCAGAAAAGAACCGAAAATATGCAGGTGCGGATGGGATTCCGTATCGGGGCAGCTGTACTTCCGACCATCCATTTTCCTCGTCTCAGTCGCATGCACAGGTCAGAAGCATGAGTTTTCTTTATGATAATGTCGATCCGGCAAGATCGGCGGCAAAGAGCAGGAAAGCGGCGGCGACGAAAGCTGCTGAAAAGGCGGCAAAGAAACGGGCGGATGCGAAAAAGGCTTCTGAAAAGAAAGCGGCTGCCAGGAAAGAGGCAAAGAAACTGGAAGAAGAACGTTTGGAAAAGAAGCGTGCTGACAGGCGGGAAGTAGAGGAACAATGGGAGAAAAGCCTTTTGGAAAATGGTCAGTCGGAATGGCTCGAAGGGACAGGAACGTTTGACAGGATGGCTTGATAAGACATTGATTTTTAAGATACAACAAGAATATGCGATGCAAAAAAGGAACGATAAACCAATAGATCGGGGTATCGTTCCTTTTTTGATGCCTAAGACAAAAAATTATTCCGAAAAACAATGGAAAAAGTAAAGATCTTATGTTAGAATTTCTATGTAACTGCTGGTATCACAATGTGCCGTTGTGATAAGTGATTCGATGGGATGGTGTTCTTTTGATCAAGGCGGAAAATCTTGTGTTTGAATATATCCGAAGGGACGAAAATGACGAGGTGCTTGGTGTGGAAATGGCACTTGACCACTTGTCGTTTCAGGTAAATAAAGGCGAGTTTGTAGCGGTCCTCGGAGCGAATGGCTCCGGCAAATCGACATTGGCCAAGCACATCAATGCGATCCTTCTTCCCGGCGAGGGAACGGTTTATGTGGATGATATTGATACCAGTGACGAGGAGATGCTGTGGGAAGTGCGGCAGCGTGCGGGGATGGTTTTCCAGAATCCGGATAATCAGATCGTGCATAGTGTCGTCGAGGAGGATGTGGGTTTCGGACCGGAAAACCTTGGTGTGCCGACAGAGGAAATTTGGCAGAGGGTAGAGGATTCGTTGAAAAAAGTAAGAATGTACCGGAACCGGAAAGAATCTCCGAATACTTTGTCCGGGGGACAGAAGCAGCGTGTGGCGATCGCCGGCGTGCTTGCCATGAGGCCGAAATGTATCGTTTTTGATGAGTCGACGGCGATGCTTGATCCGGTGGGACGAAGGGAAGTATTGCAGGCGGTAAGGGAGATTAATGAAAAGGAACATATTACGATCCTGTGGATCACCCATTATATGGATGAGGTTACAGAGGCAGACCGTATCCTTGTTATGAATGAGGGAAAACTTGTGATGAGTGGAAAGCCGAAGGAAATATTTTCCCAGACGGAGAAGCTGAGGGAATACCGGCTGGATGTTCCCCAGGTGACGGAACTGGCAGCCGAGCTTCGCAGACGGGGGATTTCTCTTCCAGAAGATATCATTACCGTGGATGAATTTGTGGACAGGATGGCGGAGATCCTGCTTTGAAATCAGGAATGGAGGAACGTATGTCCATTTTACTTAACAAAGTTGAATATGTATATGCAAAAGGAACAGCATTTGAAAAAGTAGCGCTGTATGATATAAATCTTAAGATCAGAGATGGTGAATTTATCGGATTGATCGGGCACACCGGATCGGGAAAATCAACATTGATCCAGCATATGAATGGGTTGCTTGTCCCTACTTCCGGGGGCGTCTATTATAATGGAGAAGATATCAACGATAAAGAATATTCCAAAAAGGAACTCCGGGGAAAGGTATCGATCGTATTTCAGTATCCGGAACATCAGCTATTTGAGACGACGGTGCTTGAGGATGTAAAATTTGGACCAAAGAATCTGGGATTGGATCCGCTGGAGGTTGATATGCGTGCATTTGAAGCGCTAAAACAAGTGGGGATAACGGAAGATCTTCTGGACGCATCTCCGTTGGAACTCTCCGGCGGGCAGAAACGCCGTGTTGCGATCGCCGGGGTGCTGGCGATGCAGCCGGAAGTACTTATATTGGATGAGCCGACAGCGGGACTTGACCCATCCGGCAGGGACGATCTTTTGGAACTGATCCGGAAACTGCACAAGGAGAGGAAAATAACAGTCATCGTCGTTTCACACAGTATGGAAGATATGGGGAAATATGCAGAGCGGCTTATCGTTATGGATAGCGGAACGATCGCTTATGACGGGACGCCGGAAGAGGTGTTTTCCCATTATAAGGACTTGGAACGGATCGGGCTTCGCGCCCCTCAGGTAACATATGCAATGGAGGGACTTGCCGGAAAAGGCGTGCGTCTGCCGCACAATGCGATCAATGTAAGGCAGGCGGTGGATGCGATCATGAAATGCTATAACAGGAAACATGGATAGGAGACAGACAGGGCAGCCAGAAACAACAGGTTAAGAAGGAGAGAGTACGATGCTGAGAGATATAACGATTGGACAATATTATCCGGTCAGATCCAAAATACATGAGTTAGATCCCCGGGTAAAAATAGTGGCAGTACTTGTCTATCTGGTTTCCTTATTTTTGTTCCATGGCTTTGCCGGCTATATCGTAGTGACCGTATTTCTCGTGAGCGTGATCCGCATGAGCCATGTGCCCGTTTCTTATATTTCCCGTGGGCTCAAACCGGTTCTTTTTCTTATACTTTTTACCGCTTTTTTTAATGTGTTTTTTACTTCCGGCGATGCGTTTCTTGAATGGGAGCTGATAAAAGGGCATCCGATCATTGTGACATGGCAGGGGCTTCGTAAGGGATTGTTTATGGTGTTACGACTTGTCTATCTGGTGATTGGTTCTTCTCTGCTTACCTACACAACGACGCCGAATAAGCTGACAGATGGAATCGAGAGTCTTTTAAAACCGCTGGGGAAGATCCGGGTGCCAATACACGATCTGGCGATGATGATGTCCCTTGCCCTTCGTTTTATTCCGATCCTTTTAGAGGAGGCAAACCGTATCATCAAAGCGCAGAGTGCAAGAGGGGCAGCTTTTGATGAGGGAAAGATCACGGAACGTTTAAAGGCCATGGTATCAATCCTTGTTCCGCTTCTCGTCTCTTCGACGAGACGGGCTTATGATCTGGCGCTCGCGATGGAGGCGAGGTGCTACCGGGGAGGAGAGGGAAGGACTAAAATGAAGCCGCTGAAATATCTCAGAAGAGATGTGGGCTCTTATTTTATATTATTGGCGTATCTGGCAGTGCTTCTGGTTGTAAACCGTTTTGTACCGTTTTGATGTAATCACAGGTCTCAGCGCTTTTTGGAATGGAGGAAAATATGCGGATAAAATTGATCGTGGCGTATGACGGGACAAATTATCACGGATGGCAGATACAAAAGAATGCGCTTTCGGTGGAGGAGGTTCTGACCGGGGCGCTGCGGGAACTGACAGGAGAACAAGTCGAGCTGGCGGGAGCCAGCCGCACGGATACCGGGGTGCATGCGAGAGGGAATGTGGCGGTTTTTGATACGAATACAAAAATTCCTCCGGAGAAGATCGCAGTGGCAGTAAACCAGCGTCTGCCTGAGGATATCCGCGTGATGTGTTCAGAGCAGGTGGAGGAGACATTTCATCCAAGATACCGGGTGAGCCGGAAGACTTATGAATATGCAGTTACAAATGCGAAAATACAGTTGCCGACAAAACGGCTGTATTCTTATTTTGTATATATTCCGTTAAATGCGGGAAGGATGGAAGAAGCAGCGAAATTGTTTTTAGGAGAGCATGATTTCGCTGGGTTTTGTTCCGCAGGCAGCCAGGTAAAGACGAAGGTGAGGACGATTTACGATATAAAGATCTGCCAGGATGGGGAAGATATAAAAATACGGGTTACAGGAAATGGATTTCTATATCATATGGTGAGGATCATAGCAGGTACGCTGATCGAGGTGGGAATGGGAAGACGGGACTACGATACGGTCCGTCAGGCAATTTTACAGGCAGACCGCGGACTGGCCGGGCCGACAGCGCCGGCCCATGGTCTTACACTGGTGAAAATAGATTACGGGGAGCAGACAGAGTGAAAACTTGATTTTATTCTCGCGAAGCAACGAGCCAAGCGGACATGCAACAGAGATGCGTAGCATCTCTTGTCCATCTTGGCGACTGCCGCAGGGTATTTGACTTTGAATGGAGGATTGATGGTATGATGGAAAACTATGGGCAGTATTTGATCGTATATGCGGCTGGTTTTATATTAATGGGGTTTCTTCTGATCAGAAGTTTTGTTGTTAAAGATAAGAATTTAATGAATGTTCCGGGAATCGAAAAGGACAAAAAGAAGTTTGGGAAAGTACGGATTTTGTATACGGTTACACAGGCAGTATGTTTATTTCTGTTTGTTATGTGCTTTATATATTTCAAGAATTTTTATGTAGCTATTGCCGCGTTTTTTATTGGGGTTTTGTTTCCGATATGTGCTTCCTTATTGTATGATACCTATTTGATCAGACAGCAAATGGGCGAAAAGGAAGAATAATATGTGATCCAAATGGTTAAATTCGGGGATACAGGGATTTTTTTCATTGACAAGAGAAGAAAAATATTATATAATCTCGTCTTTGACACTTATAGAAACGTAAAATGGTCGTAACCCTGCTTGTAGCAAGGGCTGCGGCCATTTCTTCCATGGAATCGATGTGTGCTATTTTTCTTTTAGATTGT
>JAETQR010000122.1 GCA_021770615.1 Lachnospiraceae bacterium | reverse complement strand
ATCATGGTCATTACCATGAACAGGACACCCTTGGTCTTGGCTATATCCTTCCCACTGCTAGGGCGGATTAGGAACTTTCATCCATTAGTGACGTGCGCCGCCAGGCGCACCAAAAATATGGCAATCCGCCTATAACTGCAAACTGCCATATTATCATTTCCCTTATCGGCTTTAAGTTACATGGTGCTAGCACCATGTGATAACTATCATCAAAAGGAACATTATCTTTCCCACAGCCTACTTCCTATAACCATATTCCCCAATCCCCATAATTAAATGTCCCACTTCCATGATGAAGTTTTCCGGCTGCCTTGAGATTTCTAAACGCTTCCCGCATACGAATTAAGATTTCCGGCTTTATATCCAGTGAATGATGTGCAGGAAATACTTCCTTTGCAGGCAATGCCGCAACTTTTTCCAAAGAATCAAGGTATGCTTCCGGGTCAGTAGACGGATAATAAGCAAACAGAATATCTTTATAAACCAAATCGCCTGTAAATAAATATCCCCTGCTTTTTTCCCAAAAGCACAAATGCCCCGGAGAATGTCCGGGAGTATGCAGCACTTCAATTTCCCTGCCGCCAATATCAATTATGTCATGGTCTGTCAGCACTTTTGTTGGTATACCTTGAAACAATTCATAATCGCTCACGCAAAACCCTTCGGGCAAATCACAGCGGTCTATGACCATCTCTCTTATCGTTTCAATTAATAAAGGGAATTTACCATTCAGCCAATCCAATTCATCAGCATGGACATAAAAATCCGGGAAATACTTATGCCCGCCAATATGATCCCAGTGAATATGCGTGGCTATTGCCGTAATTGGCTTATCGGTAAGTTTCAGCACTTCCTCATATATATTGGAAATGCCAAGACCTGTATCAATAAGCAGACTTCGGATATTTCCATTCAACAGATAGCAATGCGTTTCCTCCCAATGGCGGTATTCGCTGATAATATATGTATTTTCATCAATCTTATCTATTGTAAACCAGCTATCCATTACTCTATACTCCTTAAAATCTCAATAAATTTATAGCTTCTCTATCTCTGCCAAAGAATTTTGAATATCCTTATAAACCAATGGTTGCATACTGTCTGCATAAATAGATGTATCTGCTTTTTGCAGTGCGGCAACAATATCACACTTTAATTCCGGCTTATTCTTTGCAATCATAGGCAGTAATTTTATACACTGTCTTGCCGTTATCGGCTTAACATCTTCTATATGCTTCAAATATTCATTTATAATTTCATCAATTTTATTATCTATATCCCATTTAGCGTTATAGGCAATCAGCGTAATCCCTCTTGTCCGAATATAGGAATTATCACTGTCAATCATATCGGCTAATTTATCCATATAACAATATACCTTGTCCGATTCCTCACATTCTTTTTGCAGCGTCTGTAATGCTTTGTATGCCGTATTATTATTTTTATCAAATAACAGCGAAAAATTATCCTCAATATTTATTTCCATGCCGTTTCATCTCCCATATCTTAAATCATGCTTTCGATTATAGCACTTTCTCTCTGTATCTGCCACTATAAAATACAGGGCATAGCAACCGCCACGCCCCACATCTCTTATCGTTCCAACGACTTTTCAAGCTTCTGTTTCTGCCCTTTCAAATCGTTCTGCTTTTCATACAGATTATTCCGCTCTTTGCAGAGTCCTTTCATACGCTCCAACTGCGTCAGTACTCCCTCCCGGCAATCCGGCTCTATCTTTTTATATTCCCCGATCAGATTACGAATTGTATTATTGTTTTCTTTTATCTGCTCCGATAAACACACCCAATCTATCAGATTCTGCACTTCCTTATCCGTTTCGTAAAGGTCTGTTTCTGCCACGATTTTAGCGCACAGCCGTATCATCACTTTTTTCTCCATATCTGTCATATCCTATCAATCCCCTTTCCTATCGGCTCATTTCAAAGGTACGTTTCGGGCGTTTATTTGCCTTTTCTGCCTGCTCTAATGCTTTTGACCATTCCACTATCGACTGTACCTGTTCCGTGCCTAAATGACGCTCCAAACGCCCCAAATCAGACGCTTTTTCCTGCAATCGGTCTATGGTATCGTTCTGCTCCATGACCTTATCCGTCAAGCGGCTAATCTGTTTCTGCTGTCCGTCCACTTTGACGGTAAGCTTCCTGCCCTGCTCCGTAAGCTGTACACATTTGATATAGTGGCTCAGTTGTCAAGACAAAAATCTAAGATTTTTATAATGAACTGATATGGTGGACAAGTTACAAGGAACATGGGGAGAATAGTGGAGCGCTCCCCAGATCCATATATGCTAAGCTACATATGGCATCAACATTGCCGGATAGTAGCATTCAGCCGGTGTTTGGTAATCAAGTGCAGAATGGCGCCGCTCAAAGTTGTAGGTGTGGATATAATGTCCGATAGTAGCTCTGGCTTCCCTGATGTTGTTGTACTGCGTCAGATAAGCTTCTTCATACTTGAAGCTGCGGAACCACCTCTCAATCATGATGTTGTCTGCCCAGCGGCTTTTTCCATCCATGCTTTGACGGATACCGTTTTCCTTTACAAAGTCAATGTACTGCTGACTTGTAAACTGACAGCCCTGGTCTGAATTTAGGATTTGCGGTTTTGCCACTTTGAAAGCTTTTTTCAGGGCGCTGATAACCATTCTGGTGTCAAGCGTATCATCTACTTCCCAGCCGACAATACAACGGCTATACCAGTCGATCACCGCGGTCAGATACAGAAATCCGCGCTTGATTGGAATATATGTAATGTCAATAGACCATGCCTGGTTTGGCTTGTCTATGACTGCATTACGAAGAAGATACGGACATACCTTCGCCTGTTGCATCCGCTTGGAAAGATTCATCTTTGGATAGATCGGATAGATATCCATCTCATTCATGTAGCGTCTTGCCTTGCGGCGCCCAACCTGATAACCACGGGCTTTTAACTGTGCAGACATTTGTCTTGCGCCCCAAGTGGGATTATCTGTATGGAGATGATCAATGATCTCTTTGCAGGCCAGTTCCTCATCTGAAATAGGTGAGCCCTTGTAATAAATGCTTGTACGGTTGATGTCAAGCAACCTGGCACCTACGGAAGCCGGTATTTCTTTAGTCGTCAAAAGGCTTTGGACTAAATTCACTCTCGTAGTCAGGTCCGCAAATTTCTTCAGATTTTTTTTTGAGCCAGTCAACCTGCATAGTTAACTGACCAACCTTTTTGGCATACTCCGCTTTCTCTTTTCGCTCTTCGGCAAGCTTTTCTTTGAGGTTTTCCTCACGCTTGTCGTCGAACACAACAGCCGCATTGCTTAGGAACTCCTTTTTCCAGTTGCGGAGCAGATTGGGTTGGATGTTATTTTCAGCTGCAAGAGTATTGAGATCTTTCTCGCCTTTTAGCAGCTCGATTACAAGGTCTGATTTAAATTTTGCACTAAAATTTCTTCTTTGTCTGGACATGATAATGAATCCTTTCTCTCATACTGGTTTAAGTATATCAGATTCATTAAAATCTGTCCGAAAAAGTGTCTTAATTTATGAGACCATTATA
>JAETQR010000121.1 GCA_021770615.1 Lachnospiraceae bacterium | reverse complement strand
TCTTCAGCAGGTACGAATAAGCCTTGCTGTGCCATTTTGTATAATTCCGTATCTGGAAAAAGCGTGAGAGAATCCACGGAAACAAAATATGGATTGAGCTGACTGAAAAGCTCTGCACTATTCCTTGCATTTCGGTATCCGCCGCCTTTTCCCGCAAGCCCTGTCATATAAACAAAGTAGTATTCAATGCCTGCTTCATCCAATTTCCTGCATTGCTCCAGAATATCCGCCGAGGTATATCCTTTATTTGCAAGGGCAAGCGTTTCGTTATCGCCGCTTTCCACACCGATACTCAGTCCGTTAATACCCATTGCCCGTAGTTTCTTAAGCTGCCATATCTCTTTGTTTTTAATATCACGGATGCTTGTAAACATAGCCATTGTCTGACATTTAATCAAATAGTCCCTTACCGTCAACGCCCGCAGCTTAAGATTTTCATAGCTCATTGCAAAAGGGTTAGCTCCCGTCCAGAAAAGCCTTCGGGCATTTGGCTGATAACTTTTTATCTCTGCTAAGTCCTCCTCAAATTCTTCCATAGGCGACATTCTGAAGCACTCGTTTTTATACAGGCTGCAAAACTTGCATTTATTATAGGTGCAGCCAGAGGTAGCCTGTATAATGACTGAATGTGCTTCATATGGCGGCCGCCAAGTTCTGCCTGTAAAGTGCATGATTGCCCCTCCTTTCCTTATTCTTGTGTAGTTTTCTACACATAATGGTATACCCGTAGGGTGCTTCCTTATTCTTGTGTAGTTTTCTACACATAATGGTATACCCGTAGGGTGCTTCCTTATTCCTGTGTAGTTTTCTACACATAATGGTATACCCGTAGGGTGCTTCCTTATTCTTGTGTAGTTTTCTACACATAATGGTATACCCGCAGGGTGTTTCATTTACAGATGATGAACACTCTTTCTATACCGCTGTAATTCTTCTTCGCTGACATTTCCTATGATTTCATCGAGAAATACCAACAGCTTTTTCTTGTCTTTCGGCAGTTGTCCATGAAACTGGTACGCATTGGATGCTCCCATTGCTGCAAATATGGTAGGTATCTGTAAATTTTCAATGAGTGTCCGTACCTCTTTGTATTTTTCAAGTTCGCCCTCCTCATGCCAGTTCCCATGATGTATTTCCGCATAAAGCTCTGAATCGGGATAAATCGTAAGCATATTTGCTCCGATGAGCGCAGGATGTATCTGATTGCATAGTTCAGCCGTTAATTTTGCTCCAATTTCTCCGCGACCTGCCCCAGAAATACTTACCAAATAAAAGAAACTGTAATGAATATCCGCTGCGTCTAATCTCTGGCATTGCTTTATGATGTCTGCCGAAGTATATCCTTTGTTCATAAATCGCAGGGCTTCATCATCGCCCGTTTCTATTCCTATTGTCAAACCGTCATAGCCCATAGCCCGCAGTTTGGTAAGTTCTTCATCGGTTTTCGGGGTAACATCCGTAATCCTTGCAAACGAACCGATAGACTGAACGGACGGGAGATATTTATGGATTATCTCTGCAATCGCAGCCAATTTGTCATAGGACAAAACGAATGGGTTAGCTCCTGTTAGAAACACTCGGTTAATATGCCCGCTGCTGCAGCCTTTCATTGCCCGTTTAACCTCCCGCAAATCACACTCAATATCCTCCAGAGGGGACATTCTGAATTTGAACGGCAAATCATGATACAAGGTACAAAACTTGCATTTATGATGCGTACAGCCTGCCGTTACCTCTAACAAAAGTGATGCCGCTTCATACGGCGGCCGCCAAATTGTTCCTGTGTAGTGCATAAACACATCTCCTTTCCTTATTGTTGGCGTGTTTTTCGCCATAATGGTATACCCACAGGGTGTTTCCTTATTCCTGCACTGTTTCCTGTGCATACAGGTGTACCCGCAGGGTGTTTTCTGTAGTCTATACTAATTATACTTTTGTACAACGATTTTACAAGTACTGTACTTTTTTTATAGTACACATATATAATCGGTACATTGATTTATGAGGAAATGTATGTTATACTGCTCCAGAAAGGAGTGGCAGGAATGAAAAAAAGTACATTGGCTGTTGAACGCTGCAAAACCGTTTCTACCATACAAAAAATTTTAGGCGGTAAATGGAAAATCGAAATCATTTATTATATCGCCTTTCGGGATATACACCGCTTTGGAGAACTTCGCAGGCACATCGGCGATATTACGGAATCAAGCCTGACAAAGCAGCTTCGGGAACTGGAAGCAGACGGATTTATTACCCGCCATGATTACAAAGAAGTCCCTCCTCATGTGGAATATAACCTTACTGACTTGGGGAAAAGCTTCATTCCCGTCTTTGAGCATATGAAACAATGGGGAGATGAAAATCTCAGTGATTAAATAGTGTCCGCTCATTAAGCAACTTTTTTCAGCTTGATAAGACAGCTTTAGCTGAAGTATGTTCCAATGAGCTTAAACAACATCATCTATAATGATATAATGCTCTGCTTTTTCGCTTGATAGGT
>JAETQR010000042.1 GCA_021770615.1 Lachnospiraceae bacterium | reverse complement strand
GTGGAGCGGATGATGGACCATATCAATTCGTACCGGAGAAAGAAACTGAACGGAAAAAGCCCGTATGAAGCATTCAGCTTTTATTACGGGGAAGACCTGGCGGAGAAACTGGGATGCCATAAGGTTGCAGCCGGAGACATCAATCTCACGCCAGGGCTTCTAAAAAAATAACACAGAAACAAGATAAAAAGAGCAGACCGCCGGCCGGAATAAGGACGACAACAGGCGTGAGTCTCGTGGTACAAAATTTGTAAGACGGAACTGACGTCCCGTTTTGGTGCGCATTTTTATCCTGCTGTGGGACCATTATACCACAGAACCGTAGAAAAAAACGGGAAAGTTGTTACAAAAGTGGAATTTCAGGTACAAAATTTGAAGGTCGCTTTCAAAATGTGAAACTCGTTTACAAAACGGGAAGGTCGGGTTACATTCGAGCTTTTTGTCCTGAATGGAGAGGGGGGTTTGCAGACTATGCCCTAAAAATTGCGATTTATTCCATAGAGGTTGATATTATCTATTATTTTGATATAGTGAGATAGATAAGAGGAAAAGACCGAATTTGAAGGAGGCATATGGAAATGAAACGGAAATTTCGTTTTATTACAGGAATTCTTGTTTTTGGTATATTGTTTACAGCATATATAAGAATGTTTGGGATAGGCCCGGTATTTGCGGAATCGGAAAGCAGTCTGACGGAAGAGTCGCAGGATCAGAATGAGGCGAAGTGGCAGGATAAGGATGGGAATTGGCAGGCAGGCTCGTTTGCAGAGGCGATTGCGAATGTCAGTAATCAGGGGGTAGTGGTACTTCTTTCAGATGTTTCGCTGACAAACGAGATAACCATTAACAAATCAGTAGTAATCACTTCAAATGAAACTCAGAAGCCCTGCGTCATAAGAAATATGGGGCAGGATACAGATGACGGAAAAAATCGCGGAAGAATCTTTACTGTTACTTCCGGGGAGCTGAGACTTCAGGATATTATTCTGGATGGTGGAAGGGATGAGGGCGTTACCGCGTATCATCCGCTAATCTGCGTAAGTGGAGGTGCGTATCTGAGAATGTTCGGCGGTGCGATACTGAAAAATGCAGAAAATGCGTCACAGAGTATGTGCGGCGGTGGAATCAACGTCAGGCTGGGACAGGTTTATTTATATGATGGCTGCCAGATCACACAGTGTAAGGCAAGACATGGTGGTGGTGTTGAGGTCAATAGCAGCTCCACCCATCAGCGCG
Source organism: Lachnospiraceae bacterium (assembly GCA_021770615.1). Next base: position 27,177 of record JAETQR010000042.1, on the reverse strand, counting down.
CCATGCTTGGAATGGCTGGCGGCAGTATTGACAACTGTGAGGCAGATGCTGGCGGGGGCGTGTATGTGAATATCGGGGCATTCCAGATGCTGGGTGGTAAGATTAGAGACAATCATGCGACGAGTGAAGAGTTGCGCGCTGGCGGGGGCGGTATCTATGTGACAGGAGCCTCATCGAGTACGAAAGCGGCGGCAGTTCGCGTAGGCAATGGCGAAATTACGAATAACAAAGCAGAATCCAACGGCGGGGGCATCCTTATACAGGGCTCATATGCACAGGTTGAGTTAACAGGAGGTACACTGAAGGAAAACAAAGCGGAGTGTGGCGGCGGTGTTTCTGTGTCCCACGGGACCCTGATGCTGCATGGCGGTACAGTGACAGACAATACGGCAGGCTTATACGGTGGTGGCATACTGGGAAGTCCGAATAGTGTTATCAAGCTGAAGGGCGCTCCCCAGGTGTTTGGCAATACGTCAGGAGATACCACGGAGCAGTTTGATAATTTGTATCTGGATGGAGCAGAGGATGAGGACGCCTCTGAGGCGACGTCGCCGGTCAGACTGACGGGCGCACTGACGGAAGGGGCACAGCTGGGGATGAGCAGGTGGATTCGTCCTGACGAGAACGAGCATCCGTATCGGGAGATGATTGTGCCGGGCACAGGCGCAGACACAGGCACAGGCAAAAGCTATACGATTTCTCAGAGCGATTTCGACCGGCTGTGTGATGACAGGCAGAGCGACGATAAGCAGCTGTATGCGGATAACATGGAGAAGTATGCCCTTATTCCCTATGATGGAAAAATAGTAATGGTGCTGGCGGTTGGCATAACCCTTGACCGGGACAGCCTTTCGCTGAAAACAAAGGGAGATACCGGAACGCTTACGGCATCGGTAACGCCGGATAATGCACCGGTAAATGAAGTTACATGGACTTCATCCGATGAAAGTGTGGCGACGGTAGATGAAAACGGCAAAGTGACCGCCGTGGGAAAGGGAACAGCTCTCATCAAAGCAACGACGGTATCCCCTTATCATGAGACGGCGTCCTGCAATGTGACTGTGGGAAAATTTCGGCTGACGACCAGAACAGAGCATGGGGAAATTCAGTATATATCAGATGCGGGCGGTTCGGATGGAGACAATGAAATTTTTGAGGAAGATGACCGGATTATATTGCAGGTTGTCCCGGACGAGGGATATCAGTTAAAAGAGGGTTCTCTCAAAGCCTGTCAGACAGATGATGAATTGGTGATGGTGGGGATTGAAGGGAATACACTCAATATGCCGGATCACGATGTGATTGTGACGGCAGAGTTTGAGCCGGTTTCTTATCCCATTACCTATCATCTGGAGGGAGGCACATTAGAAGAGGACAAAACAAACCCTGGTATTTATACAATAGAAAGTAAAGAGATTATCCTAAACAACCCTACCCGAAGCGGTTACAGCTTCGTGGGCTGGACGGGAACAGAACTGGAGGAAACAGAAGTTGTCGTGAAGATTCCGTCAGGTTCGACGGGCGCACGTGAGTATACTGCAATCTGGAAAAAAGATGAGTATAAAACGCCTGTTCCGAGTGTGCCGACGGAGAAGCCAAAGGAAACGGAAAAACCAAAGGACACAGAGAAACCAAAAGAGACGGAAAAGCCGAAGGATACAGAGAAACCAAAGGAGACGGAAAAGCCGGAGGATACAGAGAAACCAAAAGAGACGAAAAAGCCGGAGGAGACGGAGAAACCAAAGGAGACGGAGAAACCAAAGGAGACGGAGAAACCGGAGAACACGGAACAGCCAAAGATCACGGAGAAACCGGAGGATACGGAACAGCCAAAGATTACGGAGAAGCCGGAAGACACGGAACGGCCAAAGATTACAGAGAAGCCGGAGAATACGGATAAAACAAAGGAGACGGAGAAGCCGGAAAATAACGGGACGACAAGTACCCAGACGACACAAAGTCCACAGACGGGCAGCCACATCCTTTGGATGTATGCCGCTGCGATCCTGTCAGGACTCTGTATGTTGATTCTGACTTTTTTCTATAGAAAATGGCGAAAACAGCAATTTTCTGCAAATCAGAAGGGGAAAAGAACAGAGGAGAAAGAATGATATGAAAGCTGTGTATGTTGTTTTCATGATGTTGTTTGCGGGAATTTTTCTTTTTTCCATTATGGCTGTTTTTTCTTATCATAAAGATGCAGGACAAAATGCAAGAGAAACCGAAGAGATCATTCGGGAGGTTACCCAAAGAATGCCGGAAGGTAATGGGGATGAAACAGCTGTGCAACACATTGATTTTGCAAAATTAAAGCAGATCAATGCAGATGCCATTGGCTGGATTGTATTTAATGATCCATATGTGAATAATCCGCTTGTGCAGACCCATGATAATTCATATTATTTGAAGCATTCATTTATGAAAAAGGAAAATACAGCCGGCTGTCTTTTTATGGACTGCCGCAATGAATCCTTTGATGACAGGAATGTAGTGATCTATGGTCATAATATGCTGGATCGTACGATGTTTGGCTCCCTGAAAGATGTATTTCAGGAAAAGTTTTGGGAGGGTTCAGAACGTGATATTATCCGGATAACCGATACGGAGCAGCATTTGAGAAAATATAAGATATTCAGCTATTATATCGTAGAGGAGGAAGACTATTACAGCACCACTTCGTTTCCTGATGCAGCGGCTTATGCTGGATTTTTGAGAGAGATAACGGCCCGGAGCTTTCAGAAATCGGATGTTACAGTTACGTCAGATGATCATATTCTGACGCTCTCTACCTGTGCAGGGGCAACTGGAACGAATAAAAGGAGGGTCATCCATGCGAAATTGATCGAAAATTCACCCCGCTAAAAGCGGGGTATTTATTTTGTGGAGTTTGTGGGATTATCACATCTTTCTCGTCAAATCTCGTCAGGCGGGTTGACTTGATTGACGAGAAAGGGTATACTATGATTAGTGCCATGTATGATTGATAAATTTGGTGAAGGAGGCAGTTTATGCTTTTTCGAGAGAGTGAAACAATCGAACTGAAAGAAATCGTTACCGATGATATTCGGAAAGAGATCATCGCTTTTGCGAATTGTGAAGGTGGAAAGTTGTATATTGGCATCCGGGATGATGGGAGTATCGTTGGATTGGAGGATCCGGACAAGGCGGCATTACAGATCAGTAACATGATCCGGGATGCAATCAAGCCAGATCTTACGATGTTTATACATTATGATACATTGGAGTTAGAGGGAAAATATATTATTGCTGTTGATGTTCAGCGGGGAACAGAACGCCCTTATTATATTGCGAAAAAGGGATTGCGTCCGGAAGGCGTCTATGTCCGTCAGGGTTATTCTTCTGTTCCGGCCACGGATACGGGAATCCGGCGCATGATCAAAGAAACGGATGGAGATCGTTTTGAGGAAATGCGATCCTTAGAACAGGATTTGACTTTTGAAGCGACTACAAAAGAATTTGAGCGGCGCAGCATTGATTTTGAGGTGCAGCAGATGCAGACATTGAAAATAGTAAACCATGACGGCATTTATACAAATCTTGGATTGCTTTTGTCCGAGCAATGTGTGCATACGATTAAAGCAGCTGTTTTTGAGGGTACGGATCAGAGTATATTTAAAGACCGCCATGAATTTACAGGCTCTCTTATGAAACAGTTAAATGAAGTCTATGATTTCATTGACTTTCATAATCAGACCCGTGCAACTTTTGATAAATTGTTACGAATTGATACCAGAGATTACCCAGAAGTAGCGCTTCGGGAGGCTCTGCTGAATTTATTAGTACACAGGGATTATGCCTTTCGTGCAAGTGCGCTGATCAATATATATACAGATCGAATTGAGTTTGTGTCTGTTGGGGGACTTCTGCCCGGAATTGACATGGAAGATATCATGGTAGGGCTGTCGGTGTGCAGAAATGAGAACTTAGCGAATGTGTTTTATCGTTTGCAACTGATCGAGGCTTATGGAACTGGTATGCGTAAGATTATGAAAGCATATGAAAAGATGGATAAAAAGCCGATCATAGAGAGTACCAGCAATGCTTTCAAGATCACGCTGCCGAATGTCAACACACAATATGAAACGGAAGAAGATGCAGGCCCCCAAAATATATGGTCTTTGAGTGAAGAGGAAAATACGGTGCTAAAGTTTGCCAGAAAACATGGTTCTATTACAAGAGCTGATGTGGAAAAGCAGCTTGGAGTGAGTGCCTCTACGGCCTCCCGTCTGCTCCGGCGTATGCTGGAAAAGGGTGTGATTGTTCAGAGAGGGAAAGGCAGGAGAGTCAGGTATATCTTGCCAGAATGATGGGAAGATGTTTTATGGGACAGAGGTATGTTGAGACTGTAAATTTTTAATAAGGATAAATTATTCTTATACACAATATGAAAATTAAGGGGGAGATAAAAATGATTAGTCCGGATTTGCCAATTACTAAATCTGAGGATGATAAATTAAACAGATATTCGTTTGCTAAAAGTCTTGCAAAAACGCTACTACAATCTTCTTTTTCTTCTTCATTTACGGTCGGTTTATATGGTGAATGGGGAAGTGGGAAAACTTCTCTTCTGAATATGGTATTTGAAATTGTAGAAAGTACTGACAGTAGTATAGTTGTTCTTAAATTTAACCCATGGTTATGCTCTGAGCCAAAGCAACTTATTACTCAGTTTTTTAAACAGATGGCTACGGCAATAAAGATGAAAAAACCGGCAATGGATCATGTATGGGAACTGGTTGATCAATATGCAGATGTTTTTGATGCGGCGAGTGTTATTCCTATTGCGGGCACTGTATTTTCGGCAGCGGGTGGAATATTGAATAAAAAAGCAAAGAAGCATGTTGCTCAAAGAGCTAGCGATTTGCAAGGGATGAAAGATCAGATAATGCAAAAGTTGGCGGAAGAAAATCTAAAAATCATTATATCTATAGATGACATTGATCGTCTGTCAGAAGAAGAGATTATTTCTGTGTTTCAGTTGGTTAAGGCATTGGCAGATTTTCCAAATACAATTTATTTACTTGCATTTGATTATGAGGTTGTAATACATGCTCTCAGCAAGGTGCAGTATGGTGATGGCAAGGAATATCTGGAGAAGGTCATTCAAGTCCCATTTGAAATACCTGCGCCTAGTATGACAAGCATTCACGATTCCCTTTTTTTAGGACTTAATACGATTCTGGGTGATATCCCAGAAGATAGATGGGATAAGGAAACATGGGCTGAATTATTTCAATTTGGATTGAAAAAATATATTCGGTCAATTCGGGATGTAATACGTTATACGAATGTTTTTTCTTTAAAATATGAACTCCTGAGATATGAAACCAATCCGGTTGATCTGCTTGGCCTTACTTGTTTGCAGGTTTTTGAACCAGTTATTTATTCTAGACTTTCTGGTTATAAAGAAGTGTTGTGTGGAACAAGTGAAAGTTATTCGTATGAGTGGCAAAAAAACGAGGAAGAAAAGGCAAAAAAGGCTATGGATGCTCTTATTCCTGACCCTCAAATATTAGCAAATGTAGAAGCTGCAAAAACAGTACTTGGTATTTTGTTTCCAAGAGTACAAGCTATTATTGGATCATCTTATCATACAGGCAGATATTATACACATAAATCTTTCCTTATAAATGGTAATATCGCTGTTTCTACATGTTTTGACAGATATTTTTCCTTGACACTGGAAGAAGATGCTATTCCAAAGGTTATTGTAGAATACTTGGTTTATCAGGCAAATGAAACTAAGTTTGGCGAAGAGATTCGACGGGTTTATCAGGATGGAAAAATAATTAGGCTGCTTGAAGAAATTCAGGCGTATGCAGATAAAGAGAGTGCAGTGCTTGTCTCTACGGGACGTGCATCACTCATCATAAAATGTCTTGCAAGGCAATGGTCCTTTTTCAAGGTTGACGACAGCGGATTTTTTTCTGTCCCATTTACATGGAGATTTCTTTTCTGTGTTGAGCCGTTATTGGAAGCTATGGAGTTAGCCGATCGCTATGATTGTATCTGTGAGGTGTTTGAGGATTGTGATGTGCGATCTTCGACATTGGCATTGTTGCTTGGAGATTTTGAAAGACAGCAAGGACGTTTTACCGAAAAAGGACCAGATGAAAAGAGACAATTGTTATCTCTGGATCAGGTTTTAGAATTGGAAGAACTTTTTAGGGTTCGTGCTGTTGAAGAACTGGATTCAGGAAAAGCAATGGAACAACCTAATGGATTAAGATTTCTATGGTTGTTGGAGCAAGTAGATGCTGAAACTGCTGCAAACAAAAAGAAGTCAATTATTACAGATGATAGGTCACTCATAAAAGTTATCAGTTATTGTACATCACATGGAGAGGTGGCAGGACGAACGGTTACAAAGATATGGAAAGTGGATCAAAAAGCCATTACAGAATTTATTGATATAAATGATGCCTATCGGCGTGTTTGTGCATTTGTAACAAGCAATCAGTTTCTGTTGCTTTCAAAGGATGAACAGATGGATGCGGTTGCTTTCTTGATTGATATGGAAAATAATGCAAAACAAGGTACAACAGAAAATGAAATTATAGAAAAAGTAATCCAAAAGAAGTTGATTGATTTAACGAATTGTTCTAAGCCGCTTCCAATATAATAATGTATACTACGGAAGAAGAAATCGGAAAGATCGCATTGTTGAAAGATATTTCGGAAGAGGAGAAAATCTGTGAGATAGATCATGCGCTTTTAAATTATTACAAAGGATAAGTCCATGGCCAGATTCGAACTATTTTTCAACACCCAAAAGCCCCCACTCCTGCAGATTTCCTAATCCTCAGCAAGAGAAAACGATAAAATAAGCACCCCCGCTTTTGGTGGGCATTCACTGCGTTTCGTAGTTCAGTGCCGCCCACCAAAAGCGGGGGTGCTTATTCTATCGTTTCCCCCTGCCATGGATTCCGTATCATCTGCAGGAGTGGGGGATTTTCCTATAAATTTTCATTGGCCGTCGCTAACATCAGCTTGATCCGGTTCAACTGGTTTACCTCACTGGCGCCCGGATCGTAATCCACTGCTACGATATTGGCGCCCGGAAAGGCTTTCCGGAGCTGCTTGATGACGCCCTTTCCGACGACATGGTTTGGAAGGCAGCCAAAAGGCTGTGTACACACGATATTTGATACACCGCTGTGGATCAGCTCGATCATCTCACCGGTTAAGAACCATCCCTCACCGGTCTGGTTTCCCGCAGATACAAATGGTTTGGCATATTGTTCCAGATCATAGATATTGGCCGGTGGATCAAACCGGGTACTCTCTGTCAGTGCAGATCGAAGTACCTTCCGGTAGCGCTCCAAAAACCAGATTGCAAGTTTTCCGACAATTTTACTTAGTTTTGGTTTTCCGAGATGTTCTGCTTTAAATACACTGTCATAGGCGCTGTACATAAAGAAATCCAACATATCCGGGCATACCGCCTCTGCCCCTTCGGCTTCCAGAAGATCGACGATATAATTATTGGCTGCAGGAAGATATTTAACGAGGATTTCTCCTACGATACCTACCTTTGGCTTTTTGATCGTCTCGTCCAGTTCGATTTCATCAAAGTCTTTGATAATGCCCCGGATGTTTTTATGGAATTCCGAGCGCTTTGGTTTTTTTACTGCCTCGATGCATATTTTTCTCCATTTATCATGAAGAGCGTTCACCGAGCCGGGAACTTTTTCGTAAGGACGTGTTTTGTATACGACACGCATGAAAAGATCCCCGTATACGAGTGCCTGGATCGCCCCGTTTAGCAGACCGTAGTTGATCTTAAATCCCGGATTGGATTCGACGCCGGCGCTCAGTGAGATAACCGGAATCTGTTCCATACCGGCTTTTTTCAGGGCGCGGCGGATAAATCCAATATAGTTTGTCGCACGGCATCCTCCGCCGGTCTGGGAAATGATGACAGCGGTTCGGTCAAGGTCATATTCACCGGATAAAAGAGCCTTCATGATCTGGCCAACGACGATAAGCGAAGGATAGCAGGCATCATTGTTTACATATTTTAATCCGTAGTCCAGTTCATCACCACCCGTCGGGAGCTGAACCATATTGTAACCGCTGGCAGCCAGGGCAGGGATGACCATGTCAAAGTGGATCGGCGACATCTGTGGTGTGAGGATCGTATAATTTTTCCGCATCTCCTCGGTGAACAGGACACGTTTGTAAGATGCTTCCTTCACATAAGGCTTCACTCCCTTTCTCGCCCGGTCCTTTACGGCGGAGATCAGCGAACGGATACGGATTCTTGCCGCTCCCAGATTATTTACTTCATCAATTTTTAAGACGGTACATATCTTGCCGGAACCAGTCAGGATATCGTTTACCTGATCGGTCGTCACGGCGTCCAGTCCGCAGCCAAAGGAGTTGAGCTGTATCATTTCAAGATTTTCCTGTGTGCGCACATAGGTAGCCGCCGCATAAAGCCTTGAGTGGTACATCCACTGATCCATAGCGATCGTAGGGCGCTCGATCGGGGCAAGGTGTGAAATACTGTCCTCGGAGAGGACGGCGATATCATAGGAGGTGATGAGTTCCGGGATGCCGTGGTGGATTTCCGGATCGATGTGATAAGGACGTCCGGCGAGAACGATCCCGCGCTTGCCGGTTTCCTTCATCCATTTGAGAACCTCTTCGCCCTTTCTTTTAATGTCCTCTCTGGTGGCTTCCAGTTCCTTATATGCTTCGTGAGCGGCATTCCGTACTTCTTTTTCACTGAGTCCATTTTCTTTTTCGAGATATTTTACCAGTTCGTCAGCGATGATCTTTTCGCTCTCAAATGAGACAAACGGATTCTGGAAAATGATATTTTTCTCCGAAAGCTCTTCCACATTATTTTTGATATTTTCTCCGTAAGAGGTAACGATCGGACAGTTGTAGTGGTTGCCTGCCCCCTTAAATTCCTCCCGCTCATACGGAACACAGGGATAGAAAATATACTCGACTCCCTGGTTGATAAGCCACATGATGTGGCCGTGTGCGAGCTTGGCCGGATAGCACTCGGACTCACTCGGAATGGATTCAATGCCGAGCGAGTAAATGTTCCGGCTGGATTTCGGAGAGACTACGACCTCATATCCAAGTTCTGTAAAAAAGGTAAACCAGAACGGATAATTTTCATACATATTGAGAACTCTCGGGATTCCCACTTTTCCCCGGTAAGCTTTGTCCGGTGAGAGTGGGACGTAGTGTTCAAACAGTCTCTGGTTTTTATATTCATAAAGATTCGGAACGTCTTTCCGCTGTTTCTCTTTGCCAAGTCCCCGCTCACAGCGGTTACCGGATATAAACTGCCTGCCGCCGGTAAATTTGTTGATCGTCAGTAAGCAGTGGTTCGTACAGCCCTTGCATCTCGCCATGGAGCTCTCAAATTTGAGATCAATGATATCTTCTAAGGAAAGCATCGAAGATTCCATACCCTCTTCATAATGCTCCCTTGCGATCAGTGCTGCGCCAAAGGCTCCCATGATGCCGGCGATGTCGGGGCGGACGGCTGTGCAGCCGGAAACACGCTCGAAGCTTCGCAGTACGGCATCATTGTAAAAGGTTCCTCCCTGCACGACGACATTTTTACCGAGATCCTTCGGGTCGGTAAGTTTAATGACTTTGAGGAGGGCGTTTTTGATGACAGAAATGGCGAGCCCGGCAGAAATATCCGCTACGGTGGCGCCTTCTTTCTGGGCCTGTTTTACTTTGGAATTCATAAATACCGTACATCTTGAACCGAGGTCGATCGGATTTTCAGCAAAAAGCGCGAGCTTTGCAAAATCCTTTACTTCATAGTTCAGGGAACGGGCAAATGTCTCGATAAAGGAGCCGCAGCCCGAAGAACATGCCTCGTTCAGCTGCACGCTGTCTACGGAGTCATTTTTGATCTTGATACATTTCATATCCTGTCCGCCGATATCCAGAATACAGTCTACTTCCGGTTCAAAGAAAGAGGCGGCATAATAATGTGATACGGTTTCCACCTCTCCTTCGTCCAGCATAAGGGCAGACTTGATCAGCGCCTCTCCGTATCCGGTCGAACAGGAACGCACGATTGAAGCGCTTTCAGGAAGAAGTTCGTAAATTTCTTTGATCGCCTTGATCGTTGTCTTCAAAGGACTTCCGTTGTTATTGTCATAAAAAGAGTATAAAAGGGAACCGTCCTCACCGACCAGCGCCACCTTTGTCGTTGTGGAACCGGCATCGATGCCAAGATATACATTTCCTTCGTATTCAGCCAGGTTGCCTTGTTTCACCGAATGTTCGCTGTGGCGTTTTAAAAAGGTGTCGTATTCTTCTTTCGAAGCAAATAAAGGCTCCATTCGTGTAACTTCAAATTCCATATTGATCTCACTGCTCAGCAGATCGAGAAGCGCTTTTAATGTCGTCGCTCCCTCACCCTTGGAGTTCATCGCAGCGCCGCTCGCTGCAAAAAGATGGGAGTGCTCCGGTGCGATGATCGCATCACCGGACAGATCCAGCGTGCGGATAAAGGCGGCCTTCAATTCAGTGAGAAAGTGAAGGGGGCCTCCTAAAAATGCGACATTTCCGCGAATCGGTTTTCCGCAGGCGAGACCGCTGATCGTCTGGTTCACGACAGCCTGGAAGATCGATGCGGCGAGGTCCGGTTTTGAGGCGCCTTCATTGATCAGAGGCTGTATATCGGATTTGGCAAACACACCGCAACGCGCTGCGATCGGGTAAATCGCCTGGTAGTCTTTGGCATATTCATTTAATCCCGCAGCATCTGTTTTCAGAAGGGTGGCCATCTGATCGATAAAAGAACCGGTTCCACCGGCACAGATTCCGTTCATACGCTGTTCGATGCCATCGGTAAAATAAATGATCTTGGCATCCTCGCCCCCGAGTTCTATGGCGACGTCAGTCTGCGGAGCAAAATCTTTTAAGGAAGTGGCCACACTTACTACTTCCTGGACAAATGGAATATTTAAGTGAGTGGAGATGGTGAGTCCGCCGGAACCCGTGATCATCGGTGCGATTTCCATGTCTCCAAGCGTTTGAAAAGCATGATCTATAATATCTTTTAATGTCTCCTGTATGTTGGCAAAATGTCTTTCATAAGCAGAAAATAAAATATTATTGGATTCATCCAATATTGCTATTTTTACTGTGGTTGAACCAATATCAATACCTACTCTGTTCATGATATATTCCCCATTTCTGCAAGGTGAATATTGTTCACCATTGCTCTTTGTTTTAAAAAATATGATTTATTTTTCTTACTTATTATAATGGATTTTCAATCCGGATTATAGTATACGACAAAATCCGTCATTTGTAAACAAAATAAAAGTTAACAAAATATGTATAATGTAAGGCCGGCTATACAGAGGAACTTTTGCTGCAGAATAGAATATAATGTTAAGGAAATTGGAAAGAGAAATTTTTAGTGTGCCCGTAATAAAAGAGGCACAGAAATGGGGGAAATTATGAACAAGCGTTACTGTAATGGCATGGTACATGTGATCAAACAGGGAGAAACGTTGTACCAGCTCAGCCGGAGGTACCGGGTTCCACTGGCGCTGATCCTTCGGGCAAATCCATATGTGGATGTGTATAATCTGCAGGTGGGGCAGGAAATCTGTATCCCGATGGTGAGACAGCAGGGTGGAATGATCTGTATGCCTGTGCCGGGGATGAATCCGAGAAATGTGGGAATGCAGAATAACGAGCAGATGCAGGGGCGGATGGAGGGTGCAGCCGGCCAGGATGTACAGGAAGAGATGCGTGAAGATATGAGAAATGACATGGTACAGATGGAAAGCGAAACGGAGTCCCGGAACGGCTTCTCCGAGCCGGTATGTAAGGAGCAGGAGTCAGGATGCCAGACATGTGACGAAGAAAAAGTAGAGAAAAATGATAACGGAGACAGGGATAAAGACAACGATGATGTGGAGATTTATATCACTACGGGAGACAGAAGCCTTGGTGATATATTGAATGAATACGGTGTGAATTGGGAAGATTTTATCAGGAATAATGATCTGGGACAGATTGTCCTGGGAGAAGACGTGATCCTTTATCTTCCAAAAAAAGTACTGAAATAAACGAGTTGTGTTTGACAAAGGGAGACTGAAAACGTATAATATTAATATCTATGCAAAGAAAGTATGGTGGCAGTGTGGGAACCAGGTTCAGCCGTTCCGGTAAAACTGGTTCCGGACTGCCATAAAATATAAAATAACTCGCAGAGGAGGGGGTCGCATGCTTCAGATTTTTAAGACGGTAGAGGACGAGCTTCAAGAGATCGGAGAGATTTCCGAAGGATGTTGGGCGGCGCTTACCAAACCAACGAATGAAGAACTTCAGACGATCGTAAATGAGACCGGAATCGACATCGATGACCTGAGAGCCCCACTGGATGATGAGGAGCGGTCCCGTATCGAGCATGAGGGAGACTGTGTCATTGTCCTTGTGGATATTCCGTCTCTGGATGAAAAAGACAGATATGTGACGATACCGCTTGGTATCTATATGACAAAAAAGGTGATCGTCACAGTTTGCCTTGAGGAGACCCCTGTACTCCGGGCATTTATGAATAACCGGGTAAAAGAGTTTTTTACGTTTAAGCGGACCCGTTTTGTGTTCCAGATCCTGTACCGGAATGCGACCTCTTATCTGCGTTACCTCCGTATTATTGACAGAAAGAGCGAGCAGATTGAGGAAAAACTCCATATTTCCCAGAAGAATAAGGAACTGATCGAGCTTCTGGAACTGGAAAAGAGCCTGGTTTATTTTACGACTTCGCTTCGCTCCAATGAAACCGTGCTTGAGAAGCTTCTTCGGACAGAAAAGGTAAAAAAATATCCGGAGGATGAGGAACTTCTGGAAGATGTAATCGTAGAAAATAAGCAGGCGATCGAGATGGCGAATATATACAGTGGTATTTTAAGTGGTATGATGGATGCGTTTGCTTCGGTTATTTCCAATAATCTGAATGTGGTCATGAAACTGCTGTCTACTGTGACGATCGTTTTGTCGATCCCGACGATGATCGCCAGTTTTTATGGTATGAATTTTGACAATATCCCGCTTGGACATAATGCCTATGGATTTTTTATCATCACAGCGTGTACGCTTGTCATAACATTGTGCGTGGCGATTTTCTTCCGGAGAAAAAATCTGTTTTGAAAAGATGGACATGCCAGAGGGCGTTTGAATAAGAGAGGCACAGGAGAGATCATTGTGCAGGAATGAGGTATTCTATGAAGTGGTTTGTAAAATTAGAGAGAAAGTTTGGCAGATATGCGATCCGTAATCTGATGAAATATATGGTGGCGATCAGTCTGGTAGGTACGCTGATCGGCCTTATCAATCCCGGGATTTATTATAATTATCTGAGCCTGAACATGTATGAGGTGTTTCACGGACAGGTGTGGCGGCTTGTTACCTTTTTACTCTATCCGTCCGTTTCGATGAGCGGCAACGGTTTTCTGATCAATATTGTTTTTTATGCTCTGATGCTTTATGTGTATTTCTGGATCGGCGGCGTGTTGGAGCGGATTTGGGGAAGTTTCCGGTTCAATGCGTTTTATTTTACCGGAATTCTTTTATCGATCCTGGCAGCAGTCATTTATTATTTTGTGCTGATCAATGCCAATAGCAGTTTTCTGGCGCCGCAGATCGGGTATCAGCTTGCCATGTATATCGACCTCGGAAATCTGAATCTTTCCATGTTTTTAGTGTTTGCGTTTTTGTTTCCGGATACGCAGTTTTTATTATATTTTATCATTCCGGTCAAGGCAAAATGGCTGGGGTATCTGTATCTGGCTTTTAATATATATGAAATCATCACCTGTTTCCAGTCCAGGGATTTCAGAAACATCATGATGATGCTTCTGATCGTGGCGGCGCTTATCGATTTTGTCATATTTTATATCATTGCGAGAAATCCGCAGGGACTTGGTGCGGCGGTCAAACAGAAGAAACGCCGGGTGGTGTATAAAAATACAGCACAGAAACAGAGCACAGGGCCGAGGCATAAATGTGCGGTCTGCGGCCGGACGGAGGTGGATTCACCACAGCTGGAGTTCCGGTACTGTTCGAAGTGTGAGGGGAATTATGAATACTGCTCCGACCATCTTTTTACGCATGAACACGTCAAAAGAGGATAGCGGGAAACAGATTACGTAGATGAGGGAAAGGAATAGAGAACGATGCAGGACATGATTACGGTAGTGGTGTTTACAGTGATTGCTTTTGTGGCGCTGTATGTATTTTGGTTTCGGGGAGAGGTCGAAGGAAATAAGGTTCTTGTCAGACAGGACATGAAATTTCAGGTGATAAATATTCTTCTTCTTCTTGGAGCTGCTTTTATTATAAAGACGATACTGGCTGTGAGGTATGAAGGATATACGACGGATATGAATTGTTTTAAGGCGTGGTCGGATATGATATACGATAACGGGATCACAAAATTCTATTATGTCGACGAAGGAAATGGATATCCACCGGGATATCTCTTTGTACTCTGGATCGTAGCTGTGATCCGTCATGCATTTGGGATCGAGACCGGATCGGATATGGGACTTTTCCTGATCAAGCTTTTTCCAATGTTGTGTGATCTTGGGGCCGGTTTTGTTATTTATCTTTTGGCGAAGAAACGGTTTTCAGAGGGAATGTCGATCGCGCTCAGTGCGATCTATGTACTGAATCCAATGGTAGTGTTTGATTCCTCCGTGTGGGGGCAGGTGGACGGCGTTTTTACGCTTACAGTACTTCTCACGTGTTATCTGTGTATGGAGCAAAAGAGGATCCCCGCCTATTTCGTATTTTGTCTGGGGGCGCTGCTTAAGTTCCAGACGATCATGTATGCGCCTATCCTTATTTTTACGATTATTGAGCAGGTGTTTTTGAACGATTTCAGTGTAAAGAAAATGCTGAAAGATCTTGTGGGAGGCTTAAGCGCGATCGCATCGATGTTTCTCTTTGCGATTCCGTTTGGTCTGGATGTCGTTCTGCCAAAGTATGTAAACAGTCTCGAGTTGTTTGAATATTGTACCGTCAATGCCTATAATTTCTGGGCGATCATGGGAAAAAACTGGGTGGCACAGACGGAAAAGTTTTTGTTTGTGGAATGTCAGAAGTGGGGAAGCATAGCGATCGTCGCCTCTGTTCTCCTGAGTGCTTTTGTATTCTTTAAAATGAAGAAGGATAAGTCAAAATATTTTGTGAGTATGGCGGTATTGATCTGCTTTGTATTTATGTTTTCTGTCAGGATGCACGAGAGATATCTCTTCCCGGGGATCGTACTTGTGCTGGCTGCTTTTATCCTTCGTCCTGCGAAGGAATTGTTTATCGTCTTTACCGGTCTGTCGGTCGCACAGTTTGTGAATACGGCCCATGTGTATTATTTCTTTATGGAAAAAGGGACGACAGGCCCGAACGGTTATACGATCGGTGCGACAGCAGTGCTCACATTATTCATGGCATGTTATCTTCTCTATGCCGTATTCAAAAAAGGGGATGTGGTCTATGAACCAAATGTGATCGAGAGAAAGCAGGGACGAAAGAAAAACCGGGGTGTACCCCGGAAAAGCAACGTGCCGGAAAGAAAAAAGTATCAGTTTACGATCCTCCCGTCCAAAGTGATAGAAAAGATGGGAAAATGGGATTTTGTCGTTTTATTTGCGATCATGGCAGTGTACTCCTGTTTTGCACTGTATGATCTCGGAAAGATGAGTGCGCCGGAGACCGGATGGGAGTCAGAGCAGCCGGGGGATGCGATCGTACTGGATTTTGGAAAGACACAGAACATCACGAACTTTTATATGTTCCCGGGCAGTTATGAGAGCCGGAAATTTCATGTTGAGGTATCGGATGATGGCAATACTTATACGGAGGCAGGAACTGTAAATACGGGGGCGGTCTTTAAGTGGAACCAGGTAAAATTCGGAGGAGAAGAGGGAGAGGATACGGTAGATTTTAACCTGAGCAGCCGTTTTATCCGTTTCACCTCGTTAAGTGATAAAGTAACCGTAAAAGAAATGTTATTTAAAGATGATACCGGTGCACAAGTCATCCCGGCAAATGCATCTGAGTATCCGAAGCTTTTTGATGAACAGGATGAGTTTGATCCCGAGATGGGATTCCGGAGCGGAACTTATTTCGATGAGGTGTATCATGCGAGGACAGCGTATGAGATGATCCACAAATTGTACTGTTATGAGAATACGCATCCGCCTCTTGGAAAGTTTTTCATTTCTCTCGGAATCCGTGCGTTTGGAATGAATCCGTTTGGCTGGCGGATCGTGGGGACGTTGTTTGGGATCGGAATGCTTCCGTTTTTGTATCTGTTTGGGAAGCGTTTGTTTGGGAAGACATGGGTGGCAGGTGTTGTCACGACACTTTTTGCATTTGATTTTATGCACTTTACGCAGACGAGGATCGCTACGATCGATGTGTATGGAACATTTTTCATCATCGCAATGTTCTATTTTATGCTCCGTTATGCGCAGACGAGTTTTTATGATACTGACTTTAAGAAGACGCTCATACCGCTTGGACTGAGCGGTCTTATGATGGGGCTTGGATGTGCGAGCAAGTGGACGGCGATCTATGCGGGTGCGGGTCTTGCTGTCTTTTTTGCGGCGATCATGCTCCGGAGATATATGGAATACCGTGTGGCCTGCAAAAATCCAAAAGGAGAGACGGCGGGGATTTCACATGCCCATATCATGGAAGTATTTCAGAAGAATATCATAAAGACACTAGCCTTTTGTGTCGTATTCTTTATCGTTATACCGGGGATCATTTACTTTATGTCGTATATCCCATTCAGTGATGGAAGTAAGGACGGGGTGTGGACGCAGATGATCCATAACCAGAGGACGATGTTTACTTATCATGCCGGTCTGGAGTCGGATCATCCGTACTCGTCGACGTGGTATGAGTGGCCGACGATGATAAGACCTGTCTTTTATTATTGTAATACGGTGGCCGGCGGCCTGAAAGAGGGAATCAGTGCATTTGGTAATCCGCTTGTGTGGTGGGCAGGTATCTTTGCTTTGCTCTACATGGTTTACCGCTTAATCATGAAACGTGACCGGATTTCACTTTTCCTGATCTTTGCCTATCTGGTTCAGTACCTTCCATGGATGCTTGTGCCACGGTGTACATTTGCGTACCATTATTTCCCGAGTGTACCGTTTGTCACGCTTATGGTCGGTTATTCGCTTTATTGCTTTTTTGGAGACAGTACGAAAAAGAGGTATTTTGTCTATGCCTACTGTGCGGCGGCAGTCGCTCTGTTTTTACTGTTTTATCCTGTCCTTTCAGGACAACCGGTTGCGGATGCATTTGTCAAGGATGGTTTGAAATGGCTGAGTGGCTGGGTACTGATCTTATAAGGGAAGGACCCGGGTACAAAAAAGCAGGGTGAACGCTGTTTATCCTGCAGGAATGAGGTTGTATAGTATGAGTGATATGAGAAAACTGGTCCGGGACATTGACCGTGGGATCCATCTGGAGAAGAATCTGCCCGTATATGCAAAAGTGCTGACGAATACGTATTTGAATTATGCGGCGGTCGAGTTGACGTTTTCGGCATATATCCTTTCAGAATGTGAGTCAGAGTATGAAGAGATCTCTGAAAATGAGAAAGCTATGTATGATGGAGTCATAAAGGTTCTCAAAAGGATGCTGACAGATGATAAGGATGGTCTGGAAGGAATCATGGCAGAGGCAGAAAAGATCAGAGACAGGATAACGGAGATCATGGAGACATTTACTTCCTATACGGACCGTTTGATCTGTTATGATCATGTGCTTGGCCGGATGCGGTTAAAATATACGGAAGACAAGGAACTTCTTGAGAAGGTAAAGAAGTTCGGTGAAGACGATTTTATCGGGAGGCTCATGGTCTTTTTACTTTCTTCAAAAGATAAAAGTATTACAAGGGACCGTCTCCAGACGCTGATCGGATTAATGCCGGTACATATGACAAAAAACAAATTTCTGCAGAGAGTAGAGGAGAGTATCCAATTATATAAAGGCGGAGATATCTCGGCTCTGGATGAGTTTGTCTATATGATCCGGTCAGTAGCGATGTTAAACTGCCCGGATGACAGTCTGATGTTTGATGGCGAAATCCAGGGATTTGTGAAGCAGCTTGAGGAGACAGAGTTTACAGAACTGACCGGGGCGCAGTACCAGGAGCTTTCAGGCCGGATGGAAAAAGTGAGTGAACGGTTATATCAGATCACGGACTTTTATTATTCCATGCAGAAGGTGATAAATGGCATTTATGCATTGTGTCTTGCCAGAAAGCATGGCGGGGAAAAGGAAGCGGTTTTTGAAATCTGTATGGAGATATTAAGAAAGGCAGCAGAGGGTGTGCACGATGAGGATGATCTGACTCATCTTGAGGGAAAGATCGAGGTTTATGTGGAGACAAGCAGTTATCTGGAAGCGGTATTGTTTGAAGTCAGAACTTCCTGTGCAGATATATTGGACAAATTAGGGCTTTTTCAGGATTTTGAAGATTATGCAGCGATCGCCAGTCTGTTATCAGACAGCTTATTTATTGATATCAAACAACAGAGGGATAACCGTATCGCAGATGCAGACAGGATAAAGGAAGTCTCAGCGGAGGTGACGGGTGAACTTTCCGGACTTTTGGGGAGATTGAAAAGACCTGTTAAGAAAGCTGTGATGGCGGCTGTTCTTGAAAAACTCCCGGCAGCATTTTCGGAGGGAAAAGAGATCGAGGAATATGTCAGGGTCAATCTGTTTGGGTGTCAGGATTTTTCCGAAAAAGGAGTTGTGCTGCTTGAACTGGAACAGATGATGGAAGAGGCGGCAGAATGGAGTGAAGTATGATATTTTGGTTTAATGGCCTTTACATGGATGAGTCCGTCAGGAAGAACGAAAAAAAGTGCAGAGAGATCATAGAGCGGAGAAGTAAATGGCAGAAATTACCATGGAAAAAGAGCTATTATATCATAATGCTTGCGGGCAATGAAAAAAATCTGTTTGAGATCATGAGTACAGATCAGATGTTTTTTAAATATTATGGATATACTGATATATATATCGTAGGTGTGTCCACGGATTATGACGGGGCTGTGGAGATGATTGCACAGATCCTGACAGATGGTTACAAAAAGGATGAAGAATATGATCCCAGAAAGGTGTTTACCAGGGATCGTTTTCGAACCGGAAATGCCTGACCGGAGGTGGATGTATTGGCGGTTATACTTGCTGTTCTAAAATTTATAGGGATTCTGCTTCTGGTGGTGCTTGGACTTTTGCTGTTAATATGCGCTGCCGTTTTATTCCTGCCTGTCCGCTATATCGTGCAGTGTAAAAGCGGAGAGAGGTTTAATGCTGGGTTTAACCTGTCATGGTGTTTTCGGGCCCTGCAGCTTCGTAAAAGGATCTCCGAACAACGGATAAATATTTATATTTTTGGTATAAATATGAATCAATTTAAGAATCCTTTTAAAAGGAGAGAGAAGGACGAGGAGGATGTTCACGTCACGAACAGCAGGGTTGATCTGGTCGATGACTTTTATGAAGAGGAAAAGAAGTATCAGCATACTGTCAGCGAGGAAGAGAAGAATGTGAAGATTGAGACAGATTATGAGGATGAAAGCACACGGGAAGAGGAGAAAGTATCCGGCAGCCGCAAAAAATCCTTTTCTTTTGATAAGATTTCTAGTATAATTACATTTATCAGGGATCATGAGAATAAGTCCGGTTTGCAAAAGATTAAAAAAGAACTCGCCGGGGTGTTCCGGTATCTGATGCCGGATAAGATCCGCGGACGGGTCTTGTTTGGGACAGGAGACCCATGCACGACAGGGTGGGTATTGGGCGCCATAAGCATGTTTCGTGTGGCATACACAGAAGGTCTGGTCATTGAGCCGGATTTTGAGGAAAAGGTGTTCGTGGCAGATGGCCTGCTAAAAGGAAAAATCCGTGTGATTTATTTTCTCAGATTGTTTCTGAGGGGATATCTGGATGATGACATAAAGAGATGTATAACGAAAGCTCTAAAAATGATTTGAAAGTGAGGGATTCTTTATGGGCGAAAATAGTTTTAACAATACGGTGGAATCTTTGTTTAAAGGGATGGATAATTTTATCACGACAAAGACGGTGATCGGGGATGCAGTCCGTTTTGAGGACGGAACGATCGTGCTTCCTCTCGTGGATGTGAGTTTTGGTGTCGCTGCCGGTGCATTTACAGATGATTCGGCAAAGAAAAATAATGGCGGCGGCGGTATGGGTGGAAAGATCCAGC
This sequence comes from Lachnospiraceae bacterium, assembly GCA_021770615.1. The sequence goes on along the minus strand of JAETQR010000042.1, from coordinate 6,887 downwards.
CAAGCGCAGTTCTTGTGATCAAAGATGGCAATTCCCGTCTGGTCAATGTAAAGAATCAGGATGGTATCACAAAACTGTTAGATATGGTTCCGGAGTTTGTTGATAAATTTAAAAAGAAAGACGGTTCGGGAGACAGTAAAGAAGAAGCATGATCCTTGAAATGAGAAATTTATAAAAATATTGATTTTTTTCTTGCATTCTGCAAAAAGTTTTGGTAAAATAGTCGTGTTGTGTGTGAAATGAGAAGAAAATATGACATAAGTTTTATAGAAGGAGGTGCTTTTCATGGCAAAGTGTGCAATTTGTGACAAGGGCGTGCATTTCGGAAATGCTGTAAGTCATTCTCATAGAAGAAGCAATAAAATTTGGAAATCAAACTTAAAGTCTGTAAGAGTTAAGGTGAATGGCGGAACAAAGAAAATGTATGTTTGTACTTCCTGCCTTCGTTCCGGAAAAGTAGAAAGGGCGTAGGTCTCAAAACTTAGATTACAGAACATAATCAGAAAAGACGGTGCCAGCAGATTCCTGCTGGCACTTTTTTGAAAAAGCGTTAAAAAAAGGCATATTTGGCAAAAAAGTGCTTTTCTTACAGGGGGGTGTTGTGTTATAATATTCACAGCGACCATTCAAATGCAATTTTGAAGGTTAAAACCATAATACTATTATTTTAGGAGGAATTTATAGACATGGCAAACAAATGGGTTTATTTATTCAGTGAAGGTAATGCCGATATGCGTGAACTCCTTGGTGGTAAAGGTGCCAACCTTGCCGAGATGACCTCATTAGGTCTTCCGGTTCCACAGGGATTTACGATTACGACAGAAGCATGTACACAGTACTATGAAGATGACCGTGAGATCAATGATGAGATTCAGGGCCAGATCAATGAGTACATCGTTAAAATGGAAGAGATCACAGGAAAGAAATTTGGAGATAAAGAGAATCCGCTCCTTGTGTCTGTTCGTTCCGGAGCACGTGCTTCTATGCCGGGTATGATGGATACGATCCTGAACCTTGGACTGAATGAGACAGTAGTTAACGTAATTGCTGAAAAGTCAAACAACCCTCGTTGGGCTTGGGATTGTTATCGTAGATTTATCCAGATGTATTCCGACGTTGTTATGGAAGTTGGAAAGAAATATTTTGAAGAGCTGATCGATAAAATGAAAGCAGACCGCGGCGTACAGCAGGATGTTGAGCTGACAGCGGATGATCTGAAGGAACTGGCAAACCAGTTCAAGGCCGAGTACAAAGAGAAGATCGGTTCTGATTTCCCGGATGATCCGAAAGAGCAGCTGATGGGTGCGATCAAAGCGGTATTCCGTTCCTGGGACAACCCTCGTGCCAATGTATACCGTCGTGACAACGACATCCCGTATTCATGGGGAACAGCTGTAAACGTACAGAGTATGGCATTTGGTAACATGGGTGATGACTGTGGTACAGGTGTTGCCTTTACCCGTGACCCGGCTACTGGTGAGAAGAAACTTATGGGTGAGTTCCTGAAGAATGCACAGGGTGAAGACGTGGTTGCCGGTGTTCGTACACCGATGCCGATCGCTCAGATGGAGCAGGAATTCCCGGAAGCATTTGCACAGTTCAAAGATGTCTGCTCCACTTTGGAGAATCACTATAGAGATATGCAGGATATGGAGTTCACAGTTGAGAACAAGAAACTCTATATGCTCCAGACACGTAATGGTAAGAGAACAGCACAGGCAGCTTTGAAGATCGCCTGCGATCTCGTAGATGAGGGAATGAGAACGGAGGAAGAGGCAGTAGCTATGATCGATCCCCGTAACCTTGATACCCTTCTTCACCCACAGTTCGACGCTGCTGCACTGAAAGCTGCTACTCCGGTAGCAAAAGCTTTGGGAGCTTCTCCGGGAGCTGCCTGCGGTAAGGTTGTATTTACAGCAGAGGATGCAGAAGAGTGGAATGCCCGTGGCGAGAAAGTTGTATTGGTTCGTCTTGAGACTTCACCGGAAGATATCACTGGTATGAAAGCTTCCCAGGGTATCCTGACTGTCCGTGGTGGTATGACAAGCCATGCAGCCGTAGTTGCACGTGGTATGGGTACATGTTGTGTATCCGGTTGTGGCGACATCAATATGGACGAGGAAAATAAGAAATTTACTTTGGCTGGCAAAGAGTATCATGAGGGAGACTTCATTTCGATTGATGGTTCTACCGGAAACATCTATGATGGAGTTATTGCTACAGTAGATGCTACGATCGCCGGTGAGTTTGGCCGCATCATGGGATGGGCAGATAAATTCCGTACAATGAAAGTCCGCACAAATGCAGACACACCTGCAGATGCTAAGAAAGCCCGTGAGCTTGGAGCAGAGGGTATCGGACTTTGCCGTACAGAGCATATGTTCTTCGAGGAAGACAGAATCGCTGCTTTCCGTGAGATGATCTGTGCAGATACAGTGGAGGAGAGAGAAGCAGCTCTTGAGAAGATCCTTCCTTATCAGCAGGGTGACTTCGAGGCTCTCTATGAGGCTCTGGAAGGAAATCCGGTTACGATCCGTTTCCTGGATCCGCCTCTGCATGAGTTTGTTCCGACCGAGGAAGCTGACATCAAGAAACTGGCAGATGCTCAGGGCAAATCCGTAGAGGATATCAAGGCGATCATCGCATCCCTTCATGAGTTTAACCCGATGATGGGTCATCGTGGATGCCGTCTTGCGGTAACTTATCCGGAAATTGCAAAGATGCAGACGAAGGCTGTCATCCGTGCAGCGATCAATGTTCAGAAAGCACATGCAGACTGGAAAGTAAAACCGGAGATCATGATTCCACTCGTTGGCGATATCAAAGAGCTCAAATATGTGAAGAAATTTGTTGTTGAGACAGCAGATGCTGAGATCAAAGCAGCAGGAAGCAATCTTGAGTATGAAGTAGGTACAATGATCGAGATTCCTCGTGCAGCACTTACTGCAGACGAGATTGCAAAAGAAGCTGACTTCTTCTGCTTCGGTACAAACGACCTTACACAGATGACATTTGGATTCTCACGTGACGACGCCGGTAAGTTCCTTGACGCTTACTATGATGCGAAGATCTTCGAGAACGATCCATTTGCAAAACTTGACCAGACTGGTGTCGGCAAGCTGATGGAGACAGCTCTGAAGCTTGGTAAGCCGGTGAACAGTGCACTTCACTGCGGTATCTGTGGTGAGCACGGTGGAGATCCGTCTTCCGTAGAGTTCTGCAACAAGATTGGTCTTGACTATGTATCCTGTTCTCCGTTCCGTGTACCGATCGCAAGACTGGCGGCAGCACAGGCGGCGATTGCTCAGAAGTAGGATACTGAGGAAATGTAATAAAGAGTTGTAGTAGTATAATGAACCGCCCTTATGTATGATTGATATATAGGGGCGGTTTTTTAGTTTTTTCTTGCTAGGTTGATTGAAAATGATTTGTCAATATGATATTTTGATAGGAGAAAATATGTAGATTACAGGAGGATAAGTTTGAAACAAATAAGTAGAGGACACCCAAGAAAGAAAGGTATAGCAAATAAACCACCTATATAGCTGGTTTTAAAAACTAAATATAGACACAACACCTAATCAGGTAACAGGAGAAACATCATCTTTGATGGTGTAGCCTCGTTGTTTAAGTAAATTTAGTGCCTGTGAAGTGGTTAAAGTTTTTTCTTTATTCACAGGACGTGATTCAAGAAAACCTTCTGGTGTATATGGTTTTAAATCTGTGAGTATGTGCCAGATAGCGGTCAGGATCATACGACAGATTGCAATAATAGCTTTCTTGTGACCACGACGTGCTTTTATGCGTCGATAGCGAGTAGTAAATTCAGGATGTTTCTTAGATTTGATTAAAGCATTTGCAACTTGCACCAAAACTGGTTTAAAATAGGAACTAGCACGGGAAATCCTAGTGGACTTAATCTTGTGATTGCTTTGGTCATTACGAGGACAACATCCTGCCCATGAAACGAGGTTTTTGGCTGTGGGGAAGACAGACATATCAGCTCCGATTTCAGAAAGCACTTGGATAGCAGTCAGTGGATTTTTATCGAATCCTGGTACGGTTCGAATAAGATCAAGGACACTTTCGTACTTATTGCTAAGACGAAAGATTTCCCGTTCTATTTCTGATTTGTGAGTTTCTAATTTATCGATGTGAGCTAGACATTGTCTAAGTTTTACTGCTTGTTCTTCAGAGATGGCGCCATCAACAGCAGCTTGTATTTCGGGGGTAGGAGTTTTGCATCTGCCATCAACAAATGGTGCTACATCAAAAGTTTCCCCAGGGTGTTGTAAAATCTGTTCTGTAATAGAACGAGACGATTTGCCAAATATATCTGAAAAAACATCATCTAGTTTTAAGTTTGATACAGTAAGACAGTTATGAGCACGATTCTTCTCGCCAGTAATCATACAAGTGAGCTTGAAACGGTATCTTACTAAATCTCTTAATTCTCGGATGTCAGCAGGTGGAATGAAGGATGGTTTTACCATTCCACACATATACAAATCGCAAATCCATTTAGCATCTTTGCGGTCTGTCTTATTTCCTTTTTGAGGTTTGGTATATTTGGGATGAGAAAGAGTAACCCAAAAGTTATTCTTCTCCAAGATATTAAAAGCAGGGATCCAATACTTGCCAGTAGATTCCATACAAACATCATAACAGTTGTATTTTGCAAGCCAATTACACAACTCATTCAAACCTTTTGTAAAGGAAGAAAAGCGAGCTTGTTTATACTCTGTACGATTGTTTGGGTCAGTAATAGCGATGCAAGCGTAGATCCAAGTTTTATGGACATCAAGCCCACAGCAGTTATTTTTTAAGATTTTAAAAGACAATAAAATAACCTCCTGATGATTTATAGTGATAAAACTGACAGTGACTGGTCATCCGGCAAAATCGAGTCGACTTTGGAAGAGATAAGTTTACGGGCTACGTTATGCGCCATTCATTGATGCCTTAACGGATGACCGACAACATATAATAATGCGAGGTCGCCGCTATACAGCCCCGCCACTCACCTCCACGTGTTCTGTAGTGTGTCAGTCCTATAAAAAGATTATATCAAGAGGTAAAGAAAATAGAAACGAGCGAAGCGAGAGAAACTAAAGGTTTCATAACCTCATCGGTGGCTTTCGCGAAGCGGAAAGGCGGATTATAATAATGATAAAAAGAAAATTGCAAGTATTTATTTCCTCGACATATTTGGACTTAAAGGATGAAAGACAAGCAGCAGTAGAAGCTATTTTAGGAGCAGGACACATACCAGCAGGAATGGAATTGTTTAAAGCAGGGAATAACTCTCAACTAACTACAATTAAAAAGTGGATAAATCAGTCGGATATTTATATGCTTATTTTAGGAGGTAGATATGGAACAATTGAAGAAAATTCACAAAAAAGTTATACGCAATTAGAGTATGAATATGCAATAATGGAGAATATTCCTATTTTTGCGGTAGTGTTGAGTGATGATTTTTTGAAGCAAAAAGCATTAAAGGAGTCATATATTTATGAAGAACAGTATCAGAAGAAATATGATGACTTTAAAGAAAATGTGAAAACCAAGATGATTAAAGAGGTTAATGAAATAAAGGATATTCAGATTGGTATATATGAATCTCTGAAAGAGCTCCAAGAAGAAAATCAATTTTCAGGATGGATACCAGGAAATCTGATTAATGATAACTTGTTTGTTAGAATTGAAAATATTAACGATATAGACAAAGAAATTAAGTTTTTAAAAGAACGAAAAATGAAATTGAAAATAGATAAAGCATGTGAAGTGATGTCACAAAAAGTTATTGTACATTATGTTATGCGAAATAAGGATTGTGATATAAAATCTATTGAAATCAAGTCATTATTAGAAATATTTTTGGATATTAGTACTTATTTACAGAATAAAAATTTGTCAGCATTTAAATTGAAAAGAATTTTAAAACGCATTGTGATTTTAAGAGATTCGACATTAAAGTATTCGGAGCTAAAAATAGTACAAAGTGATTTGGATAAAATAATATATCAATTGAGTGTTTTGGAATTGATTTGGTCGGACAGGGAATATTGTTATCTGAGATATGGAATAAGTAGATTTGGGTTTAACGTGATAAAATACATATATGGAGATGAAATAGTGTTGTAATTGGTAAATTGATGAGCCTTTATTTGGAAAGAAAGTTTGCCTCAAAAATAGAACCTATTTATTTTGTCACTATTATTACTTGAAATAACGAAAATCAACTTATGTAACATAATATCAAATAATGCGATGATTTCATATTTACAAATTTATTTAATATATTCTCTTTATCAACAAACTTTGCAGAAGTATTTAATGTACAAAATTTAGGATAAAGAGGAAGATGATTTGCGGTGGGATAAAGATAGAAAGAAATACCATACGAAGAAAAATAAAGAAATCATATGTACCATAGTCTTTCGATGGATTATGGTATTTTTTTGTTCGACACGATTCTCATTGTGTCGCGTCAATTTCATAATAGACAGCATAGCTTCTCTTAGAAACGTACCCGAAAAAAGCGGATATGTTTTTTGTTTTTAGAGTAAATTTTTCATTTTTCCTTCCAAGAGGACGTTCCCCTCCCTCCAATCTGAAATTTAAATCAAAAATTACAGATTGGAGGAAATAATATGAAGGGAAACTACCCAAAAAGAAGAAGTGACAAATATAACCTAGGCAGCGATTGCACAGAAGTAGGCAATTGAAATAGTCTAAACTGTCGGATATATATTGCTTGAAATGGGACGTTGGAGTAAAGATTTAGACAGTTGATAAAAAAATTAAAAGAGTATTGGTTCCTTGAGGTATAATGATCTTACCACAAATCCAACACCGAAAGGAGAGCCAATACTCATGGATAT
>JAETQR010000041.1 GCA_021770615.1 Lachnospiraceae bacterium | reverse complement strand
CTATGAATTTGGGCCAAGGGGAATGGCATGGACTTAGATAACTCATCTATGTAGATATGAAAAAGTGAGAAACAGCGAGTTAACAAGAGGAAAACAAAGATTATTATGGGAGGATAAGGAAGATGAAGCAGGTATACTCAATAATTTTAAGAAAACAAAAAAAGATATCTGTTATGTTAGTTTTGGTGCTGATACTTAGTATACTTCCGGTAAATATTGTGAAAGAGATGGAAGTAAAAGCAGCAGGATCCGGCTATGGGTTAAACAACCCGTCGACAGATAGCGATGGAGTCACGACATGGGACTGTGTCTGGTTCGGGAATTACCCGCAGAGCGATGCCACCGGGAAGACGAAAGAACGGATCAAGTGGCGTGTCCTGTCAGTCGATGGAGATGATGCGTTTTTGTTAGCGGACCAGAACCTGGATTGCCAGAAATATAACGATACAGATGCAAGTGTCACATGGGAGACCTGTACGATGCGGAGCTGGCTGAACAGCACCTTTTTAAATAAGGCTTTCAGTGAATCCGAGCAGGCAGCGATCAAAGATACGCCTGTGGTCAATGAGGATAACCCATATGGTACAGAAGGTGGAAATAATACCTCGGACAAGGTATATCTTCTCTCACTCAGCGAGGTGCTGAGCCCGGGGTATGGGTTTACCTCGACAACGGGTAATACAGCTACAAGAGAAGCGGTAAACACAGCATATGTGGCAGCGGGAGGAGAGATAAACTCAAGTTATATGGAAAGTGCCGGGAATACGGATTTCTGGTGGTTACGGTCGCCGGGCGACGCTAGTAATCTTGCATCCGATGTGGGTAACGGTGGCTACGTGGAGCAGTTTGGTCGCGTTGTCGACCGCAGTCTTAACGTCGTCCGGCCGGCTTTGCATTTGAATCTATCATCCACATCAGTGTGGTCGCCGGCGGGGCAGGTCACCTCGGAAGGGGGAGAGACGGGGACACAGACTCCTGCGCCACAGCCAACAGTGACATTAAAGCCAAACGAGGGAGAGACAGAAGACCAGACTCTTTCTCTGTTTGATAACGTCTCAGGAAAAATCAAAAGTGATGGCATCTCCAAGTATCTTATCTCGGATTGGAGTTTTAAGTCGCCGACATTCCCGGTCACGGTAAAGAAAGATTACGAGAGCGACGGGAGCTATAAGATCAAAGCGACGGTTGGCATCGGAAAGAAAGATGTACTGGATAAAGAATCATCATGGAACCAGTATAAAAGCCAGGTCCAAAAATTTAAAAAGAATAAAAGCAGGACAAGCGAGTTGGAAAGGCTGATTCAATCTTATGGCGGAAAAAGCGGGACTTTTTCCGTTACCGATAAAATAAAAGCAAAACCTTCCCTCGGATTCATGGGATATTATGAATTGAAATATGACAAAAATGATAAGCTGATTTCTCAGGAAGGCGGTGGTGCGGCGACTGCCTCGTGGAGTGGAAAGAAGTCATGGCAAAGTGTTGTGATGGCGGGGCCGGTTCCGATTCCTCTGTATTTTGACCTGAGCGAGAAACTTGATCTGGAAGGGGAACTGGGCATACAGTTTTCTTCTTTGAATGAAAAAAAATGGACAGGGTCACTTAAACTCAAACCATCGCTTGCACTTGGTGGCGGTCTTGGCGTGAGCGGGGTTGCTACGGTAGGCGTGGAAGGAAAGGGTGGATTTGAGTTTCAGGCGATCCCATGGTCTAAGCTCGATTACAGCGCATCCATATCATTAAAAGCATATATTGCTTTTATTCTCGACTGGACATGGCAGCTGCCGGGGGCGGAGATGCATGGAAACGTGTGGGATACGACATCCGGTACGGGAAGAAAGGCAGTATTGGATTCCTATGGCTCATTTGCCGGAGGGGGTCTTTCCCTTGCTGACCGTTCGTATGCCGGGAAGACGACGGAGTGGAATGGGGAGACGGGGCAGGCGAAGGACGGACAGAAGCAGGGTCTTCAATCTCTGACCAAAAGTGGAAGTTATTCTGCACTGGATGTTTCCGTCCTTCAGGAATATATTATGCCGAATACCATTCCGCAGATCGAATGCACAGGCGGGAAGACCGTCATGGTGTTCCAGTCCAATGCCGCAGGAAGGAAGACAGCGGACAGTTCATGCCTTATGTATTCTGTTCTTGAGGATGGGGAATGGAGCGAGCCGCAGGCAGTATATGACAATGGTTCCTGCGACTTGTATTCTTCTATGAAAGTCATAAATGATACATTATATCTTGTGTGGCAGAAGGCAGGGGAACAGGTCACTGACAGTGAAGATGCGCTTGAGGTACTGGATGACATGGAAGAAAAGTCAGAGATCTGTTTTGCGAGATTTGATTCGCAGAACAATTCGTTTGAAGATGTATCTTATGTGACAGACGACAAAGTAACGGATATGATGCCGGTATTCGTGGAAAATACAGAGGATGTCAGGATCGTGTGGATACGCAACACGGATAATGATTTCTTTAACACATCTGGTACAAACTGTGTCATGACTTCAAAACTGGAGAATGGGGCATGGACTTCTCCGGAGCAGGTAACAACGGCCAGTGAATATACGGGAGAACTTGCTGCGGCGATGGCAGACGGAAAACTGGCAGTTTCTTATGTGACGACTGATATGGAATCTGCTGCAGAGGGAGAAGTGCATCCCAAGGTGATGCTTTCAGTCGATGGTACGGCGTCCATGGTTTCAGAGGATGGGATACCGGCACAGAGCATCTGTTTCCACAAAGGCCAGCTCTATTATCTGCAAGATTCCCTCCTGCATAAGGTGGACGTGACGAATGGAAGTGATGAAACACTTCTTATGGAATCAGATCAAAGCCAAACGGATTTGGAGGATGGGGAGTCGGAAGAGGAACTTAGTGGAGGCTGCTTTGGCTCTGCTTATCGTATTTATGAAAATGGGGAAAAGACAGCCATTATCTGGACAGAGGCGACTGAAGAAGGGGGGCGGATCCTGTCTTCCGTCAAAGGGGAAGGTGGATACTGTCAGCCGGTTACATTGTATGAAAGTGAAAAAAACATACAGAATTTCGATGCTGTTCTGCTTGAAGATGGAAACTGGCAATTTGTATGCAATGAGAAGGATACAGTGGATGGGGAGGACAGGGTTTCCCTTTTATTCGCGCAAAAGGAATCCATGCCAAAGCTGGCACTTGAATATATCACTGCAGAAGAGGCGGAAATAACGGACGGCCTCATGCCGGTTCAGCTTGCTGTGACAAATGAGGGAGAGACAGAGGTCACTTCTTATACAGTACAGATCCAGCTTGCGGGTGGGAATGTGATAGAGAAGGAGATTGTTTGTTCTCTTCAGCCGGGACAACGTACAGTTCTGACAGAAAGCATTGATGTGTCGGGACTTACAGACACAGCATCTTTATCTGTCTCGGTACTTGCACAGGGTCAGAGGGAGACCGAGGGAACATCACAGATACTGGAAGTAGGAAATACAGACGTATCACTTCATCTGGGCAAACAGACATCCGGAGACCTTGAGAAAGTGACATTTACGGCGACTGTGACAAATGAAAGCTATATGGACACGGAGGCTACGGTCAAATGGTATGAGAAGGAGACTGGCCGGTTATTGAAGACAGAACCGGCAGGGGAGATTTCAGTAGGAGAGAGAAAAGAAGTGAGTATGCAACTATCCGCAGAAGAAGTCTCGATCGGCTCAGCAGATGCCAGATACTATTATGCCACTGTAACAACAGATAAAACGGATTACAATGAAACGAACAATACAGATCATGTAGTGGTCTATCCGGAGGAGATAAAGAGCACAAGCACATCTTCAGGAGGAAATACAGCCCAGGATTCATCGGTTGTTCAGCCATCCCAGACACCATCCGGTACGCTGCCGCCCCAGACAAAGAAGGACACAAAGAGATCATCCTCCGACAGACATACCTTTGTCGTTAAAGCACCGGGAAAGGTTAATCTCAAAAAGGTAAAAGCATTGGGAAGACAAAAAGTAAGGGTGACATGGAAATGGCTTGGAAGTCAGAATGGATATCAGCTCCAGTATGCAAGAAACCGTTCGTTTACTAAAAAGAAAAAGACGCAGAACAAGAAGTTTTATACTTCAACGGCTACGCTAAAAAAACTACAAAAAGGCAAGACATATTATTTTCGTGTTCGAGCGTACAGAAAAACATTGTATGGTGGGAAGAAATATGGAAAGTGGAGCAATGTCAAAAAAGTAAAAGTGAGATAAACTTTTTGCGAAGTTTCAGAAAAAGAGCGTGAAGATGACGAAGAAGAAAGTGAAGTAAAAAACAGGAAAAACCTTAGACTTAAAATGTCTGCCACATGGGAAGGAAAGAATCTGTGCGGCAGGCATTTTTTAATCATATCAAGGTTACAGATCAACACGTAAAAACTCCCAAATACGAGTGAAAAAACCGAAAAATGACGGTTGCAGCGGAAACCAATCTGTGGTATGCTTATCCGTATAACATATTCTGTATTTTTTTATTTATAAAATCTGGGGATTTCAATCTGAAATTCCGGTCCGTACCATACATCGTGGACAATCAGCACTTGACAAAATTAAATTCAATAGTATACTAAAAGACAGGAAGTGAAGGCTTGGGAAAAAGGAACATCGTATGGAATGACTACATATCGCAGGATGAACGCTTTGCAGATTTTTTCAATGGCACTGTGTTCGGGGGAGAGAGGGCCGTCAGCCCGGAAGCGTTGACAGCACTGGACACGAAGCTCTGGCGTAGAAGGCAGGAGAAGGGGAGCTACCATGAGTACATCCGTGACATAGCAAAACGCTGGACCTATGCGGGGAAGACATATGTCCTCGGCCTTGAATTAGAGGAGTCCCCGCACTATGCACTGCCGGTGAAATATCTGAATTACGAATCGACAGAGTATGACAGGCAGTACAAGGAGTGGGTGCGCCGGCACCGTGAGAAGGGGGATCTGCGGAGGGATGAATACCTGTCAGGATTTGCAGAGGATGACCGCCTGTCGCCGGTCATCACGATCGGCGTGTATCTCGGGGAGAGGATGTGGAAAGGCTGTATGACACTGGGGGAAATGGCGGGGGTAGAAGAGATGCCGCCTGGGATTCGGGATAGGATGAGGTCTGTCATCAATGATTATCGGGTGAACCTGTTCAACATCCATACACTGGAGAACAGCGATATCTTTCAGAGTGACCTGCGGGAAGTGTTTGGTTTTCTAAAACGTCAGGGGGACAGGGAAGGGCTCCGGCGTTACATCGAAGAGAATGAGCAGTTCCGGCATCTGAAGGAAGACGCTTATGATGTGTTGTGTCTTTACAGCGGGAACAAAAAACTGGCATATAAAAAAGAAAGTTACCGGACAAAGGAGGGAAACGGGATGAGCATGTGTACAGCAATGAGAGAATGGGCAGAGGAAGAGAGACGGGAAGGCAGACAGGAAGGCAACCGGATGTTAAATGAACTGAACCGGAAACTAATAAAAGATGGCAGAACGGAGGATTTGTTCCAGTCGATCCAGAATCCGGATCATCAAAAAAAGTTGCTGCAGGAGTATGGGATAAGTTGAAATTTATAGAAAAGGAATTTATAGAAAAGAAATTTTCTCAAAAAGGCTTGCTTTTTAAAGAAAACTGTGTTATTCTTAAAGAGTTGTTGATGGATAAATGAGTGGACGAAAGTCCACTCATTGTTTTTGCGTGATAGAGAAACAGGAAAAGAGGGCTGCTATTTGGGAAAACATCAGGAATATGAAAAGCGGACAGAACAGCTGATCATTCCGATCCTTGAGGAAAATCAGTTTGAGTTGGTGGATGTTGAATTTGTAAAAGAAGCAGGAAGTTGGCATTTAAGGGCATATATTGACAAGGAGGGTGGCATCACGATCGACGATCTGACGTTAGTGAACCGTGCACTCAGCGACCGGATGGATGAGGAAGATTTTATTGACGAATCCTACATTCTTGAAGTGAGCTCCCCCGGGTTGTCAAGACCATTTAAAAAGCCAAAAGATTACATAAGAAATCTCGGAAATGATGTAGAGGTAAAATTATTTGCTCCCATCGAATGGGAACAAAACGGGAAAACGTATTCCGATAAAGAGTTTATCGGTATCCTGAAAGAATATAACGCTCCCTCAGAGGATTCTGTTTCCGGTGGAAAGATCGTTCTTTCCTTTGAGGTAGATGATACGCTGGAGCTTGAGATAAAGAATATCGCGCTCATCCGCAGATGGATCGAATTTTAATCAATAGATAAAGATAGATAGAGCCGGGGCACGGCAGATTGGAGGAAAAAATGAAAGCGAAAAATAACAAGGTGACGAATGGAAATCCGGAGTTGATCGAGGCATTGGAGGCGATTGAGAAAGAAAAAGATATCAGCAAAGAAATTCTTATAGATGCGATCCAGAATTCACTTCTTGCAGCGTGCAAGGATCAATTTGGAAAATCCGATAACGTCAGGGTGACGCTGGATGATAAGACTGGTGAATTCCATGTTTATCAGGATAAGGAAGTTGTGGAGGAAGTAGAGGATGCGACGTTACAGATTTCACTTACAGAGGCGGAGGCAAAATATGATATCACAGAGCCCGGCGCTGTAGTGAGCGTGGAGGTGACGCCGAAAAACTTTGGCCGTATCTCTGCCCAGAAGGCAAAACAGGTCGTAGTCCAGAAGATCCGTGAGGAGGAGAGAAAGGTACTGTTTGACCAGTATTATACGAAAGAAAGAGATATCATTACCGGTACGGTACAGAGATATGCCGGTGGAAATTACACGGTAAATATCGGTAAGATCGATACCGTTCTCACAGAGGCAGAGCAGGTGAGAACAGAGAGGTTTCAGTCTCATGAAAAGATCAAGGTATATGTCACGGAAGTAAAAGATACGACAAGAGGACCGAGGATCACGATCAGCCGGACGCATCCGGAGCTTGTGAAACGTCTGTTTGAGTCTGAGGTGGCTGAGATCCAAAGTGGCGTTGTGGAGATTAAAAATGTTTCCCGTGAGGCGGGTTCCCGTTCCAAGATCGCTGTGTACAGTTCCAATCCGGATGTGGATCCGGTCGGAGCCTGTGTCGGAGTGAATGGTGTCCGTGTGAATACGGTAGTGGAGGAACTTCGGGGAGAAAAGATCGATATCGTGGAGTGGAATGAGAATCCGGCGGTATTTATTGAGCATGCACTCAGCCCTTCCCGTGTATTATCTGTTACAGTAGATGTAGAGGAGAAGACAGCGCTGGTTGTCGTACCGGACTACCAGTTATCCCTTGCGATCGGCAAAGAGGGTCAGAATGCAAGACTTGCAGCGAGACTGACCGGATATAAAATTGACATAAAGAGTGAGACACAAAGTCTCGAAGGACAGGAGTGATCGTTTGAAGGGCAAAAAGATTCCGATGAGACAGTGTGTGGGGTGCAGGGAGAGCAAGGAAAAGAAACAGCTGATCCGAATTGTGAAGACGACGGACGAGGAAAACGGTGGAGTGGTCATTTGTGTTGACCGGACCGGGAAAAAGAGCGGAAGAGGAGCTTATCTTTGTGATCGTCCGGAGTGTTTGAAAAAGGCGAAGAAAAACAATGGGCTTGGCAGGGCATTTAAAATGAATGTGACAGATGAGATTTATGATGAATTGGAAAGGCAGTTGAGTGAATGATTCAGCAGAGTAAAGTGCTTGGAACGCTTGGGCTGGCGATGAAATCAGGGAATGTGGCCAGTGGGGAGTTTCTCACAGAACAGGCGATACGCGAAAGAAGGGCGAAGCTTGTTATTATAGCGGGGGATGCTTCTGGGAACACAAAAAAGAAGTTTTTGGATTCATGCAGCTATTATAAAGTGCCGGTTGCGGTGTTTAGTGATAAAGATACACTGGGGAGTGCGATCGGAAAAGGGTTTCGGGCCTCACTTGCCGTTCTTGATCCGGGCTTTGCATCATCGATAAGTAAAAAATTAAATTTGGAGGAAATGTAGTATGGCGAAAATGAAAATATTTGAAATAGCAAGAAGTTTACAGTCAAAAAATAAGGAGATCAAGAGTGGGGATCTCGTTAAGCTTTTAAATGACAATGGTTTTGATGTAAAAGGCGCCAACAGCAATATTGAAGATGATGCTATTGCGTTTTTGTTGAAGACATTTAATAACAAAGCGGCGGAGCCTGTGAAAAAGGAAGAAAAACCAGAGGAGAAAAAAGAGACGAAGCCAGAGAAAGAGGTTTCGGAAAAGGAAGTAAAAACGGTGACAGAAGAAGAGAAACCGGAGAAGAAAGAGAAAGTCACTGTACAGGAGGAAACTCCGAAAAAAGCTGCATCTGACAAAGAAGAACCCCCAAAAAGCACACCAGTACAGGCGGGCGCAAACCGAAGACCGCAAAATGGCGGAGAGCGCAGAAACAATGGGAATGGGAATAATGACCGCAGGAACCAGAATAGCGGAGAGCGAAGAAGCTATGGGAACGGAAATAACGACCGCCGGAATCAGAATGGCGGAGACCGCAGAAGTTACGGAAACGGGAACGGGAATAATGACCGCAGGAACCAAAATGGTGGAGAACGAAGGAATTATGGAAACGGGAACGGAAATAACGACCGTCGGAATCAGAATGGCGGAGACCGCAGAAATCAGGGACATGGAAATAACAGAGGCGGTGAACGTGTTTTTGAGCGTTTTGAGAAAGCACAGAGTGGTTTTGACGGGATCAAACAGGAGCAGAAGAACTCCAGAAAGAGAAATAAAAAGGCTCCTGAAAAGGGAACTTATAAAAAGTCCAGTAAAGAGGAGATGAGCAGGATCCGGAGTAAAAAAGACCCGAACCGGAAAGGTGCGTTCATTAAGCCGGAGCCTGTTAAAAAAGAGCCGGAAGAGACGATCAAGCAGATCACGATCCCGGAGAGTCTTACGATCCGTGAGCTGGCAGATAAGATGAAGATGCCGGCCTCCGCCCTCGTAAAGAAACTTTTCCTGCAGGGCCAGGTCGTATCGTTGAATCAGGATATCACATTTGAGGAGGCAGAGGAGATCGCACTTGAATTTGATATCATCGCCGAGATGGAAGAAAAGGTTGACATGGTGGCCGAACTTCTGAAAGAAGAGGAAGAGCCGGAAGAGAAAATGAAAAAGCGTCCGCCGGTAGTCTGTGTTATGGGTCACGTAGACCATGGAAAGACCTCTCTTCTCGATGCCATCCGTGAGGAAAATGTGACATCACACGAAGCAGGCGGGATCACACAGCACATCGGAGCTTATGTTGTTGAGATCAATGGAGAAAAGATCACATTTTTAGATACGCCGGGACATGAGGCATTTACCTCGATGCGTATGCGTGGCGCCCAGTCGACCGATATTGCAATCCTTGTCGTCGCTGCAGATGATGGTGTCATGCCACAGACGGTGGAGGCGATCAACCATGCCAAAGCGGCCGGTGTAGAGATTATCGTAGCGATCAATAAGATCGATAAGGCGGGAGCAAATATCGAGAGAGTTAAGCAGGAGCTTGCCGAGTATGAACTCATTCCGGAAGATTGGGGAGGAAGTACTGTATTTGTACCGGTATCTGCCCATACGAAAGAAGGAATTGAGCAGCTTCTTGAGATGATCGTACTTACAGCAGAGGTGCTTGAACTCAAAGCCAATCCGGACCGCAAGGCAAGGGGAATCGTGATCGAGGCGCGTCTTGATAAAGGACGTGGGCCAGTGGCGACAGTACTTGTTCAGAAAGGAGTGCTTCACATCAGCGACCACGTAGCGGTGGGAAGTGCACATGGTAAGGTACGTGCCATGATCGATCACAACGGAGAGCGGGTCAAGGTGGCAGGACCTTCTACGCCTGTAGAAATACTTGGATTAAATGGAGCACCGGACGCCGGAGAAATCTTTATGGCGACAGAGAGTGATAAAGAGGCAAAACAGATTTCCCAGGCTTATATCGATCAGAGCAAAGATAAGCTTCTGGAAGAGACGAAGGCGAAGAAGCTTTCGCTTGACGGATTGTTTAACCAGATCCAGGCAGGAAATGTCAAAGATCTGAACCTGATCATCAAAGCCGATGTACAGGGATCGGTAGAGGCTGTCAAACAAAGTCTTCTCAAGCTTGGAAATGAAGAAGTGGCAGTGCGTGTCATCCACGGAGGAGTGGGTGCGATCAATGAATCGGACGTATCCCTTGCGAGCGCATCCAATGCGATCATCATCGGATTTAATATACGTCCTGATAATACAGCAAAAGAAATCGCAGACCGTGAAAATGTCGATGTACGTTTGTACCGTGTCATTTACGATGCGATCGAGGATATTGAAAATGCCCTGAAGGGAATGCTTGAACCGATTTATGAGGAAAAGGTGATCGGACATGTGGAAGTCCGCCAGACGTTCAAAGCTTCTGGTGTAGGTACGATCGCCGGTTCCTATGTGCTTGACGGAAAGGTAGAGCGTGGCTGCAAATGCCGGATCTTCCGTGGCGAAGAGCAGATCTTTGAGGGTGATCTTGCTTCCCTTAAGAGATTTAAGGATGATGTAAAAGATGTAGCGGCAGGATATGAGTGTGGACTTGTATTTGAGGGCTTTAATGATATTCA
Source organism: Lachnospiraceae bacterium (assembly GCA_021770615.1). Next base: position 18,490 of record JAETQR010000041.1, on the reverse strand, counting down.
GGAAGAGGACCGTGTCGAGTGTTATGTCATGGTTGAAGTGCCGCGATAAGCGCGAAGGAAAATGATGGTTCGTAAAAACCTCACCAATCATTTTCTCGTTCCGCAAAGCGGAACTCTCTTCACACCGGAAGAACGCAAAAACAGCGTTCTTCATACGAATATCTATATGCTTAAATTAGCATCTATGGAGGAAATATGAAGAAAAATAGTGTAAAAAATGTCCGTATTAACAGCGAAGTCCAGCGTGAGATGAGCCAGATCATACGGGAAGAAATAAAGGATCCGCGGGTGCACCCGATGACTTCTGTCATGGGAGTTGAGGTGACGCCGGATCTGAAGTATGCTAAAATATTTGTGAGTGTGTTTGGCAGCGAGGAGGAAAAACAAAAGACAATGGAGGGACTTAAAAAAAGTGCCTCTTTTGCCAGAGTCCAGCTTGCCAGGCGGATGAATCTCAGAAATACGCCGGAACTTACGTTTATACTTGATAATTCCATTGAATACGGGGTATCTATGTCGAAGAGGATCGATGAGGTAAATCATAAGGAATAGCAGGGAGGATCGGATGAGTTTTTTATTAGAAGAGATCGAAAAGGCGGGGACGATCGCCATCGGCGGCCATGTGCGGCCGGACGGTGACTGTATCGGTGCCTGCATGGGATTATATAGTTATATCATGGATAATCATGCCGGAAAGGATGTCACGGTTTTTGTGGAGGATATTCCGGCATCCTTTGAGTATTTGAAAAAGAGTGAGGCACTTGAAAAAAAGAGTGAAAAGTATGATCTTTTTATTTCTCTGGACTGTGGTTCACCTGACAGGCTTGGTGATGCGGAAGCGGTTTTCCATAAGGCAGAGAGAACGATTAATATTGACCATCACATCAGTAATACACAATTTGCAGAGAAAAATCATGTGGAGGCGGAGGCCAGCTCTACGAGTGAAGTGTTGTGCACGCTGCTTGACATGGATAAGATCAGTTTTTTTGCAGCACAGGCATTGTATACCGGAATTGTCCATGACACCGGCGTTTTCAAGCATTCCAATACCGGGATACGAACGATGGAGATTGCCGGGAAGCTGATGCAGAAAGGAATTCCTTTTGGACAGATCATCGATGAAAGTTTTTATCAGAAGACCTACCGTCAGCTTCAGATCATGGGGCGGTGCCTGCTTGAAAGTGTGCGGGTTATGGATGGAAAATGTTTGTTTTCCGTCGTCTCAAAGAGGGTTTTGGAATTTTATGATGCAAAGCCATCAGATCTTGACGGGGTGATCGACCAGCTCAGGACAACAGATGGTGTCGAGGTTGCTATCCTTCTGACAGAAAAAGAACCAATGGAATATAAGGTGAGCATGCGCTCCAACCAGATCGTGGATGTAAGCAAGATCGCAGTTTTTTTTGGCGGTGGTGGTCATATCCGCGCGGCGGGTTGTACGATCAAGGGTTCCGCATTTGATGTGATCAATAATATTACAGAGCATATTGAAAAGCAGAAGGAGTCCTGAATATGGATGGAATCATCAATGTGCATAAGGAAAAAGGATTTACATCCCACGATGTCGTGGCAAAGCTCCGGGGAATCCTGCATCAGAGAAAGATCGGGCATACCGGGACACTCGATCCGGATGCGACGGGTGTGTTGCCGGTGTGTATTGGCAGGGCAACGAAGGTATGCGAACTTCTGACCGATAAATCAAAGTCTTATACTGCTGTTGTGAGACTTGGCATCGTTACGGATACGCAGGATATGACAGGAGAGATCATAAAAGAGGAGCGGGTAACTGCCGGCTTAGAAGAGATCAAAGAGGCAGTGGCTGGATTTACCGGAGAACAGTGGCAGATTCCCCCGATGTATTCTGCTGTAAAGATAAATGGAAAAAGGCTTTATGAGCTGGCGAGACAGGGAATCGAAGTAGAGCGGAAAAAAAGAAAGATTACGGTGTACTCCTGTGAGGTGACAGAGTATCATCCGGAGACCAATGAATTTACGATAGAAGTGGTATGTTCCAAAGGAACTTACATACGGACGCTCTGTCATGATATCGGAGAGAAACTCTCCTGTGGCGCATGTATGGCGTCCCTTGTCAGGACAAGAGTGGACATTTTTTCTCTTACAGAGGCTTATACGCTGTCTCAGATCAAAGAGATTTATGAGGCCGGTAAGGTCGGAGAGATCCTTACGCCGGTAGACCGGTTGTTTGAGGAATATCCAGGAGTCACCGTTTTGGCAGAGGGAATCCGTTATCTTCAGAATGGAAATATTGTGAATGCGGATCTCTGTAAGGTACCGGTGGATGTCAGTGATGGCGGCACGGTGCGGATGTACGATGGAAACGGGCGCTTTTATGCGCTTTACCGGTATGATACTTCTCAGTGTGTATTTGTAAATCAAAAAATGTTTTTTAATTATACAGAGTAGTACGCCACAGCCGGATGTCGGGTTAAGATCCGCATTGTCCGGTGTGGGAAAGGCATGGTAGCTGCGATGATGATTTTAGAAAAAAGGCCCTTTGCGCTGACGGATACAGCGGTCTGTATCGGTAAATTTGACGGTCTGCACAGCGGGCACCGGCTATTGACAGATTCCATCAGCCGGTATGATAAATTAAAGAAGGTTTTATTTACATTTTCTTTTGGGGATGTGCCGGGTATATATAGTTCTTCCGAGAAGCGGTATGTGGCAGAAAAACTTGGGATCGATATCTATATTGACTGTCCGTTTGATGAAGAGTTGTCCCATATGCCGCCGGAAGTATTTTTGGAGAAGGTACTTGTCGGAGAGTGCGGCGCTAAAGTGATCTCTGTCGGGGAGGATTTTCGTTTTGGATATAACAGGCAGGGAGACGTAGGATTTCTCAGGAAAAACAGTGTTATATACGGTTATGAACTGAATGTTTTCCCTAAGAAGAGAATGTACGGAGATGTGGTGAGCAGCACAAGGATCCGCTATGAATTAGAGAACGGAAGCATCGAGCGTGTGAATGCTCTTCTTGGGCATCCGTATCTGATCTATGGCGAGGTGTGTCATGGAAACCGGATCGGGGGAAGAAAGTTTCATATGCCGACGGCAAACCAGATTCTTCCTTCCGAAAAAATTCTGCCGCCATTTGGTGTTTATGCTTCTCAGATCTGTATCGATGGACACGTTTATCACGGAGTTACCAATATCGGGGTTAAACCGACGATCCCGGGAGCGAATCAGGCGGGGGCTGAGACATATATCATGGGATTTGATTCGGATCTGTATGGGAAAAATATATGTGTGGAATTGTGTGCTTTTTTGCGCAGTGAGAAAAAATTTCCGGATATGGATGCCTTGATGGCACAGATGGAGGAGGATAAAAACAATGCTTACCTTTTCTTTAAACAGTAAATCTGATGAGCCGATGTATCATCAGATTTATTCTTATATTAAGGAAGAAATCATGGCAGGGAGGCTTACCCGCGATCAGAAACTGCCATCGGCCAGAGAACTTGCAGAATATCTGGCAGTGAGCCGGAACCCGGTAGATACGGCGTATGAGCAGCTGATGGCGGAGGGATATGTCTATTCCCGCCCGAAATCCGGATATTTTGTGAACCGGATCACGTATACCCAGCAGTTTACAGGCGGTGAAAATGAGGAGGAAAGAGAGGAGCCGGAGAAGGATCCTGTGTGGAAATATGATTTTAATCCGGACGCCGTCGATGTGAAATCTTTTCCTTATTCGGTCTGGCGATCGATCGGAAGAAAGGTTCTTAGTGAGAAAGAGCTCTTTATGGCGGGGGATTACCGGGGGGATTTCATTCTCAGAAAGGCAGTGGCGGATTATCTCCACGGTTCAAGGGGAGTCATCTGTAAGAGCCGGAATGTTATTATAGGAGCCGGGATCGGATATCTGCTGCAACTTCTTGCCGTTATGTTCCGGGGGGAGAGAAAGATCGTTTTTGAAGAGCCGGGGTATGTGAGGGCGAAGGATATATTATCCTCAAACGGATTTAAAATCATCAATATTCCGGTAAAGGATGGTGGAATCGATACGGCTATGCTGGAGGATATACAGACTAATCTATGTTATGTCACGCCATCCCACCAGTTTCCGTTAGGGACAGTCATGTCCATCGACAGACGCCAGCAGCTTCTTAAGTGGGCGCATGAAAAGGCGGAAAGATATATCATCGAAGATGATCATGACAGCGAATACCGTTACCGGGGGAAACCGATCCCGGCGCTGCAGAGCATTGATGCAGGGGGGAAGGTCATATATATCGGAACATTTTCAAAGTCGATCAGTCCGGCTCTCCGGATGGGATATATGGTTTTGCCGGATCATCTGGTAGAGCGCTTTCAAACGGTATGTGGTGGTTATAATTGCCCCGTGTCGCGTCTGGATCAGGCGATCGTGGCAGATTTTATCAATGAAGGATACTTTGAAAAGCATTTGAACCGGATGAGAAAAAAGTATAAGGAAAAACACGATGCCGTGATCCATATTTTGCAAAAATATAACGATAAGGTGACTGTTACGGGAGATTACGCAGGGTTATATGTGATCGCAAGGCTTTTAAAAAAATGTGATGAGAAAATGATACTTGAGCGTGCCGCAAGATATGGGATCAATCTGCGTCCGGTCTCTGCATATTACGAGGATATTCCCGCAGATCATATCCCGGCTTTTCTGATCGGTTTTTCTAACCAGGAGATCCGGGAACTTCAGGAGGGACTTGAAATCCTGTGCCGGAATGTTTTTTGAAATGTAAAATCTGTGTAAAGTATAAGAAATCACGGTAAAATGTAGTAGAATAATGAAAAATTTTCTTGTATAAACGTAAGAAATAGTTTAAAGTATAATCATGTGATTTATTACAGAATGCAAAAAGAAAGAGATATACACCGGGAGGAAAGAGGAGTAAAAATGGAATTAGCACTACAGATCATGGCGGGAGTTGGTTTGTTTTTATATGGAATGCAGCTTATGAGCGACGGACTTCAGAAAGTTGCCGGCGGAAAGATGCGTACCATACTTGAGAAATTGACGACAAATCCTTTTATGGGACTTTTACTTGGTATTGTGTTTACAGGGATCATACAATCTTCCAATGCTACGACAGTACTTGTCGTCAGCTTTGTAAACAGCGGGCTTATGAATTTGTCACAGTCTGTCGGTGTGATCATGGGAGCCAATATTGGTACGACGGTGACAGGCCAGCTCGTTTCTTTCAAACTGGATGCGGTTGCGCCGATCTTTATCATCGTTGGCGTGGTCATGGTCATGTTTATGAAAAAGCCGATGATAAAACGGGTCGGTGAAGTTTTGCTTGGATTTGGTGTATTATTTTTTGGCATGTCCACGCTGTCTTCTTCTGTGGATCAGTTAAATGAGGTGGCAGCGATCAAGAACATGTTTGGAAGCCTGACGAATCCATTTCTTGCAGTACTCATCGGATTTTTAGCGACGTCCATTTTACAGAGTGCATCGGCTTCGGTCGGTATCCTTATTGTTCTTGCCTCGTCAGGACTGATGGATCTGAATATATGTTATTATGTGATCATGGGATGTAACATCGGCGCCTGTGGTTCGGCTTTCTTAGCCAGCCTGAGCGGAACCAAAAATGCGAAACGCGCAGCAATGATCCATTTGTCGTTTAATGTGATCGGTCTGATCATTGTCATGGCGCTTTTGGGACTCTGGGGAGACGGCATCATGGCGGCGATCCATGGTCTTACGGCTTCCACAGCAAATGCCGGAATCCGTGCGGGACGTGATGTCGCGAATATCAATACGATCATTAAGATTTTCCAGGTGATCGTTCTGTTCCCATGCAGTAAGCTTTTGATCCGCCTCTCTTATCTTCTCGTACCGGGTGAGGATGAAGAGGTTCACGGAATGGAACTGAAATTTATCGGAAAGCATACGATCTTCAATCTTACGACGGCACTTCCGCAGGCAGTCAGCGAGGTGGAACGTATGGGTACGATGGCGGTGAACAATCTGGCGCGTTCGATGGATGCTCTTTTGAACAAGAATGAAGAATCATTGGAGGAAGTTTATAAAAAGGAAAAAGTCATTGATTATCTGAACACGGAGATATCGAATTATCTCGTGGAGGTAAACCAGTTGTCCCTTCCGATCCAGGACCGCAAGCAGCTCGGTGCGATGTTTCATGTTGTAAATGACATCGAGCGGATCGGTGACCATGCGGAAAACATTGCAGATTTTGCGAAAACGACAATGTCGAATGATTTAAAATTTACGAAAAAGGCACAGAACGAACTGAGGGAAATGTTTGAGAAAGTTACAGAGCTTCTTAAGTTTTCCATTAATATGTTTGTGTCGGGAGATGAAACACATGCGGAAGATATTTTGAAGTTGGAAAATGAAATCGACAAAATGGAAAAGAAACTTCAGAAAAAGCATGTTCACCGTCTGGCAAACAACAAATGTGAGCCTCACGCTGCGATGATATTTACAGATCTTCTCAGTAATCTGGAAAGGGTAGCTGACCACGGTACAAACATTGCTTTTGCAGAGCAGGACGATGAGGAATTATAAATAAGGCAGGATTTTTATGATAGTAGTTATAACTGTTTTGGCGGCATGTATCATGGGACTGCTTCTGTATGGGTATTGTTCCAATCATATGTTGAAAACAGAACATTACCAGATCAGTATGGGGCGGGCACAGGAGGAGAGTGTCCGGATCGTTATGCTGGCGGATCTTCATGCAAATACCTTTGGGAAGGGAAATCGAAAACTGATCCGGAAAATAAAAGAACAAAAGCCTGATATGATCTGCATAGCGGGTGATATGACAGTAAAAAACGGCAAGGGGATGGACTCTTGCCTTGCTTTGTGTAAGGAACTGCTTTCCGTGTGTCCGGTTTATTATGCGCCGGGAAATCACGAAATACGGATGGAAGGGTATGAGGAGTATACGTCCAAGCTGATAAAGGAAGGAGTGTTCTGGCTGGATAACGAGTATTGCTCTATTTTCCTGAAGGGTTGCAGTCTTGGCGTTTATGGCCTGAATATCGGTGAATTTTTTTATCATAAATTCTGGCAGAAAAGGGATTTTACTTCACAGGATGTGGGAACGATGCTTGGGCCTGCCAGAGAGGGAGAAATCTGTATCCTGCTGGCGCATAACCCGGAATATTTTCCGGTATACCGTGAATGGGGGGCAGATCTTGTGCTGTCGGGACATGTGCATGGTGGAATCGCGAAGTTTCCGCTGCTCGGCGGTGTGATCGATCCGTCCCTCCGGTTATTTCCGAAATATGATTCCGGGCTTTTCCGCGAAAAGGATTGTTATATGGTTCTGTCAAGGGGGCTTGGAACCCATCATATCCGGCTGCGTTTCTTTAACCGGCCGGAGATTTCTGTCATAAATCTTTCTTGATTGAATTACCAAAATAAGTTATACTAGAGTACGTAGGTTTTTTGGCAGGAACCTGCAGACAAGAAATTGAGAGGAAGGGAAGAGCATGGGAATACCGGTCAAGCTGGAGGTCTTTGAGGGACCGTTGGATCTGCTTTTACATTTGATCGAGAAAAACAAAGTGGATATTTATGATATTCCTATTGTTCTTATTACGGAGCAGTATCTGGATTACATAAAGCAGATGGAAACAAGGGATATGGATGTAATGAGCGAATTTCTTGTTATGGCGGCGACGCTCGTCCGTATCAAATCCAAAATGCTTCTTCCGCCGGAGGAAGAGGAGGAAGAAGAATATGAGGATCCAAGACAGGAACTGGTGGAACGGATCCTGGAGTATAAAATGTATAAATACGCCTCGTTTGAACTAAAAGACCGGCAGATCGATGCGGGAAGAATGATCTTTAAAGAACCGTCTATCCCGGATGAGATCCGTGATTTTAAAGAGGATGTGCCGATTGAAGAATTATTAAGTGATGTAACGCTGGCGAAGCTGCAGGGAATTTTTAACTCTGTTATGAAAAAACAGGTGGACAAGATCGATCCGATCCGCAGTAAGTTTGGCGAGATCGAGAAAGAGGAGATCAGTCTGGAAGACCACATTGTATTTCTTGAGGATTATGCGAAGAAACATAAGACATTCAGCTTCCGGAAGATGTTAGAAAATGGTTCGGGAAAAACATATGTTATTGTGACATTTCTTGGTATTCTGGAGATGATGAAAGTAGGGAAACTTTCGATCGTCCAGAAAAATATTTTTGATGATATACTGATCACATACAAAGAAGAGGGGCAGGGATAAAGACAGTCTGGAATTACAGAGCTGGCGGAAAGAGAGGAACGGATTTTGAACATAAAAGAATTAGAGGCGGTGATCGAAGCTGTCTTATTTACAATGGGCGAAGCGGTGGAAGTAGAGCGGATCGCAGCGGCGGTGGAACATGATGATGATACGGTCAGGCGCCTGATCCGGAATATGATGACAAAATATGAGGAAGAGGACCGTGGAATCCGGATCATTGAGCTCGATGGCTCTTTTCAGCTCTGTACGAAGCCGGAAATGTATGAGTATCTGATCAAGGTGGCTCACGTTCCGAAGAAGCATGTACTCACCGATGTAATGCTTGAGACGCTCTCGATCGTAGCGTACAAACAGCCGATCACAAGGCTTGAGATCGAGAAGATAAGAGGAGTAAAATGTGACCATGCAGTCAATAAGCTGATCGAGTACGGTTTGATCTGCGAGACAGGACGTCTGGACGCCCCGGGACGCCCGATCTTATTTGCCACTACGGAAGAATTTTTGAGGTATTTTGGGATTGAGTCACTTGAGGAGCTTCCGATTTTAAATCAGGAGACGATCGACAGTTTTAAAGAGGAGGCTGAGCGGGAAGTGATGCGTGAACTGCAGGAGAGCGGGGAGATGCCTGCCAATGATACAGGATCCGATATCCGGCCGGAAGAGAGATTGTGGGGGGAAGACGATGCATAAGAAGACTCCAAAGAGGGATAAAGGAAAGTATTTACTTATATTATATTATTTGTTGATCGGAGGGCTATGCGGTTTCTTGATCTCCAGAGGCACAGATTCTTTTTCAGAGCGTGACATGTCTGTGGGAGAACATCTCTTTCTTATGTGTTTCATGCTCTTTCTTCTGTATATGATCGTAATTTTGCAGACGATCATCCATGAAGCGGGACATCTTGTGTTTGGGCTTTTAACGGGTTATCGTTTTTCTTCTTTCCGGATCGGCAGCCGGATGCTGTTAAAAAAAGAAGGAAAACTTAAATTTTGCAAGATGTCGATCGCAGGGACAGGTGGACAGTGCGTGATGTGCCCGCCGGATCTCATAGATGGAAAGATGCCGTTTGTCCTGTATAATCTGGGCGGGACGTTTATGAATATCCTTTCTGTTCTGATCTTTGCCGGCTTGTATTTTATCTATGCGGATATTCCATATTTATCAACCGGTATCAAACTCATGGTCGTTGTGGGAACAGGTATTGGTCTGATCAACGGGATCCCGATGCGGTTAGGGATGATCAATAATGATGGATACAACACAATCTGTATTTGGCGATCGAAGACGGCGATGTATGCGTTCTGGCTGCAAATGAAAGTACATGAGAAGATCACAGAGGGAGTCCGACTCAAGGATATGCCCGGGGAATGGTTTGTTGTCCCGGATGAGGATAAACTGGATAATAGTATTACATCGGTCATCGCAGTACTTTGTGAAAACCGTCTGATGGATGAGCATAAATTTGATGAAGCAGTTTTACTGATTGATAAACTGTGTTCGGAAGAGGTGGCGACTGTCGGCCTGCATAAAAAGCTGCTTGTCTGTGACCGGCTTTACTGTGAACTGATCGGGGACAGAGATGAGGAGAAGATCCAAAGCCTGCTGACGAAGGAACAAAAGGCATTTATGAAGCATATGGACAAGTTCCCCACTGTCATACGCACCGGCTATGCGTATGCCCTGCTCGGTAAAAAGGAGGAGAGACTGGCTGCCATACAAAAGGAAAAGTTTGAAACGTGTGCGTCATCGTATCCTTATGAAAGTGATATCGAGAGCGATAAAGAGCTTTTGGAGATTGTTGATCGTGTGAAGGAGATGCAGTAGGGAGCATTGCGGAAAAGACCATGAAAGAGAGGAAGATTTCTTTATTTCAGAAAATAGTTGTTTACATCTCCCGGTAAACATGGTATAATGTTTTTGCAGACGGAAAACAGAATAACAAAATTTTATCTTTTTTTCTTGAATTCTGGACATATTCATGATAGTATATTTGTATAAACTAAATGTGCTCTATTCTTCCGCTGTAATCATAATCATTTTTTTATAAGGTGCGGTGGAACACAGAGAACTGGCATAGCCGGGCGATGCCATTAAGTTATATGTCTGGAGATATTTTGCATTTCCTGCACGAGAAGGGGGAGATGCGTTGGAAAAAGCAGTAGGGATACAGAATTACCGGCGTCATTTGGAGGAAATACAAGAATTAAACCTTACCAGTGATTTGCTTGCTTCTGTTGTTTTTGAGGATATCGTGGCGGTTCAGGATATGCTTCGTATTTTGACAGGAATAAGTGATCTTAAGGTGCTTCGGGTGGAACCACAACGGAGTTATCGTAATCTGTACGGTCATGGTTCAGTATTGGATGTGTGGGCAGAGGATCGGAAAAATGTTCAGTATAACATAGAAATTCAGATTGCTGAGAACGAAGATCATCTAAAGAGATCCCGTTTTATCCAAAGCCGGATTGACAGCCGGAGTCTTGGGAGTGGCATGAGTTATGATGAATTGCCCGACTTGTATCTGATCTTTATTACAGCAAAAGATTTTTTACATGTAAAGACAGGGCTTACAAAGATTGTGCGGATGATAAAGGGAACAGACCGCCAGGTGGAAAATGGTGTCCATGAAATTTATGCGAATCTTGAATATCCGGCAGAGGAGGAAGAGATAACAAGATTGTTGCGTTTCATAAAAGATACGAATGATCCGGATATTTCAAAAGATGGATTTACAAATTTGTCAAACAGAGTAGATTACTTAAAGAGTGAAACAGGAGGTGCAGCGAATATGTGCGAATTACTGGAGCGGGCAGTGAACGAAGGAAGAATGCTTTGCCTCATTACTCTCATTATGAAGAAACAGGCGAAAGGGATGACGACATCAGAGATAGCGGATATATTTGAAGAGGATGAAATGATGATCGAGCGCGTACTGTCAGCTGCGGCGAGGGCGGGAACAAATGAGGCAGAAAAGATTTATGATCATCTTGCCTGAGTGCCGGTATTATGAAATCAGCGGCGCATGGGCTGGTATAAAGAAATATCCCCGTTCCAAACTTTTAGCAAGTCTGCTTGCGTCTGTTTGGAATGGGGATATTTTCTTATTATTTATAGTCCACAAGATCCACATAAAATTTACGGTAATCCGTCCGCTTTTCTTTTGTTGCAGCAATCGCTGTCCGGGGATGCTGGTTTAGCTGTCCGGTCAGAAGATAGGGGATGTCGTAGCCCCAGATCATTCCCTGTTCTTTCAAAGGAATAATTTCTTTTTCCAGTATATTGAGGATTGGAAGAATGTTGTATTTGGGGTTTTTCAAAAAACCAAGCAGGCTTTCGCTGGCGCAGTTTCCGGCACCGCGGCCCATACCGCTTACCGTCACATCCAGATAGCTCACTCCTCTTGAGAGGGCGTCAATGGTATTGGCAAAGGCGAGCTGCTGGTTATTATGGGCATGGATCCCAATGAATTTACCATATTTCTCGCCAAAAGACAGATAACGGTCTGCCAGTTTCCGCATCTGTTCCGGATAGATCGCCCCATAGCTGTCTACGATATAGATGCCGTCTGCCGGACTTTGTCCGATCAGAGTGAGCGCCTCATCAATGTCTGTGTTGTTAGCACTCGAGATTGCCATGATATTGACCGTTGTTTCATATCCTTTGTCATGGCAGTATTCTACCATTTCGATTGCTGCCGGTATCGTATTAATATATGTAGCGATACGTACCATGTCAATCACACTGTCATTTTTGTCTATGATATCGCGTTTAAAATCAGTACGCCCGACATCTGCCATAACAGCAATTTTCATATCGGAGTCCTTTTCTCCTACGATTCTGCGGATATCCTCCTCGTTGCAGAATTTCCAGGGACCAAAGTCTTCTTCCGGAAAAATATCTTTTGATGCTTTGTAACCAAATTCCATATAGTCAACCCCGGCTTTCATGTTCGCCTGGTAAAGATTTTTCACAAATTCGTCGGTAAACCTAAAGTCGTTTACCAGTCCGCCATCCCGTACTGTTGCGTCTACCACCCGTACATCGGGACGGTAGGATAGTATTGTTCCTCTTGATTTCATAATAGATAGAACCTCCTTCTTTTGCGGCGGCCTGGTGTGTTTCACCAAACCACGAAATATCCACGGATTCTATTGTATCAGAAAAATTGTCCGGTGAAAAGGAAAAAGTGCAAAAAGTTCAGGAAAATGCATTTTCAGTTCTTATAGTTCTCTATGATCGATGAAATTGATACAGAAACGACAACGGTTCCTGCTAAGAACCCGCTCCCGCTTAAATAAACATGTAGCGGTACAAAGTCTGCAAGGTGCAAAAACCGCACCTTGGACGCAGACTAAGGACCGACACGTTTATACGGTTCTTAGCAGGAACCGTTGTCGTTTCTGTATCAGGTTTCGTTAGTTTCCTACAGACTGTAAGAACTGAAAATGCATTTTCTTGCTTGTGCGATTTTTGTGATAAAATAAGTCCTGACGGACTTATCAGCAAGTTGCTTCGCAACTTGGTATGTGCAGAAAGCACGCACAGAAATTATGATAAAAAGTTTGTATATCGTTTGTATATTGAAAAAAAGTGTGATATAATGAGGAACGGACCGGACGTGCTGTTTTATGGTGCGTTTATGATTAGCTGAACAAACGGAGGTAAAAAGATGGATTACAAGAAAGCAGGAGTTGACATTGAGGCCGGGTATAAAGCTGTTTCTCTTATGAAAGAACATATTGCGTCCACGATGAGACCGGAAGTACTTACAGATATTGGTGGTTTCTCGGGCGCATTTTCTATGAAGAGATTTATGGAAATGGAAGAGCCCACCCTCGTGTCCGGTACAGACGGTGTTGGGACAAAACTGAAACTGGCATTTCTTTTAGACAGGCATGATACGATCGGCATCGACTGTGTGGCAATGTGTGTAAACGACATTGCATGTGCCGGCGGTGAACCATTATTTTTCCTTGATTATATCGCCTGTGGCAAAAATGAGCCGGAGAAGATCGCCCAGATCGTAAGCGGTGTGGCAGAGGGATGCCGCCAGTCAGACGCTGCGCTGATCGGCGGGGAGACTGCAGAGATGCCGGGATTTTATCCGGTAGATGAATATGACCTCGCTGGATTTTCAGTGGGGATCGTGGATAAGAAGAACATGATCACCGGAAAAGAGTTAAAAGCAGGAGATGTTCTTGTAGGAATGGCTTCTTCCGGAATTCACAGTAACGGTTATTCTCTTGTGAGACAGGTATTTGCCATGAGTAAAGAAGCACTGGCTCGTCATTATGAGTGTCTTTCCGGGACACTCGGGGAGACGCTTCTCACTCCTACGAAAATATATGTAAAGGCGCTTCGCTCGATCAAAGAAGCCGGTGTGACGATCAAGGCATGCAGCCATATCACAGGAGGCGGTTTTTATGAAAATATCCCCCGTATGTTAAAAGAGGGGACACACGCGGTTGTTGATAAAAACAGTTTTGTCATTCCGCCGATCTTTGAGATGCTTGCCAAGGATGGAAATGTGGCAGAGGAAGCGATGTATAACACATACAATATGGGAATCGGAATGATCACAGCGGTTGATCCTGCGGATGTGGATAAGACGGTAAGTGCGATAAAAGATGCCGGAGAAACTCCATTTGTTATCGGAGAGATCAAGGATGGCGAAAAGGGTATTTCTTTCAAATAAGATAAAAAGAGCTGACGGAAAAACGCAGCCCTCTCAAGTTTGCCTACGGCAAACTTTGCTCCACATGTAGAGTGCTTTTCTATAAGATAAAAAGGGGGATCAAACTCGGATGACAAAGACAGCAGTTCTTGTTTCAGGGGGAGGGACAAATCTCCAGGCGATCATTGACCGCTCGCTGGACGGGACGATCACAAATGCGTCGATCGACCTTGTGATCAGTAATAAAGCAGGGGCATATGCACTGGAACGTGCCGGAAAGCATGGCATAAAAAGTGAAGTGATCATACCAAAGGAGTATTCTACAAGAGAAGAATACGGTGAGGCGATGATCCGCTGCCTGGAAGAGAATGGGATCGATCTGATCGTTCTTGCAGGATTTCTTGTTATCCTTCCCACAAATTTTGTAAAACAGTTTGAGGGGAGAATGATCAATATACATCCTTCTTTGATCCCATCCCACTGCGGGCCGGGATATTATGGATTAAAGGTGCATGAGAGTGTCTTATCCAGAGGGAATAAAGTAACAGGAGCTACGGTTCATTTTGTAAATGAAGTCGCAGACGGAGGGCCGATCATCGCACAGAGGGCGGTGGAGGTTCTGGATGATGATACGCCGGAGAGCCTTCAGAAGAGAGTGATGGAACAGGCGGAGTGGATCCTGTTGCCACAGGCAATCGATGATATTGCAAATGACCGGATCCAGATCATAGATGGAATCGTGAAACGACTGTAAAACGGAAAAGGTGACAAAGACAACAGTATTGTTGGAAAATGGAGGATTTCGATGATGAATGTACTGATTGTAGGAAGTGGTGGGCGCGAACATGCGATCGCCACAAGTGTAGCGAAGAGTAAACAGGTGGATCAAATCTACTGTGCCCCCGGAAATGCGGGGATCGCGGGAGTGGCGGAGTGCGTGGATATCGGCGCTATGGAATTTGACCGTCTCGCTGACTTTGCAGAGGAAAAAGCGGTTGACCTGACGATCATCGGTATGGATGATCCGTTAGTTGGCGGTGTGGTCGATGTATTTGAGAAACGTGGATTGCGTGTGTTCGGGCCGCGGAAAAATGCGGCGATCATCGAGGGAAGCAAAGCATTTTCCAAGGATTTAATGAAAAAATACAACATTCCGACAGCGGCCTATGAAAATTTTGACAGCCCGGAGGCGGCGCTTGCTTATCTTGAGACAGCGAAGATGCCGATCGTT
The DNA here is from genome assembly GCA_021770615.1 of Lachnospiraceae bacterium. Next base: position 3,358 of record JAETQR010000041.1, on the reverse strand, counting down.
TTGAAGGCAGACGGACTGGCTCTTGGGAAAGGTGTCCTGATCTGCAATACGCCGGAGGAAGCGAAAGCAGGCGTTAAGACACTGATGTTGGACAAGCAGTTCGGGGATGCGGGAAAACAGATTGTAATTGAGGAGTTTATGACGGGGCGCGAAGTGTCGGTTCTGTGCTATTGTGATGGAACCCATATCAAACCGATGACGAGTGCACAAGATCATAAACGGGCAAAAGATAATGATGAGGGATTAAACACAGGCGGGATGGGAACTTTTTCGCCGAGCCCCTTTTATGACGCCAGTGTGCAGAAGTTTTGCGAGGAAAAGATATACCAGCCCACGATGGATGCCATGAAAGCAGAAGGCAGAGATTTTGTGGGAATCCTGTTTGTGGGACTTATGCTCACAGCAGATGGACCCAAAGTGCTGGAATACAATGCCCGGTTTGGCGATCCCGAGGCGCAGGTTGTTCTTCCCCGTATGAAAAATGATATCATTGAGGTGATGAATGCCTGCATCGACGGAAAACTCAATGAGGTCGATCTCCAGTTTGAGGACAATGCGGCAGTCTGTGTCGTTTTGGCTTCTGACGGTTATCCGGAAAAATATGAGAAGGGGAAAGTGATCACCGGGTTTGAAAATTTTGAAAACAAAGACGGGTATTATGTCTTTCATGCCGGGACGAAGTTTGACGGCGATCAGATCGTCACAAATGGCGGGCGTGTGCTCGGTGTGACAGCTACGGGAAAGGATCTTTTGGAGGCGCGGGAAAATGCTTATGAAGCTACCGGGTGGATCTCATTTGAAAATAAATATATGAGGCATGATATCGGTAAGGCGATCGATCAAGCATAAATATCCTGGAGAGGTAACTTGATCGCCTTGCTATTGATAAATTAAAAAATTAAAAGAAAAAGGAGATAGATTATGTATTCATTTGAAGAAGTTAAAAAAGCAGATCCGGAACTTGCTAAAGCGATGGAACTCGAGACCGGAAGACAGAATGACCATATCGAGCTGATTGCTTCGGAGAACTTTGTAAGCAAAGCTGTCATGGCAGCGATGGGAAGCACCTGTACAAACAAATACGCAGAAGGATATCCCGGAAAGCGGTATTATGGAGGCTGCCAGTATGTGGATATGATCGAAGAACTGGCAAGGAACCGTGCCAAAGAGCTGTTTCAGTGTACTTATGCCAATGTTCAGCCGCATTCCGGCGCTCAGGCGAATATGGCAGTATTTTTTGCCCTCGTAAAACCGGGCGAGACGGTGATGGGTATGAATCTCGACCATGGCGGACATCTTTCCCATGGAAGCCCTGCCAATATTTCAGGAACGTATTATAACATCGTTCCTTATGGCGTCAATGATGAGGGATTTATCGACTATGATGCCGTTGAGAGAATCGCAAAAGAATGCAAACCGAAAATGATCATTGCCGGGGCAAGTGCCTACTGCCGGAAGATCGATTTTAAGAGATTCCGTGAGATCGCAGATGAAGTAGGTGCGTTCCTTATGGTAGATATGGCTCATATCGCAGGACTGATCGCGGCAGGCGTACATGAGAGCCCAATCCCATACGCACATGTCACCACAACGACGACACATAAAACACTGCGCGGGCCACGTGGCGGAATGATCCTTTCCAGTGAGGAATTTGCGACAGAGCATAAGCTGAATAAAGCCATATTCCCGGGCACGCAGGGAGGCCCTTTGATGCATGTGATTGCTGCAAAAGCAGTTTGTTTTAAAGAGGCTCTTGATCCAAGCTTTAAAGAATACGGAAAAAATATCATTGCCAATGCACAGGCGCTGAGTAAGGGACTGATGAACCGTGGAATCGATATCGTATCCGGCGGAACAGACAATCATCTGATGTTAGTCGATCTTGTGAAAAAGGGTCTGACCGGAAAGCAGGTTGAGGCGTGGTTAGACGAAGCGAATATCACAGCAAATAAAAACACGATTCCGAATGACCCACAGAACCCGTTTGTGACGAGTGGAGTCCGTCTCGGTACAGCGGCCGTTACGACAAGGGGAATGAATACAGATGATATGGATCAGATCGCAGAGGCGATCGCAATGCTCATCGACGATGCGGACGCGAATAAGGCAAAAGCGATGGAGATTGTTAAGACATTGACGGATCAGTATCCGTTGTACTAAAAAGTATATGATAACAGGGTCAAGAGGTCATGCATTCCATGTGGGCATCGGAAAGCATGACCTTTTGATTCGTAAGACAGGAGAGTGGAAATGGTTTTTTATTTATTTGGGGATAATATAATTAGGATTGTAGGGGTAGTTTTAGGTGTACTTTTTTCATTCGTACTGTGTATACGTTATAAGAAGAAAATGAAAATTAAGGAGGAGAAATATATTGGTCTTTTGTCCAATATTGCCAAAGCTAAAGTAAAAGAAGGAGTTGCTAAGGAAAATGAATTTATGGATCATAAAGAGTTGATACAAAATGTAAGATATTTAGTTGAGAAATATTTGGATGGAAGAGATGATTTAGAGGAATTGATCATACAAGATCCGGCAGGAGATTGTGTAAAATATATTTTCTCAGAAATAGATAAAGGAAAGAAAATAGATTATGAGGAAAAAGACCTCGATATGATTCGAGAGATAGCATTTTATTATCTTTAATGGAAAGGAAAAGAACAATGAAAATGTTAAAAAGCAAAACATGGCAGCATGAAAAAAATGGTTTGGCTGGCAATGTTATTTTATTTGACGTTAATATATTTGATTATGAATGGAAAAGGACTCATGAACGTGCACTGGTTCATGACCCTTTATATGATAAAGAGTATAAATTGCCCATTTATACAGTTATTATCAATGGGCAGGAACAGAAATTTGCTGCTGGAGAGTTTAGCAACGGTGTTTGGGGTTTTTATATTTTCAAGTATTAATATTTTGAGAGGATGATCGTAAGTGCAAAAATATATAATTTATAAACATATAGGTGATTTATCCAAGCCCAATAATGGGTGGATAAAAGAACTCAATTATATTTCATGGGATGACCGGGAACCTGTGTATGATATCCGGACATGGAATGCCGAACACACACAATATGGTAAAGGAGTTACGATTACAGCAGGTCAAATGGTCGTTTTAAAAGAACTACTTAATGGAATGAAAATATTCTAATTTGCACCCACTCGCTGTATTCTCCAGCCATTCCGACGGCTGGCGCTCATAACGGGGCGTCTGGTCTCCTTCAAGGTCAATGGAAAAGAGAGTTTGAAATATTTTCTGTAAATTCAGTTCTTCTATGATAATGATTTGAAAGGACGGACGACCATATTGGTTTTCCGTCCTTCTTTACTATAATTCCCATGAGCAATTCTGT
>JAETQR010000120.1 GCA_021770615.1 Lachnospiraceae bacterium | reverse complement strand
TACTTATTTGTTACCCGTGAAAACGAATATGTGGTGCTTCAATACTATGTCGGTTCGCAGTTTACCAACGAATGGCTTTATGAGCATTTCCCATCGCCGGAAATCCTGCTGTATATTCTCATTGCCATAAACTGTATAATGGTGTGCATAATCTTAACGGCAAAATTCGCAAAAAATCTACGGGTGCAGCTTTCACCGCTTTTTGAAGCGACAGAACAGGTTGCCGGACAAAATCTCGATTTTGAAGTGGGACACTCCAAAATCAAAGAATTTGAAGATGTACTTTGTTCTTTTTCCGATATGAAAAACAATCTGAAATCATCTTTAGAAAAACAATGGGACGCAGAGCGATTACAAAGGGAACAAATCGCGGCGCTTGCCCATGACTTAAAAACACCGTTGACTGTCATTCAAGGAAATATTGACCTGATAAGTGAAACGGAACTTGACGACGAGCAGCGGTTATATGCTGGGTATATTACAGAAAGCTCCGAACAGATGGGTGTTTATATTAGGACGCTAATAGATATATCCCGGACTGTTGCAGGGTATCAGCTTAATTTAGAAAAATTTGATATGGCTGATTATATGGAGCTGATAGAAGCCCGGGCAAGCTCTATGTGTCTTACAAAAGGAATTTCCTTACACATGGAAACCGGCATAGATTTAGGTGTTTTTAAAGCGGATAAAATGCTGCTGGAACGGGCGATTATGAATGTGATTGCCAATGCGCTAGACTACTCTCCTACAAAAGGAACCATCTATATAGTAACGAAAAAGGCAGACAACTTTCTGCAAATCTCCATAACGGACGAGGGCAGCGGTTTTACCCCGGAAGCCCTGCATCATGCACACGAGCAATTTTTCATGAGTGACCATAGCCGGACTTCTAACCTGCATTTTGGTATGGGACTTTATATTACAAGCTGCATTACCAGGCAGCATAACGGGCAGCTCATATTGGAAAATTCTGATATAACAAACGGCGCACAGGTCATTATAAAAATCCCATATTAGAAAGTAGTGGGCGGTATTGCGGTATCGTCCATTATTGGTTTGAGTTGACTGTGAAAGAATTTGATGCCATCCATCTTCTCATTGCAAATCGAAAACGGGTATTGCTGTCCTTTTATTTGGAGGCGGCAACCTATAATCAAGCGTTCCAACGGAACGCGCAGCCATCACCGCAGGTGATGATCTCAAAAGACTTTGAAGAACTTTTGAAGAAGCTGGAGGCGGCTGGGATTGAAGTCAACCAAGAGCGGAAGTACCTCCGTTTTCGCCTGTCGCCGGAGGATCGATATAGCCGGTGTGACACGCTAAAGGGCGACTATACCGAGCAGGCCATCAAAGAACGGATCGCCGGCACCCGGACGGTGAAGCCGCTTCGTACCTCTCCCCAAAAGCCGGTTTCCAAAGTCGGCCTGCTGGTGGATATTGAGTCGGCGATCCGTTCCGGCAAAGGGCCGGGGTATGAACGCTGGGCGAAGGTGTTCAACTTAAAGCAGCTTTCCCAGGCGGTGATCTGGCTCAAAGAGCATGGCGATATGAGCTATGAGGATTTGCAGAAAAAATCAGATGCCGCTACCGCCAGTTTCAATGCGTTGTCGGTACAGATCAAGGAACTGGAATCACAGATGACCGCCAACGGAGAGCTGCAGAAACAGATCGTAAATTATGCCAAGACGCGGGCGGTCTATGTGGAGTACCGGAAAGCCGGATACAGCAAAAAGTTCCGCGCGGCGCATGAGACGGAAATCCTTCTGCACCAGGCGGCGAAGAAACACTTTGACGAGCTGGGGATCACAAAGCTGCCCTCCATCAAATCTCTGCGGGAGGAATACGCCGGACTTCTGGAACAGAAACGAAAAGCCTATTCTTCTTATAAGCAGGCCAGATCCGATATGAAAGAGCTTTATAACGTTAAAGCCAATGTGGACTATCTGTTGGGCGGGTCTGTGATGGAACGGGAGCGGGATAATGCACGCTAGTGATAGCTTTGTTTTTTAATCCAATTGCTTAAATTATAATTCAATGTTCAGGAAAGAAATTTTTCAAAAACTATTGACTTTGACGTTCCGTCATACCGTAGAATAAGGTTACAAAATATTGAAAGGAAGTACAAAATATGAACATCCTAAAAGTACAGGCCGTTCGTTCTGACGGTATCTACAGAAAAATCATGGAAGCGCCAGCTTCTAAAAAAAATGATATTTATCGCTATGAAATGATGAAGCCTTTTGAAAAGAAATGGGCCTGCTACAATGTGCCAATGAAGGCTGCACAACCGAATGGCTATGATGTTATTATGGCAAGTGGTATGTTGGGCTTTCTTCTGCCAGAAAAAATTGATGGAACATGGGCCCAAAGTATTATACTGTTGGACGACAACCAATTTTGGGATAACTGTCAAAAGTCTATCGAGCGGTCATTAAAGTGTTTTTCCGATGCTGGAATAGAATTTCCTGTGAAAGAATATCTATACACTGTTTTGCTGGCTGACCCCCAAAATCCTTATTCGATAATGAATGACAATTACTGTGGAGATGGAGGTATTCCCGGCTACATTTTTACATGGCTTGTTCCATCTGAACACACTAAGAGCAGACTTCCCGTAGCGTTGGCACATGAAACAAATCATAATGTCCGTTTCCAGTTTATAAAATG
>JAETQR010000119.1 GCA_021770615.1 Lachnospiraceae bacterium | reverse complement strand
AAATCAATGGATAACTATCTTCCTCCCGATAATCATCAATTATCCAATCCACTTTTACTTCTGCGGATTCAGATTGTTTATCCCCCACAAACCTGACAGATAATGAAGTATTATCCTTCACTTACAATTTCTCCCCAAACCTAAAAAGCCCCTCTGCACCCCAATGCAGAAGGCCTTTTCTCATTCCCCCTTCTTCAATTTTCCAATCCCCTTACCCCCCAATCCTCAAATCCTTCCTCGGATGTTTCGTCCTCAGAATATCCCGTTGCTTTGCCATGGCGACATGGGTATAGATTTCTGTGACATGGATCGAACTGTGACCGAGCATTTTCTGGATATAACGGATATCCACGTCTGCTTCTAACAGGCTTGTGGCGAAAGTGTGGCGGAACATGTGGGGCGTGATATGTAGCTCGATAGAGGCGAGAGAAGTATAGCGGTTGATCATTCTGCGGACAGACTGGTCGGAGAGAGGTGTTTTGTTCTGGTTTGCAAAAAAGTGATCGCAGGCCTGTATCTCTGCGAGATAAGAGTTTTTGTAGTTTTGTAAAATACATGCCACGTCCTCATTTCCGATCTGTAGCTTTCGTTCTTTAGAGCCCTTTCCGTAGATCAGGATACAGTTGTCCTGTAGATCCACATCCTCTGGTTTCAAAGAGCAGAGTTCGGAGATCCGGATGCCGGTGGCGAAAAGCGTCTCGATCACGGCGGCGTCCCGGAGGGCATTTTTCCGTTGATATTCTGTTGGGGCATTTTTGTATCGCTCATATATGGTGGAGAGAAATGTTTCAATCGTGCGGAGAGAAATGGTTTTGGGAAGTATGACAGGTTCCCGGAATTTTACCTCGATCTTGTGGAAGGGGCTGCGGTCGATTTGCTCCTTTTGTTCTAAAAAGCGGAAAAAAGCTTTTACAGAGGCAATTTTGCGTCTTACGGTCCGGGGAGCATATGTATTGTGAAGGCCTGCGATATAAGTTTCCAATATAGCAGGGGTTACTGTCGTAATGTCATCCGTGGAAATTTGGGATTCAAATTGTCCCAGGTCAATGCGGTATGCTTTCAGTGTCTTTGTGTCCAGTCTTTTTTGGGACTGGCAATAGTTCAGATAGTCACATATGTGTATCTTTAAGTTTTTCATGGTGGGTTCTCCTTTGTATTTTATTTGCTAACGATATTTTACACAGATTGTAATTAAAAGCAATAGATTTTTGGGGACAAATTCCTCTGGCAGATCTCTTTGTAAAAATTTTCTTGTTCCTGCAAAGCCTGTCTGATATAATAAAAACACACAATTTGGCATCGTCAGGCCGGTTTAGGAGATGGATAATATATGTTTGGATTTAAGAAAAAGATAGAGATAGAGCAATATGATAAAATAAAAAAGCAGCCGGTTATCCGGGCCAGTATCTGTACGGGGGAGCAGGTGGCAGGTTTCAAAGACAGAGAGACCGGTAGGTTCCACGAGGTGATGCTGATTCGGAATGAGGCGGATAAGGCTTATTTTATGGAGAAATATGGTGTGAAGGACGAAGATCTGGTAAAAGAATATTAGCTAAGATGGGGAGTATCTGAATGAATTTATAAGAGAACAACATATTATCTCATAACCGCATACAGGATATCTGCGGTGTATAGTAAAACCATAAAGATGCCTTCTGTGCGGTTGATCGTTCTCCGGCTGAATGAAAAGATACAGGTGATGATACTGACCCCGGTCAGGATCATGATATCACAGACAGATTCGGTGTTTACTGCGACCGGATGGATCGCAGCAGAGGTGCCAAGGATAAAAAGCAGGTTGAAAATATTGGAGCCGATCACGTTGCCGATGGCGAGCCCGGTTTCGCCCTTTCTGGCGGCAACGACAGATGTGACCAGTTCGGGCAGGGAGGTTCCGATGGCAACGATCGTCAGACCGATCAAAGTCTCCGAGATCCCTATTGCTTTTGCGAGCTCTCTTGCACTGTAAACGACAGCCTGTCCTCCGGCGATGATAAAGATAAGTCCGGTTATGATGAATGCAGAACATTTCCAAAGCGGTGTATGTTCTTTGGGGGCTTCTTTATCCGGGTTTTTTCTGGCATCATAGATCAGATATAGGATGTATAAGAAAAAAATGGCGACCATAATGAGCCCGGTTGTCCGGTTTATCGTTCCCAAACAAGCGATAGGCAAAAGAGCGGCAGTGGCGCCGATCGAAATGGGAAAATCCCTTTTCAGGATTTTAGCGTCTACCGGTAGAGGATGAAGGATTGCGCAGAGGCCGAGTACGCACAAAAGGTTAAAAATATTGGAGCCAACGATATTGCTCAGGGCGATTTCATTGGCATTGTGCAGTGCGGCCGAAGTACTTACTGCTAATTCAGGTGCGCTGGTTCCAAGGGCAACGATCGTCAGGCCGATGACCACTCCCGGTATTTTAAAGTTTCCGGCAAGTGCAGAACTTCCGTCTACAAACAAGTCTGCGCCCCTGATAAGGGCAGTAAATCCGATTCCAAGTAATAATGTGTAAAGTAGTATCATTTTTTCCTCCATTCCGAAGCGCTTTGCGCTGAGGATGCGAGCAGAATTTCAGATTCTGCTCTGCAATCAATAGAATTTGTGACGCTTCGGCACAAATTCTTGGTTGAATAAATTGCTCATCAGAGAATTTATTTAACCTTGTCTCCTCCCATAATAATCTTTGTTTTCCTCTTGTTAACTCGCTGTTTCTCACTTTTTCATATCTACATAGATGAGTTATCTAAGTCCATGCCATTCCCCTTGGCCCAAATTCATAGAT
>JAETQR010000005.1 GCA_021770615.1 Lachnospiraceae bacterium | reverse complement strand
TATAATCCCGAGTTTGACACTTAAGAAAGCAAAAAGTGGCTACAAGCCCGGTAATCATGCGGGTTGTAGCCACTTTCGCTTTGGAAACGATTTGTGCTATTTTTTTGATTCTTCGGTTTTGGTACTTTTTATTATACTTCGCATGGCTGATTTTGAGATAAATTCATAATCCGTGTGAAAGCCAAATGCCTTATGCAAATCATCCGTCAGCTCTGTTCTTTTGTAAGAAGGGATATAGCCGCTTTCTTTTGACAAAAGTGTTACCTGCATGGAACGAAGAGTGCTTAGAATCTCGTTACAGGTATAGTTGTTTCCGATTTTTTTCTCAAGCAGACGATACACAAGCAGACTGATGTAACAGGTAAGGAAATGCGCTTTGATCCGGTCCTTCCGCCTGACATAGACAGGACGTGCCTCAAAATCTGTTTTCATGATTCGGAAGTTTTCTTCAATCTCCCAACGCTGCCTGTTGATTTTTAAGATTTCCCCGACATCTCCTTCTAGATTTGTTATGACTGCATAAAATCCGTCATACTTTTCTTCTTCAGAGATACGGTCCAAATCCAGGTCATATATGTTTTTGCCTGCAACTTCACCCCCTTCTGTTACGGCAGTGGATTTAATAAAACGGGCTGGGTCATTCTGGTTTTTACCACGTCTTTTTTTGCCCGGCTGTTCTATCATTTTTACAGCGCGTGATATCTGCTGCTCTCGGATTTTTTTCTGGTATGCCTTATATTTTGGAGAATAGGTTACGATGACGATTTCGTCCATGTTTCCATTTACAACGGGCACTTCCTTGTAAAAGATTGTTTCGTAAATGTCCGAATCGGATTCATCAAGAGTGGATATATCGATGAACTGATCGGAACCAGGTCTGCGGAACTGTTTTGGATTTAAGGCAGTCTGCCGGTCTTCCCTTCGCATCTTCTTTAGAGATTGTGTGATGACATAAGAACGGTTTCCAAAGCTGTTAAATCTTCGGTTTGACTGACTGCCAAGTCCGGCATCCGAGCAGAAGATAAACTCGCTGCATGCAAAGTCACGTATTATCTTGGTTTCCAAAGGTTTTAAGGTCGTCTGTTCATTCTGGTTTCCCGGGAACACGTCAAAAGCAAGGGGGATTCCATCCGCATCCATAAACAATCCCATTGTGACGATGGGATTTGGTCTGTTTTCCTTGCTCTTTCCATACTTTCTAAAATCATCATCCTGCTCTGTTTCAAAGTAATAATTCGTACAGTCGTAGTAGAGAATCTTTTTGTTTCTCGGATGTACGAAGTTTGAATTGCAGTATAGTTCCTCCTGAATAAAGTCGGATTCCTCAGCCATAACGGAAAGTGCACGGTAAATGTTATGCAGTTCATACTTAGGCGGTTCAAGCAGTGTCCGGCAGTAAGAGTAACTGCTCAGTTTGCTGGAGGGTGAAAGGATTCTTGAAAAAATCTGATCCGTAAGAATTGCGCTGAAATCATAAGTATATTTGTGACGTTTAGAAATCTTACGACAAATGGAATCCATTTTTAATTCTGTGCACAGTTTTTGAAGGAACAGATATCCAATCTGAAAGCAACGTTCTTCGTTTTTGGGAATATAAGCGCTTTTTGATAAAGAAACGGTAACACTGCCTGTTTTAGCGTTGTATTCGAGGGTGTCTTTTTCTGCCTCTGACTTTGCCCACGCCATCATAGCATCATAATCTCCGGAGAACTGTTCTAAGAGTTCGTTCAGTTTTCCGAGTTTTCTATAAAGCGCACAAAAGCGCACTAATTATTTTCAAAAATTTGACAAAAAAATAAGCCATGTTTGGCTTAAATAAAGGTTTTTTGTGACATGATGTATAAAAGAAGTGTCAAACACCCGAACAGATCACAGACAGTAAAATATGACCGAAGTAAATGTGGGGTTGCCGATTGACAATCCCACATTCCTACGTTATAATGAAACGATGTAAAGTGTAAATTTCGATGTGCATGGGGTTCCAGATGACTTATGTGCAGGAATGGAGGAAATGGATAAGATGGCTGAAGTGAAAAAGAATATTTTGACTGAGGAAGGATTAAAGGCTCTGGAGGAAGAATTACAGGAGCTGAAAGTATACCGTCGTAAAGAGGTTGCACAGAAGATCAAGGAAGCCAGAGAGCAGGGAGACTTATCGGAGAATGCCGAATATGATGCTGCGAAAGAGGAGCAGCGTGACATAGAGCTCCGCATCGAGGAGATCGATAAAATATTGAAAAATGCCGAGCTTGTCGTAGATGACGACATTGATTCGAGTGTGATAAATATTGGCTGTACGGTAAAGATCAGGGATCTGGAATATGATGAGGAAATGGAATATAAGATCGTGGGTTCCACAGAGGCAAACAGCCTGAAGGGAAAGATCTCTAACGAATCACCGGTCGGAAAAGCGCTGATCGGTGCGAAAAAGGGCCAGACTGTGGTCGTTGAGACGCCGTCCGGGGAATTGAAATACGAGATTCTTGAGATTACGAAGAACTGATAGCAGAAGGAGAGAGAAAAGTGGCAGAAGATATCAATCAGCTGATGAAGGTCAGAAGAGAAAAGCTGGCCGCATTACAGGAAGAGGGAAATGATCCGTTTGAGATCACAAAGTGTGAGGTGTCTCATCACTCTGTAGAAATAAAAGACAATTATAAGGAACTGGAAGGAAAGCATGTGTCAGTGGCCGGACGTCTCATGTCTAAGCGTGTCATGGGCAAAGCTTCTTTTTGCAATGTTCTTGACAGGGACGGTTCGATCCAGGGCTATGTGGCGAGAGATGAGATCGGCGAGGATGAATATAAGGCCTTTAAGAAATTTGACATCGGTGACATCGTCCTCCTTGAAGGCGAGGTCTTTACGACCAAGATGGGAGAGATTTCAATCCATGCCAAAGGGATCCGGCTTTTGAGTAAGAGCCTCCAGATCCTCCCGGAAAAATTCCATGGCCTTAAGGATACAGACATCCGCTACCGCCAGAGATATGTGGATCTTATCGTAAATCCGGAGGTGCGGGATACGTTTAAAAAGCGTACCAGGATCATAAGCGAGATCAGGCGTTTCCTGGATGACCAGGGATTTATGGAAGTAGAGACACCTGTCCTTGTCCCGATGGCGGGAGGAGCAGCAGCCAGACCGTTTGTGACCCATCATAATACATTAGATGAAGATCTGAACCTCCGTATTTCACTTGAGTTGTACTTAAAGCGCCTGATCGTCGGAGGGATGGAGCGCGTCTATGAGATTGGCCGCGTGTTCCGCAACGAGGGGCTGTCTGTCAGACATAATCCGGAATTTACTCTTTTGGAATGTTATCAGGCGTTTACGGATTATTATGGCATGATGGATCTTGCTGAAAATATGTACCGTCAGGTATGTCAGAATGTATTAGGGACGACAAAGATCAGTTATGAAGGCGTGGAAATTGATTTTGCAAAGCCATTTGAGCGTTTGACGATGGTTGAGGCAGTAAAGAAATATTCCGGCGTAGACTTTGCAGAGATAAAAGATGTGGAAGAGGCCAGAAAGGCGGCGAAGGAGCATCATATCGAGTATGAGGAGAGACACGGAAAAGGGGATATCCTCAATCTCTTCTTCGAGGAATTTGTTGAGGAGAAGCTGGATCAGCCGACCTTTATCATGGATCATCCGGTGGAAATCTCACCGCTTGCGAAGAAAAAGAAAGAGGATCCGGAGTATACGGAGCGCTTTGAGCTCTTTATCACAAAGCGTGAGATGTGTAATGCATTTTCCGAGCTGAATGACCCGATCGACCAGAAAGAACGTTTTATGAAACAGGAAGAGATGTTTGCCGCCGGAGACGAGGAGGCACATCATCTGGATGAGGACTTTATCTGTGCTCTGGAATACGGCATGCCGCCGACCGGAGGAATTGGATTTGGTATCGACCGGCTTGTTATGCTGCTTACGGATTCGGCAGCGATCCGGGATGTGCTACTGTTCCCGACGCTGAAGAGTCTGGATAAGTAAGTGAAGCAGATTTAAAGGTAGAAATAAAATAAGAGGAGCATTGTTCTATGACTTTGTCATAGAACAATGCTCTATTGTATTGTTTATTTTTATTATAAATATAATGTGTTTGTGAAATGAAACACATTATATTTATATAAGTTATAGTTAATAAAATAGAAAAAATATTATAATTATTAATAATATTGTTTATTTTTATTGACACATATGAATGAATGTGATATTCTAACATTAGCATAATATAAATATTGTGATGCTGGGGTCAAAAGCCCCACTATAGCACCTTGAAAAGTTCATATATTTTGTAGTAAATACAAGCATAAATATCTTACTTGCTGTATAATAAAGGTATCAAGGCTACAGGGTGGTTTGGGAAAGAAGGTAAGTCTCTATGTCATTTAAAGAAAATGCTTACCAGCAAATATCATTTACAGATAGTTTTTCAGGGTTAACCGCCAGAGAACAGAAAGCACTGGAAGGTCCTGGGCAAAAGTTTTCGCCGATAAAATATTCCCTGCCATTGATGAAAAGCGTTTTTCCGTTTTATACAGCGATAAGGTATCCAGACCGAATACCCCGGTCAACGTGCTTGTTGGTACGCTTATCATCAAAGAGTTTTTTGATTATTCCGATGATGAGATGGTTGAAAATCTTATGCTGGATTTTCGGATCCAGTACGAACTTGCATACAACGAGTTTTGAAGAACAGCCTTTAAGCGATAAGACCTTAAGCTGTTTCCGCAAGAGGCGTTATGACTGTGAAACACTTTATAACAAGAATTTCTACCACGACTGTGTGAAAGATTTAAGTGCTTCCATTGCAAAACTGATGGGAATCAGCGGGAAAATCAGACGTATGGATTCCATTATGATCGAATTCAGCATCCGCAGATTCAGCCGGATGGAACTGATATACACCTGCATCGCAAAGCTGGCGGTGTATGTGGATAAAATCAATGATTCCGTTCTGCCTGACGGATTAAAACATTATATCGACCCTGACGATTTTAACAGAGTGATCCATCATCAGCGCAGTACCAATGCAGATGAGCGCATGAAGCAGATTTTAACGGATGCGGATAACTTCTTTCCTTGTGCGCGTCTGATTACAATGATTCACCAGAGTATGATCTGTTTGTCAGATGCCTGTCAGAACAGACCATTGTCGAGAATGAAAAGCGCAGGCTCCACACAAAAGAAGACGGCGGCATGAAATCATCCATGATGCAGAATCCTTCTGATCAGGAAGCTACATTCCGGAGCAAAGCAGGAAAAGAGTATCGGGGATATGCTGCCAACCTTGAAGAATCCGTTGGAACCAATGGTTCCATTGTAACAGAGTACCAGTATGAGCAAAACAACCATAGTGACAGTCAGTTTATCCAGGAGCATCTTGGGCAGATGGATAAACAGGAAGAACGGACTGTTATAGTTACGGATGGTGCATACAGCGGAACAGAAAACACACAGCTTGCAGCGGACAAAAACGTAGAACTGATCGCCACAAGTCTGACAGGGAAACCGGCTCGGGATATCCTTGATGATTTTGAATTCAATGAAGAGGGAACAAAAGTCCTGCGATGTCCGGCCGGCCATGCACCCAAAAGCTGTCCTTAGTATGAAACAAAGCAGTCAGTGTGCCGTTTCCTTCCTGCATGAGCAGTGTGCGAACTGTTCGTATCAGGAACAGTGCAGGCCGAAGATTTTTAAGCAGGTAGCAAAAATAGTAACATCTAAAGCGGCACATGAACGTGCAAAGATCCAGCGGAACATGAGCAGTGAAGAATTCAAAAATTATGCAAAACTCCGTAATGGAGTGGAGACTGTTCCATCAAACATCCGTAAGAATTACCATTTAGAAAAGATACCTCGCAGAAAACAGCGTGGCAAATTCTTTTTCGGTTCCAAGATAGCAGCGTTAAATTTCCGAAAGTGTTTCAATTATGTGAAGAGACTGGGAAACTATGCCAAAAATCCGTTACTGGCATAAAACAAGGCAGGGAATACTCAGCATATATCCCAAATAAATAGTCCAACGATATACTACAAAACATGAATTTTTCAAGGTATTATAGGGAATAAGGGCAAATATATTTATGGTTTTGACCCCAACATCATATTGTTAGACAACATAAAATACTAGGAGGTGAGAAAATGGCTCAAATGCAAAAGAGAGATTTGGCATCTTCAGGAGTAGTTTTGCTTCAAACAAAAAAGTCAGGTATCACTTCAGATGAGATAAAGAATAAGGAAAAAGAAACTATATTAAGTGTCAGACAGAAATATAAAGATCCTGTTTTATTTGAGATTTACGAAAATCCAAATATATTACATTCTGTGCTGGCTAATAGGATGCCAGTATCACCAAGTGGATTAAATGCGATTATTAAGAAGTTGAATGAGGCTGTTCCTTCTCCCATTCACACAAGTAGGCAAGGCAAATTTACTTTATATAAACTGGAAGAATCTGGTAAAAAGTATGTTGAGGAAGAACTATTAGCTATAATGGCATCCAATATGGAAGATAGGGAATGTGTCCAAAATATTTTTAGGCTATTAAGTTCATTCAAGGATCAAAACCCTCAAAAGTGGGTTGAAATTATGGAAAATATACTGAATGGACAAGATGAATGGGATGATTATGAAGAAGGCAGCGGATTTATAAAAGAAATCAGTGGTTACTATTTAAGCTCTAGCAAAGAAGCGGAAGCTTTGTTAGATTTGGCTGTAGTAGATAGAGAACTTAAAAAGAAAATTATTGATTACTTGAAAGAAAATAAGAGCAAAAACTTTGGGAGTGTCTGGGATGTATTGAATTTTTGGGAGCAAGAGAATACTTTGGAATTGTATAGATTGATTGATAATATTTTTGCGATTCCAATAAATGGGAAACCACTTGATAATGACAGTTTTTCATTGACAGATGTTAAAATACATTCAGAGAAAATATCAGATAAAATTCAGGCAAATTTATTACAGGCTCTTTTCAAAAAACTATCAAAAGAAGAGGCTATTCAATTATGGACGAAAAATGGAGTGGGGATGCATTTGGCCATATATCTTGCTGAGAAATATATCAACTGTGTACCACAATTTGAACAAATCACAAAAGAAAGGAAAAATTGCATATGACAAGATGAAAACTAGGAACCAAATTAATTAATAAGATATAAAGGTGCCTAAGTAGGTGCCTTTTTTGTGAGGTGAGATAATGGTGAGTAGAAATAATAGAGTTAAAGAAGAGAATGTGCCAAAAGCGGTTAAAGGTTGGTTAGTTTTTATCTTACCTATTATAATTCCGACATTGGGATTGATTTTCATAGAATTGTTGAGACAACATCATGAAATAAAAACATATGAAATAGAAAACACATATACGCAGAGATTTAATTGTAAAACTATTTCTGTTGAGAAGGTTGGTATTGAATATGTAGAGTATAAAATTACGACCGATCCGATCGTAAAAGGATTTCATATAATTGTGTATCCATATCTTGTTTGTGAAAATGAAAAAAAAGTCTATATCCCTATTACAGGACTATTTACACAGAATGAATATGTAGCTGATGAAAAAGGATGTTGTACTTTATCCAGAGAAGATACATTTGAAGAATTGAAAGAGACAATTAAAAAGATGAATATGATTGATTTTCCTGTTGAAGTAAGATGCTTGGTAGCTATTAAATATGTGAAACAAGATGAAGAGCAAAAAGAGATTTATGATATTAAGGACGGACAGCTTACCAAATCCCATGGTGAGATTGCAACTAAAGTATTAGAGGCTTGGGAAAGTAAAAGTAGTCTAAAAATAGATATGATAGGATGGCCTGATTATGATCAAGAAAAATTGGAGGAGATTTTAGTTAGAAGTTTAAGAAACACGTAAGAAAGGAGCATTTATGTTTTTAATGATTTTTGGCTTGATTGTTTTAATTGTTTGTGTATTATATGTTGCCGTTTTGTTAAAATATATGCATAAAGTCCTCTTTTTATTGAAAAAAAATAGAAAAAAATCAAAACATAAATTTATTAAAAATATTGGACAGTTTGTAAGTGCTTTTATTATATGTGTATTGGTATTAGTGTTAATTATAAAGGCAGTTGCTTTGGCTATGAGTTTAAAAGTTGATTATAAAACAAACAAGGATATAGCTACATTCAAATACATAGATATGGTTGACAAAATTTCTTTTAAGGATGAGATTATTAATGAGGAACAAGTCATATGGGAACATCTATTCGATGAAGAATTGTTATATGAAAAATATAAGCAATTGAATGAGAGTGTGCTTGATATTAGTAATCTGAGGAAAAGATATGGAAACGAGTTTTGCGACTCAGATGAGTTACCATTTATTGACATTGATGAACTATTAGAGCATGTTACATCGTTATACGGTTCGGATATCCTGCCTGTTACAAATAAAACGTTAGAGGAAGTTATGATGCAAATCCCGCCATTGGAAGAACGTATGAATATGGATGTGTTAGTGTTTGAAAATGAGTTTTATCTTAGAGTAGTTAAATGTAATGTGGATTCTTCTGATGAATGTTTTTATCAAGTGGCCAGAGCAGCAGATGATGCATTTAAGGTCTTGTTTAATGGGCGGAATCCATCTAATAAAAAAGTATTATTTTATGGTAGTATGGCAGTTGCGTTTTATTTGGCTAGTGTAAAATACTATGAAAGAAATATTAATCTGATTTTAGTTTATTATCGAGTTGCTGAAATATATATATATCTGTATAAATACGTCGATTTTATAAGAGAAAACAAAGAATATAGGAAGCATTGTTTATTAACAGCAGAAATATTTCTTGTATTGGCAAAGGAAGAATATAGCAAAAAATTAGATGCTAACGATATTCATGAAAAATTGACGTATTTTGGCCATTATTATGCAGACATACTTTTTGAATTTATCACAAAGTATTGTAAAGGAGAAGAAGACGAAGACGAAGAAATTGTATCTATGTGTTGTAAGTTTGCTAACGATTATTTAAATAGTCCTTATACAGTTAACTATAAAGAAAATCGTGAGGGGTGTAAGGATATATTGAATAATTTAAAGATGAAAAAATAATAGAATTATAGAGTATTATATAAATTTTTTAAGTGTGAAGAAAAGTCTGTAAATACTAATCTTCTATGATAATGTTTGGGCTGAAATCTCTTTGTTGGGATTTCAGTCCTTGCTTTATTTATACCAACACATGCTGGGACATGTCAAGAGCAGGCGGAAAATTCCGCCTGTTAAAAAGGCTTTCCCGGAATTTATTCAGGCAGCCGTCCTTCATACATAATGCTTAACTCCCCATAGACCTGCCCCCAGTTCCGCAGCGGCATGGTCCATTTCTTGGTCACCTCGAAAGTTGACAGGTATAGTGCTTTTGACAGGGCTGTATCGCTGGGAAATATGCTTCTCTGGCGGTTTAACTTACGATAGGCTGCATTTAAGCTTTCGATTGCATTTGTGGTATATATGACCTTTCGCACATCGCTGGAAAATTTGAAGATGGGGCATATGGCATCCCAGTTCTGTTTCCAGCTCTTCATGGAGTTTGGATATTTTGTGTTCCATTTTTCCGTTACCCGTTCTAATGCTTCCCGTGCTTTTTCTTCTGTGGGCGACTGGTAGATGGTCTTCAGGTCTGCCGCAAAGGGTTTTCTGTCTTTGTCAGCCACATATTTCATTGTATTCCGCACCTGGTGGACAATACACCTCTGATATTCTGTCTGGGGATATGCTGCTGCAATCGCTTCTTTTATTCCGGTCAGTCCGTCCGCACAGAGGATCAGGATATCTTTTACGCCTCTGTTTTTTAACCCGATGAGAATGGAAAGCCAGTATTTGGCACTTTCATTTTCCTCGATTTCAATGGTCAGGACTTCTTTGTATCCGTCCTGGCTGATGCCCAGGATAACATAGGCTGCAAGTTTACGGATCACGCCGTTGTCGCGCACAGAGTAGTGGATGGCATCTATGTAAAGCACCGGATAAACCTCTGAGAGGGGGCGGTTCTGCCAGTCCTCAATCTGCGGCATGATCTTGTCCGTTACATCAGAAATGAATCCTTCGGATGCTTCAAAACCATAGATATCGTCTAATGTTTCCGATATCTGGCGCGTGGTCATGCCCATAGCTATGCGAAGCATAGGTTGCGTACCATGGAGATGATTTTCTGGTCGATATCGGAAATGTCCTTTTGCCGTTTTTTCACGACCTGCGGCTCAAAGGTGGATTTTCGGTCCTGCGGTACCGCGATCTCCATGCTTCCATAGCTGCTGTTGACCTGCTTTTTCTTATAGCCGTTGCGGTAGTCATCATTGTCGGAACGTTGGGACTTCCCGTAACCAGGATGGCCATCCATTTCTGCTTCCATCATTTCTTTGATGGTCCCTCCGAGCAGGTCTTTTAAAGCCTCCTGAATGTCCTGGGCGGACTCAATATCGTACTCCTGCAGGAGTATCTGGATGATGTTTCGTTTTCCTTCTGTCATTTCAACCTTGTGTACATTTTTCTTTTCTCTTGCCATAATAAAAGGCCTCCTATGATTTTTATTTTATCATAGAAGACCAGTTATTTCTTTACTTTACAGAAAAAGTTTCACAGACTCCTTGAAACGGTCTCAATATTTAATTATTTAATATTTCCAATTGCGAACCATCTGTAGGAATATGTCCACGACTTGTTTGGCGTATATACACCATACATAAATCCCGTATAACCATTGCTTGCATTACCAGTAAAACTGTATATGCATATCGATGAATCTACATCCTGAGACGTCTTCATCACATTTACAAATGGTATTTCTTTATACGTCACACCAAAATTAACCGTATACCAGCGCCAGTTGCCAGACCCAATATCTGAATTTACATCTGTCGTTATTACTGCATATTTGCTTTGCAGCGTTTTCCCATCTTCATAAATTTTTTTCACATGTAGGTTATTAAACTTATAACCTGGCGATCCAATATCTACTGTATTTGATGCATGCGGCGTCACAGCTGATGCCTCTATCTTTGCTTTTATTGTTGCATCCGACGATCCATCCTGTTTTAGAAAATAAAATTTACCGTCATTATTGAACGCCAGTGTTCCGGCAACCGCATTACTCCAGTGAAATCCGATCGTCGGCGCATAACCAAGACCGCTTCCCGTATTCCCGGCAAGACCATTTTCCCGGATCTGAAGTGCGGATGTTGAAAATCTGCCACTTGCGGACGAATTATAACTTCCATATACAAGAGCCTGGCCGGATACATCAGCAGTCCCATTAAAATTTCTGCCAAATATCTTGCGTGATGTCTCTAATTTTGTTGCAGTGCCGGGGTCACGCCATCCGGGATTACCATTAGCGTCCGTTTTCCATACTTTGTTTGCCTGTCCATTGCCGGATGCGACATACCCCTCGCTGGAGGATGTGTTTGCCTTCCATGTGTCAGAAGGGGTGTAGCCGAGTGCATCCGTTACATTTTCTTCTGTCAGTTCGCTGCGTATCATAGCGGAACTTTTATTTTCTACATGATCTAATCCGATCTGGGATTTGCTTAGATTATGTGGATTGTTTCCGTTTGAGATGTGGGAATGCAGGTCTGCATAATCTTCTTTGCTCAAGAGACCGTCTATGGAATTGGTCGCTTTGGGTACCGCATTTGCAGAAATGGCGACCCATTCTAAACCGTTATAGCGGTATGTATAATCCGTATCTTTGACATTTACTGTCCATCCGTCCTGGGGAGACGGATAGGTGGTTGTTATATCTGCATAGGTGCCAACGGATTCTTTCCAGTCTATATTGGTTTCCAGGGTAGAGAACTTATTATCTACTTCGTTTTTCGTATATTTATCGTCCCAGATGGGTTTGTTCGTATTGACAAGAGTCTGCACCTGATCCATCTGGTCGGTTACATCCGTCATTTCATTGATTTTTTCTCTCGCCGAACCAATGAGTGTGGCAAGGGTGCTTCCTTCATCAGAATAAACGATATCTTTTTCATCAAAGACACCTTCCGGTATGTACAGAACAAAGGATTCTGTCGAGGCGATTTCTGTTCCTGCGTGATCTTCTCCTTCGGTGGTTTCTGTTCCGTCATATAGTTTCTGTGGTGTGTCATAGATGGCAATATCCAGACGACACCGCCCGGCAGAAGATAGAAGATAATCGTGGATATCAACCCGGATCTTTGCGTTTTCTGCGTCTAATATTTCTGCTATATTATAAAATACGGATCGTCCGTCCGCCCGTTTTCCACGGAGATAGATAAAAGAAGCATCCGGTATCGGATACGGAGAGCCTTTGTCAGTGATCGTGATGTCTAAGTTTCTGACGAGTTGATCGCCTTTGTGTGCGTTTATTACGTTATGTTGGATCTCGATCAGGTCAAGTGTGATCGATTGTGTTATTTTTTTCATTTGTATTCACCTCTTTACATTAAATATTGTTCGTCTTTGTATTCCTTTGCTGCATCCCAAAACCAGACTCCGTGTATCCGGTAATCTCCTGAACCACTACAGGAAAATATGATCTGTCCTTTATCATTGATCCCGCATTCAGCAGTGTTTGCATAATTATCAGCGGATACTGAGCTATAAACAAAGGGACGGTAGCCTATGGGAATCTGTCCGATGATACTATTTGTATTTGGGCCTGCAAAAAGAACGACTGCATTAAAGATAACGATGCGCCCCAGTTTTTGTAATGATATTGATTTTGTGATAAAAGCCATATCGCCATTCAATATTTTATCAGATTTTAAATCTGTGTCTGGTTCAATGTATTCTTGTATCTGACTATAATCATAATCGTTTCCACCAAGGTAACAGTTTGATCTACAATCTAATTTTAGTCCGTTCAGTTCTACTTTATTTTCATCTACGATAAAACCGTTACCATTTGGATAGGATAATTCCATGTACACAGGCTCAGCTGCATAGGAGCTTCCATTTCCTACATAAAATTGAGAGAATTTGGTAAAATCTATTTCTCCATCATTTTTTGTATTTACATATTTGGTGAAAGATATTTCATTCATATCAGCTTTGAGTTGGACCATTCGCTTTTTGTTGTTATATTCTATAGAGACAAGGTGATTTTTATAAGCCCAAATTCCATCACAACTAAATTCCATATATTGTTTTTGCTCATAATCATCAGGAGATTTATAGATTAGTGATGCACCATTGATTTTCCACTCGCCGATCTTCCCACGATCGGCATTTACCTCTCCACTGAACAATCCGGTCGCATTTACCTTGCCTTTAAAGAAGGCATTTCCATTTTCATCAAAACCTAAAATTTGTTCATTATTTTTTGAGATTTCAAATACACTCTTTTTTTCCGGATTGATTTCTACAGAGACACTGCTCTCATCATTCTTCATACAGATAGAACCGTTAGTCATGTCGATTCCGTTTTTATCAATGGTTACGGTGGCTTTGCTGGCATCTTCATTGTTACTTATAACTAGCTTTTCCCCTGCGATCAGATTACCGACAAGCACATCAGCCCAGACACCATACTGCGGCTTTCCGCTATATTGTCCCAGTCCGACCGCCATTTTTGCCGTTTTCCAGTTATCGTCCGTCAGGACGATGTTCCGGTTCACGAGCTTCATCTGCGTGTCATAGTAACCGTCGGTTTCATGATCATATCTGCGCAGGGTGATGCCTTCGTCCGTGATCCGCACGTCTTGGTTTCTGGCATTCAGTGCATTTTTCAGAGAATGGAACAGTCCTTCGTTTTTAATATCTGTAAAATCTTTTTTGACTTCTGATCCCTGTTCTGCCTGCTTTTTTACGGAATCAAAGGAGGTGGAGAGGTTTCCGATCTGCTGGACGAGGGTGTCGATATCACTTATCCCACCTCCGGCAGAATGGACCATGTCTGTGAATTCTACATTTAGCCGGACTTCAGAACCTTCCCATGAAAATTCTTCGGAAGAGAGCCTTAGTTTGTAGATGGTCCCGTCATCTGACAGGTACTTCATAAGGTTTCCGAGCTTAAATTTGTCATAGGCGTTCTGGATCGGGAAATCCTTTTTATCCAATGTGCGGAATGCCACAAAAGCATGGATATTTCCGCTCAATGTATGTTGTGGGACACAGGCTTTTTCCAGTTCCTGTCCAGCTTTCTGAAGCAGTTCTTTTGCCATATTGATTAGTTTTGTATTGTTATTCTCAAGTCCGTTTGAAATGAAGTTGTTGTTTGTGTAGACGTCTTCACGGATATGGGAAGACAATTCTTTGTATAAGGTATCACCCAGACAGGTTTGCAGGTTAAGGGAATCATGGATCGTTTTTTTCTGTGTTTTGAGGTTATGGTCAGGATGTTCATTGTAATATCCGTAGATGGCTGTGGCAAGATCAGAATAAGTGACCACGTTCCCATGGCAGCTGTTACACCCATTTACCGTGACATTTGTGGAGCCGCAGTCAGAACAGTACAGTGGAGTGTCTGTGTTCTCGGATTCGCTGCCGCCAGTCCATGTACCGTACCGGATGTAATGTATCATGTTCAGGAAAGCTTCTTCACATGTTTTAAAGATTTTTGGTGCGGAAGAGTGGTCAGGATCTCCGCAGTAAAAATATAGAAAATGGATCATGTCTTCCAGACGTGTGACATAGTCAGAGATCATATTGATCTGTGCATCGTATCCATCCAACATTTCATCGATGGCGGGATGGATGTTAGAAGTATCGGCGGTGTCCCTCAGTTCGTTCAGGGTCTGTCTGCAGGATTCATATCCGTCCTGATAAGAATACAGGCGGTTTAAGCTGTATTTCTGCCAGTCTTTTGGATTGTTTTTGTTCTGATCCTTGATATACTTATAATTTTTGATATGCAGCGCCACTTTCTGTTTTACATAGCTTTTGTAGTTTTCCTCAGAAAATATAATAGAAAATGTTTCTACTGTGGGCGCTGTCCCGGAATCTGAGAATGTGACTGTGCTGGTGTCTTTTCCGACACAGATTGTGGCGTTGGAATCGTTGTTCTGTATCTCATAGAGGATGAGATTTCCTGTCCAGTATTTTCCATCGGGATGATATTCGCCGTTTTCCTGACGAATCGCATATCCATCGTCTAAGAAGATGGAGAAGATCTGACGTATGATATTGTTTTTAGAACCGATATCTTTGCTGCTTGAGAGCCCAAGACCGCTCGGGAAATTTTTCTTATATGCGGCAAGAATATGTGCAGTTTCTTCGTGAAGATTTCTTTTGGCTGTCTCAGCAGATGGCATGCGTCCGGACTGCAGATAGAGGATGAGATCCCCGATCTTACATTCTGTCTCGAAGATTTTTTCATAATCTGTCCGGAGTGAATCATATTTTTTTGTGTATTCTTTGTATTTATGCCGGAGGGCAGGGGAGAAGGCGTTCTTGGTCTCTTCGGAAAACTGGTAGATCTTGTTGGTCCCGGAAGGACTGATCCCATTCACAAAGTTTGTCATGAGTTCGTCTCCGCCTTCGACGATAAAACAATTTTTCATCTTACCGTCCGAAGAAATGGTGATTTCATCTGAAAGATTATCTGTGCCGATCTGTATCGTGGTGTCTTCCCCGATGCCACGGATATGCTCGCTCCCGCAGTCCTGGCATATGCCATTGAGGATGTTTCGGCCGTTGCAGTTTCCACAGTAGCAGGCGTCATAAATATTCACCTGACGTATCACATTTCCGTCTTCCTCTTTTTTTACGACGACATCGAACAGGCAGTTGATCTCTTCAGCGATCTGTGAAAAGCAGGAGAGGATATCTGTTTTGGAGAAAGTGAAGGTCCGCTGGATGTTTTTTATGGTGTCGTCGACAGTTCCGACCGTATAGCTGGGTGCATAGGAGAGGATGCGGTCAATGAGGCTGGCATCCGGGTTGTTCGCATTGTATAGGATGGTCGGTACATAGTCTTCTCTTGCAATGTCGATCTCTGTGTTGCATTCAAGGGTGCAAAGCAGTTGGGAGAGTTCAGATTCTCCTAAGGAGCTGCCGCTGATGTTTTTTATTTCTGTGGCAGTGTCATTGACGGAGGGGGAGACCTCAAAATACCCAAACCCCGGAGCCAGGATCACAGAATAATCCGTTAACTGTCCATATAACCGGTTTCCCCCCCTGCTTACCGGATTCGTACTGGTTTTGTTGAGTTCTTTTAGATCAGAATCATTATAATTTCTGACATCCTTCGGTGTTTGGAAAGAAATCTCATCTGCACCGTTTAAGGAGCATTTGATCCGGAGGTCATTGACCGGGGAAATCTCTCCCAGATTGTTTAACTGCCTGTCACATAAGAAGATCTGTGGCTGCCTGATCTCGTTTGTGATCTCGTCCGTTTGGAATGTCAGTCTGTCGGAATGGAATCCCATTTAACATACCCCCTTTCTGACTTCTCTCCACAAGATACGTATCCTGCAGTCGACGGAGACCGATATTTGGTTTTCGTTACCGGAAAAATCTCTGTACAGGTGGAGGAAATCGTGGTTGAAATCGTTATATAACTGCTCATGTGGGAGACTTGAGACGATATTTTTATGCTTATCCATGGAGAGGATTTCACCGGGGAGACAGTTATTTACGATCAATTTATTTTCTAATTGTCTTTCTTTTGCGGGGATGTTAAACTGATTTGTAATGATGAGATCGCTTTTTTCTTTGGATAAGATCTGAATCTCGACGAGATCCGGAAGCAATGCGCCATCTTCGTCGGAATAGTTGTACAGGTTAAAGCTCTTTTTTCCGGCCAGCGTAGTATCAAAGATGTATTCCTTCCGTTCTGACCATCCCCAGGGAGCGTCACAAGTGGCCTCGATATCAAGTCCATAGATTTTCCCGGCTATTTCGTGTTTTTGGAGTTTCAGGAAACAGTTATAAAATATATTATCCCATCCGGTCTGGGTAAAGCGGAGGTAATGATAGTTGTCAGAACGGATGAGCCAGCGCATGATGTGCGCAAGCTCCCGGGAGGTGATTTCCTGTACTCCATGTTTATAGTCATATTTTGCTACCTGAAACTGAAAAGTAAGCGGATTTTCCCAAGTGCTTCCGCTTCTTATAAGCTGCTTTTTTCCGGGTGGCTGTATGGTATGTATGGTGACGTCATTGCCAAGGGAATATGTCCCTGTCCGTGGGCCGTCAAAACTACATAGATAAAGTCCGTATACGGAACTTTTTATTCCGTTATATTCAAATTCTGCTGCGATCAAAGGATCACCTTCTTTTCATTGATCTCCTGGATCACATGTTCCAATTCTTTTTTGCAATCCTCTGTAATCTTATTCATTCTGTTTTCTGTCTGTTTTTGTTTTTCGATGAGTTTTCTGGAGTCTTCGATCAGGGATTCATATTCTTCCTTATAGCTGTCAAGCAGCCGGATTGCTTGTTTTTTCTCTGAAATGGCCTGGTCCCGTTCTTTTTCGAGCTGTTGTGCTTTTTGTTTCAGATCTTCATTTTCTTTTTCCAGCAACCGGCTGTATTTTTGGATATTGATATTTTTTTTGAATTTCATATATTTGTCCTCCTTTGTAAAAGTATTATTATATACGGTGTTTAGATAAGCTGTTTTTATCCCAAAGCATTGTTTTAATAACTTTCTCTACTTTTGGATTTGTCTGCATTTCCCGGATAAATGAGTCGGAATCCACTACGTTTGGAAGTTCAAAGTGGAAATCAACTTCTCCGATCTGAGTGGAAGAGTGGCTGTTTTTCGGGAAAGAAGCGGCTGGTGGTTTTGATAAGGCAGCTAACAGATCGACCGAAGGATTCAGGATGTCCAGATTGTCTGTAAGCGTGCGGAACGCTTTTGTCTGCCCTGGTGTCAAGACGGCCTCGCCCCGCTTGACCGTGATCCATCCATCGTCTCCATTTATTGAAGGGATTTTTTGCAGGGTGTCAGCGATACCGCCGTGGGAGAAGCCGATGTTCTGCATATACTGCCATAAAGCATCGGCGGTTGGATCGATCGTTACCCCTAGCCCAGCGGTGTTTATCATTTGTACGATTTTATGGATCGCCGTATCATTTGGGCTTATATAAGGATCATTACGTTGTAACCCATTTCTTTGGATCGCATCTACAATGCTGATATAGGAAGGTGTTATCTGGGGTACAACGGGAGAGGCATATTCATTTGCATTTGCCCCATATGTCCGTCGGATCGCATCTGTCAATACATCACGCTGCCTGCTTCTTAAGGCTTCCTGTTCCTGTTTTATCCGGTTATCATTTTCCTGTTCCCATGCTTTTCGTTGTGCTCTTTGTTCTTCCTCCCGATTCTTTTTTAAAGTTTCCCATTCAGAATGTTTGGACTGAAGTGTACTGAGCCCATTAACGGAAGCGGAGTCAACGATTCTTTTTGCCCCTTTTGATAATGATCTGTAAGCTTCTTTTGCCTGTTCGAGACGCTTGTACCCTTCTCCGTCAATGTCCACCTGTCCGATCCCGGATATGAGTTTTATCACCTTTCCGGCATCTTCGGTATCTTTTAACTGCTGGTTAAAGTACTGGGATATAAGATTGGATATACCGTTGACCGCAGTTACAATAGAACCATTTTCTCCCAAAGCCGTATTGATGTTTTCAAGATCAGCGGTGGGATCGTAGCGGTAGGTGTCCGCATACTGCTGAAGGACATCTGCCACGTCCTGACCGATATTGATATTGCCCAGATAAGTGACAGCTTCCTGTAACAGTGCATCCACATCATTTAACTTATCGTCAATGAATGATTCATACTCATTGTACAGGTTGTCAAGCATTTTCTGCTGGTCGGAGATCCACTTGTCGTATTCTGTGTCCTGGAGATCTTTTTGGGCTTCATCTAAATTTGTTCTTAACTGCTGGAGCTTTGCCTTTGCTGCCTCGGAGTCGTCACCGCTGAGGGCAGATACCTGTTTGGCAAGTATACGGATGTTTTTTGTTTTTTCTTCGATCGTGCGGCGGTAATCGTATTCATCTTTTTCTGCCTGCAGGAGTTCTTTCCGGCGGTCGATGATGTCCTTTAGGTAATCCAGCTCTGCTTTGTATTTCTCTTTCATTAAATCAATGAGATTCTGCTGGATGTCATACTGGCTGGCGATCATTTTTGTGTACTCATCGTATTTCTCATAGTACTCATCCAGTGCAGTCTGCTCGGTATAACCTTCTTCTTTGCGCTGGATCTTGTCCCACATATCATCCAGGAAGTCTTTCAATGTTTCAGCCTCTTTTTGTACAAGGATAAGCTGTGAGTAATAAGCACCGAGAGTCGCAGTTCCTTCTTTTGTGAAACTGCCGGTATCGTCATCTGTTAGTTTTTTGTTTGACATGAGTTTGATCATTAGGTCATATTCTCCGGAGATCTGTTCAAACCTTGTCGTGATCTTGTTGCTTAACTGGAGGTTGACCTGCCGTATCCCTTCTGCCAGCTTGTAGCTGTCCTGTGCACATTCAGCGATGCTGTTTTCGCAGGATTGTATGGCATCAAGTGCCTCATACCATTCATCCGTGTTCTGTTCGATGGAATGGAGCTGGGTGTTGAGGGAGAAGAGTTCTTCTTCGTACATCTTCTTTTTGTAGTTGTTGATGGCGATCTGTGAAGTGTATATCTGGCTGCTGACGATCAGTCCCCTTGCCTCGAGTTCGCTGACTGCATTACTGAGGTCTGTGTAGGAGTTATTTTTTACCTTCATCAGATTTTCATAGTAATGGGTGATGTTATCGAATCTTTCTTTTTCGAGGACGACCATCTGTCGTGTGAGTTCTTCCTGCAACCGCTGTTCTTCACGGATGTTGCCCTCGATATGGGCAATCGCAATTTTTTCAGCGTAGAGCTGTGAGGTGAGGATCTTTTCCTGTTCGACGATCTTGTTTTTAGCATCCGCTGTCTTCTGATTCGCCTTTTCAGCCGAAGATCTGTCCAGTTCTGCCTGATACTGGTCGGCAAGGTTCTGATGCTGTTCGATCTCAAGGTCACGGAGGGTCTTTTTAAGTTCTGCCTGTAACTGATACTGTTCGCTGATGTTTCCTTCTAACCCTGCAATAGCGATCTTCTCAGCATATAACGCCTGTGCTGCTGCTTTTTCCTGCTCGATGAGGTTGTTTTTATCTGAGGCTTTTGCTAACAGTTCTTTTTCTGCGCTGTAACGGTCAAGTGTACTCTGGTATTTATCGGCAAGGTTCTGATGCTGTTCGATCTCAAGGTCAAGAAGTTCTTTCTCTTTTTCTGCCTGTAGCTGTTGGACTTTCAGGGAATCCTTTCTCAGTTTTGCAATCTTGATCTGATAGTCATAAGATGCTTTCACCTGCGTGATCTCTTCTGTATCGATCAGTTTATTTTTGCTTTCCGCAGTTTTTGCATTTTCTTTTTTTGCCTGTGTAAGTTCCCTGTTGCTATCCGCATTATCAGCAAGATTCTGATATCTTTGGATACGGTTTTCACGTTTCGCCTGTTGGGTGCTTATTTTGTTTTTCTTTTGTTCCTGTAATTTGTCATACCAGTCCTGATATTCCTGTATCTTTCCGGCTTTCTTTTCACCATAAGTGGCAATAAGCTTTTTCGTATCTTCTCCATTGATACGTCCTTCGCGGACTGCCTTTTTAAGTGATTCATTCTCTTTTTTGTTCTTAGAGATCCTGACTTTTTTGGCTTTTTGGGAATATTTCTTTGCTGCCTTATCCTGATATTTCTCTGTTTTAGTCAGGATTTTATACTGGTCATTGAGATTCTTGTTTTGTAACTTCAGCAGAGAATCAGAATCTTTGGCCTTTTTGTTATTGAATAGATTGTCGTACTTAGTTTTAACAAGGTCAAGCCTTGTGGAAAGACGGTCTAAAGCACGACTGATCCAGTCGATCTGCTGGGTAGATTTGGATTTATCCTTGTTTTTTTCGTTTGATGTAGAACCGGAATCTTTTGGAGATGCTGAATTGCCTTTAGGTGAAGTACCAATTTCAGCTCCTTTATTTATAATTTTTTTTAATCGTTTCTTGTTGCCCTCTATTTCAGATTGTGCATTTGAAACTTCAATTCCGGCATTTTTATCATTTCTGCCTTCGCCGGTAGTATAATAATCGACCTTTTTCATATCTTTGGCAAGAGATGACATAAGGGATATCGCTTCGCCAGTAATACCGCATTGTTTTGCTAATGATTTCAGATGCTTTATACTGTCAGAGGTATCTAAGGCGTTATTATTTGCTATTTGCTGTTGTAGTGTGTAGTAACCAAGAGCCTTACTCGAACCATCAAGTGATGATATATATGTTCCAAGCTGATCAATCTCTTGTTTGGTAGCATTTTTCAGATTAAAGGTTGCTATCTTAGCATCTATCTTCTGACGGTTAAGTGCGTTCATAACAACTTCTGCTGCGTTTTCAACTCCCATTTCATCCAGTACAGAAATGTAATAATCTTTTGTTCCATCGGTAAGATTGGCAAGGAAGTTGTTGCTGTTTACATAGGTTGTGGCCAGCTTGTCGGCTGCGTTCCTGCACTCATCCATAGTGGATGATCCTTCACCTAATATTTTTACAAAATGTTCGTATTCTTTTGTCTGTGCCTTAAGGTCATCTGGCATTCCGGATAGTGTGTCTGCATTGATATCATTACCAGCTTCTTTTTCTGCCAAGATGGAGGAGATAGAAGAGATACCCGTTTTCATGGAAGCAAGCTGTCCGGCAGAGGATTTCATCTTGTTTATTTTCTCTGTTGCTTCTTCGATGGATACACCGGCGTCTTTGAATACATCGGCAAGAGAAGAATTTCTTAATTCTTTCTCAGTGAGTTTACCAGCGGCCGCGAGTTCTTCCAGTCTTTCTTTTTCTGCAAGGTCTTCCTTGTCTGATGTTTCATCGCCAGACGTGCCGATGGAATCCCATGCTTCTGAAAAGGAGTTAGGGGATGGAACATCACTTTCACCTGATGCTTTTTTTAAGGAATTAATAAAATTTTTAACATCCCGTATGGTTTTAAACTTTTGTTCTTCTGGTATATCAGCATACAACAAGAGTGTTCTGTCTTCTTCTGATAATCCATTTTGAATAAAATCCCGAATGCTGTGAGAAATAGCATTTTGTTCTGCTTCATAGGAACTATTTGGTTTCTCAAAAACAGGTGCGATCTGATCCAGTCTTCTCTGTGAATTTGCATATATGTCACCCATCACCTTATCAAAATCGACGCCAGAGTTTTCACATGCGTTACGAAGGGATTGAATGATATCTGCACCAAATTTATCTTCAAGCGATGATAGATCTGCACTTCCGCCGGATACAAAGAACTTAAGCATCTGATCATATAATCCAGCAAACTCATCTGTCTTAAAGATAGGTTCGATAACGGCTTTATTGTACTCCGCATCAGAATACACAACATGGTATGCTTCATTGAGTTTTTCATTAATATCATGATACAGTTTTTTATCGGGCAAACTGTATTGGGAAACATCATCCGTTCCATATTTATTAACGATGTCACTTTTATATTTTTCAAAGTTATCAATTCTTTCAAAAAGTGCACTTTCGTAATCGGTCAGGACAGTATTCATGGAGTTCATGGTTGCTTCATAATCTTTTGCTTCAATCTCTCCGTTTTTAACGCCCTCAATACCGATTTTGTCTTGTTCCTCGTACTCACTTTTGTAAGTTGAATATTTAGAGGTTATGTTTTCGAAATCGTCAAACAGATCTGACTGATTCTCACTGATTTCGTTCACAACCTGTTTTGCTTCATTTTCTTTCTTCTTTTCCTGAAGCAATATGTTTTTTTCGAGTTCATCATTTTGTTGTTTTAGTTTATCCAGCTCTGCTTCATCAGTAAATGACAGCACGCCTTTAGATTCCAACTCTGATATTTTCTGTCTTGTTTCTTCAAGTTCTGCGTTTGTTGATTCGATTTCAGACTTGGAGTTTTCGTATTCAGAACGGGCGTTGTCTATAGTTTCGTTTGCCTTGTCAACCCGATGGATGTAGTTGTCGATCGAGGTTACTGCTGCACCGATCACTTCTGAGATTCCCCACATCAGGAGCATATTGCCTGCCATGGAGAGACCTCTGAGTACTGCTTGACCTGCTTTAGCTGATAAAGACATATTATTAATGGATTCTTTAAATCCTTCCGTGGTCATTTCACCATTTTTACAGGTTTTAGCATAGTCGATAATTCTCTGGTCAACATTCTCCATCTGTTCGGCTAACACTTCTGCGCTTAGGGGGGAACTATTGAATGTTTCTTTAAATAATTCAAAATCTTTGAGTAGTTCCGGAGTTAATGGTGATTTTCTATTTTTTGAAAAGAATGTATCTATAATTCCATCTTGACCTTTTAGGCCACCACGTTCAAACGCTTCAAAAAAATCGATTAATGTTCCTTTAGTTTCAGTTAATGTCTTTCCTAATATAGCAAGTTCTTTGTTTTTCGTTGTGAATATCATACTATGGAAATGTATGTTGGGGAGACATACTATGTGTTAGTGGAGAACGCAAATTTTTTTATACCATGTGAAGTGGTATTTTTGTTTTGATTGTGCTATAATAAAAAAAATACAAAACGAAAGCAGGAAAGTATTATGGCATTAATTGTTTGTCCCGAATGTGGTAGGGAAGTAAGCGATAAAAGCGAGGTTTGTATACATTGTGGCTATCCATTAATAAATACAAAATGTGATATCAATGGCATTATTTATGATTTTAAAGAAGAATTACCCATTGCTTTGCTAGAAAAAACAGAGGATTATGTTTCTGCTATTGGTAAAATCAGAAAGAAGACTTCACTAACGCTTGGAGATGCAGGTGAATTAGTTCATATTATTCGAGAGAAAAAAGCAATTCCAGAAAGTTTTACCCCAGAATTTCCATTAGAGGATCGTGAAAAGTTATATGGAGATTCAAAAGTTAACAATATTGAATGCCCATATTGTCATAGTAAAAATACTAAGAAAATTTCGGGTCTTTCTAAGGCCGGAAGCGTTGCGTTATTTGGAATTTTTGCTGCTGGCAAGGTAGGCAAGCAATGGCACTGCAATAATTGTAATAGTGATTTCTAGTTATCATCAAGTCTTTTTTACATATTACCTCTTATCTGATCCATGGTAACGATGGATTCCACAAATGCAAAAGCAGGAGATAAGTTCCTGACTGTAATTACTAACCGTTGCACTCGGCAAAGTCTGGACTATTCCTTACGACACAGGGAGTTTCACCCTGTATCGTCCGCCCTGGTAGTCTCTGGGATTAGCACTCATCAATGTGAGGTTTCCATCCTTAAAAGGATTTCTGTACTTATGGTACGCTGTCATCTGCTCGTTGTCTGAAGCACTACATTGTTACGATCCTGCCATGTCACCATACCAGAAGTGTAGTAGTGTGTTTACAGAGTTTCAAGACGCTCAATTACACAAGCGTGCATCCATAATGTAGAGGGATGCCATATCTGCTATACATGAGCTTCATGTATACGGTGGTTGATTCCACACGGGTTTAATACAATGTATTTCATTGTACGCCACATGAAAACAGTCTGCTTTGCAGAAAGAACACACATGGCTATCGGCATATTCAATAAAGAAGACAACTTTTGGTCTTACCGATGTTTTTACTGCTGAGGAAGGCGCCTAATCCGGCTCCTATCATTCCGGGGGTATCCAGAAAGGAAGTCAGATCCTCCACAATTCCGACCAATCCATTCAGCATATCCACTGCAACAGAAAGTTCAGAAGAGTCTGCGAGATTGCTTATAAAACCCAGCCAGGTGTTCTCCAGTTCGTTCAGATTCCCGCTCAGGCTGTCTGCGGATGTCATGGCATCATTCATGACAGAGCCGGAAGAGTTCCCATAGTCATCAAGCATCTTTTCATAGATATTCCAGTTTTCAAGGATCCCGGAAAGAACATCCGTGTCGGTTCCCTTTCCAATGCCGGACAGGATCCCGGTTTTTTCAGGATCACTTCCCGGAAGAGCATTGTATGCTTCGGAGTATTCTTTCAGCTGTTCTATGGGGTCACGGAGGTCATTGGAACCGGAGAGTTCCTCCAGATTTTCCAGGATGTTACCCACCGTTTTTCCTACTTCTTCGCCGGATTTTCCGGAGGTCTTGAGACCGGTCCCCAGTAGGGCACTCATTTTGTCTTCGGATATGGAATGAAAGCCGGAGGGCGTTTCGGAGGATGCGGCATGGACTGCATTGGCCATTTCTTTCATGCTGATGGAGTTTTTGTTTGTGATCTGGTTCTGGCCATCCAATAAGGCGGTCAGTTTTTCGATATTTCCCCCATAGCCATAAGCAGCATCTGCTACTGTGATGTAGGTGTCTGCCAGTTCTGAGGAAAATCCTTTTGCAGATTGAAGCATAGTGGAGAGTTCCCCCAGTTGTCCGGCATTTTCATAACCGGAATCGGCCATCTCCCGTACTGAGGAGAGATAATCCCCGATATTTTTTCCGTATTTTCCGGCCGTTTCGTAAGCGGTGTCGCCCAGTTCCTGGAGTTCTGTGCCGGTCAGATTTGAAATGGCTCTGATTTCATCCAGTTTTTTTGTCAGGGAGGTGAGTTCTGTTAGGGAGTCTTTCAGTTTGGCCAGACCGGGACCTGCCAGCATACTCAGATCCAGTCCGCCGGAAGTTTTGGAAGACGGAGGGGAACTTTGGGTGGATTTCTGTCCAGAAGCACCGGAAACGGAAAGTTTCTGTTCCCGGGGGATTTCAGTGGCAGCAGAAGGGATTTTTACACTTTGGGTCGTTTGTTTTGCGATCCTGTCTGAGGCAGTTTTTAGTTCCTTTTCTGCTGATCTGGTATCGATACCAGCTGTGATCCTGAGGGGATTCCGTTTCAACCAGCTCTGGACTTCCTTTATCCCTTTTGTGATACCGGTCTTGTCCAGGATGGTTTTTATAGTAACGGATTTCTTATCATCACTCATAATTGTTGCTCCTTTCATTTGTCATTTGTGAGTTATTT
This sequence comes from Lachnospiraceae bacterium, assembly GCA_021770615.1. The sequence continues at coordinate 160,545 of JAETQR010000005.1, read as the reverse complement.
TAAATGCATCGTATTTTGTGTTGTTTTATCACGTCCTTCCATGCTTATGTTATATGATCGAATATACTGTGTGAAGATTTACACACAAGAAACAGTTTTATTTTGAAGATAAAGCTGTTTTTTCTATGTAAATAAGGATTTTTGTTTTCTGATTCTGCCTATTGTTTTTTCACTGCATTTACAACATCCAGCCGATTGTCCCCTTTTGAAGCTGCTGCATAGACATAACGTTATCATACGCGATTAATGGGTATTCCTATCAAGTTTACTTGAATAAGTAGTAGGGAAATAGTATAATGATAACCATCAAGTTTGAGAGGGGATGGCAGGTATGAAATTTAAAATACATGAGAGTAAGGTAAATTAAAAAAGGAAATGGATCTGAAATAAATCAGTTCCATTTCCTTTTTAAGGACTACCCCAAAGAGCATGCTGCAATAAGGCTGTATTTATAATTCCTTTACATTCTTAAGCTGGATCCAGCGGTAATTTCCCTTAGCATCTTTCTTTAAAAGCCGTCCCCAGTTCCCGGAAACCTTTGAGATTTTGACGATATCCCCCGTATTCTTGCTGCCAGTTACAGAACTTACCAGAGTTTTTGAGGCGTGGAGATTTGTCTTTTTTATTACCCTTGCTTTATACTGGTAATTAGAAACGATCTTGTTATAGAGATGCTTCCATTTCAGGTTATTTTTGCCGGTCATCGGGGCGGGGCAGGATTTGCCGTTGACGTCCCAGTGGCGTATGATCTTTTTTGCATTGGGACATATTTCCTGGATATATTGTATGAGTTTGCGGACGGCCAGCATCTGTGTCCAGTTTACGTTGTCGGTGCAGTCGCACAGTTCGATGCTGACGCTGTTTGTATTGGTACATTTTTGGTAATATGACCCGGCGCCGCCACTCTGGGAGTAAAGGCCGCCTACGGACCAGGCCGTGAGGGAAATAGGAACGGAGCACCAGATTTCTCCCTTTTTGTCTACAAAATAATGGGCTCCGGCCTGCCTCGTATTGGATGTGGCGAAATAGTCCGCATTTGCTTTGGCGGTGTCTTTTTTATTACCCGTATAGTGGATGACGATGTACTTAATGCTATTTAAGCTTCGTTTATTGCCGTAGCTTATATTTTTGGCGTTCCGGTTATTGATCTCAGGTTTCATTATGTATCCTCCTCTTCGTTCCATTCTTCGCTTTCCGTCTGTGGAAATCCTGATTTGTCCTGCAGCTTCATTCTCTCTTCTTCCCGCTTGGCAAGAAAGGCTTTTCCCATATATCCGACCCATGTGATCGCATAGGCGCTTACACAGATGGTAGAAAAAGCCAGATATTTTTCCCAGAAAAGGCGGCACATGCGGAAAGAGAGCCCGAAGTGCAGATGGGAGAAGAGAAGAGCGGGGAACAAAATAAGGTTAAATAGTATTTCGAGCAGAATGGCGCTTGTAAAGCGGCTCATCCAGCGCTTGGAGTATTCGGTTTCGGTGTATCCAAGCATGTCCCCGATCAGGGTTCTGATTTTTGATATCATGGTATCAGCTCCTATGCATTTTTATTGAATCTTTTTTTGTATTGCATTTCGATGTATTCATAGTCATGGATAAATACATCGTTGGTCAAATTGTTTTCCTGAATGATTTTTTTATATTTGCTCCCGAGGGTGAAAATCTGGTTAAATTTTTCGATGGAGAACTCACCATCCGGGGTGTTTCGCAGACGCTCTGCGAAATTTAGGATATTTTCCCGGATGATATCCGCTTTGTCCTCATCCTGACGTCTGCGTATTTCTTCCTGCTTTTCAAACAGGACATCGATTTTTTGTGCCAGTTCATCGTCTTTTTGGTTACTGCAGTCGATAAAACTCTCCACCGAGGTAGAGAGTTTATCGAGCTTATCAGTGAGTTCTATTATTTTTACGGGAAACTGTGTGATCGTCCGGTGTCTGGCGGAAAGGGCGTTCCGCTTTTTCCGGTAGGTTTCAATGAGTCGGTATCCTTTGGGAAATATATGGATACAAAACCGGATCAGTGCATAAAGGAGGAAAAGGATAATAAGGATCTGTGGGAGTACGGAGTGTGAACCAGAATTATCATTTAAAAAATCTATTAAACTGTCCAATGTGTTTCTCCTTTCCGTTTTAGGTTTTATCAGGGGTTTTCCATCCGGTTAAAATCTCTGACATGAAGGATTTCAATCTTATCGGCTCCTTTTACAGCCAGTAATTTCTGAGTGGCTTCTTCATTATTTTCAGCCACGATAAATGTTTCGTTTTCTTTGTCTGAGGATTTGTATTTCCATGTTATCATAACTTCTACTTCTTTATTCATGATCTCACCTCCGCATGATCCGCATTTTGTTTGAGGTTGTTAAGTTCCATTTTCATCTCCGACAGGAGTTTTTCTGTCTCCGCTTTATACTCCCTGAATTCCTGTCTCGTCTTTTGCAGGACATGAGTAGTCAGGCCGTACAGTTCATCGTACCGGAACGAATAATCGTAAAGAATTTTATCGTTGTGTGCACGATCCCATACGTTTGCATTCTGGTAGGTGCCGTCAGGTATGAGGATCAGTTTGTATTCGGAGACAAAGTCGACATCAAACAGGATGGATTCGTAGTCATCGACGTTAAACGGAGAATCAGACAGTTTCAAAAACAGGGAAGTGTACCATCTGTCAAAAGAGACGACCAGACTGCCGTTTTCATTGATGCGGCATGAACTAAGAGGATTTGAAAATGTTTTATCCTCGCGTTTATAGTAACTGATCGTTTCGTTGTCAAGGGGTACGGATACCAGTGTGCCATCTTTTTTCTTTAACGAGATGCTGTTTATGATAAGCGGTGGCTGCTTTTTCGTAAGCTTGGAGTTATCCTGTATCATAAGGTATCCGATGTTTTTGCGGTAGTCCTCAAGATTCAGATCAGAGAGTCTCTTTTCGATGATTTCATTGTAAAACTCATAATCCAGATCATGTTTAAAATTATAGGTATTTTCGGAATAGGCATAGCCTTCTTTTTCTCGCCGGAAACCTCCACATACGGCGCGCCACGGTCTTGCCGAGTCACAGAAGAATTCGGAGCAGACGCCAGCAAATTCATTGCTGGTGAGGCCGGCTTCTGATACCCTGTCTTCGACATCCTGTGCGATTAGGCCGATATGGTTGCGGACGTTTGGTGATGTACTGGGGGAGATATAGCTGGTATCATTGAGGACATAGGTACACATATCCAGGGAGTCGAAAAGAGTTTCATATTTTTCGTCTGATATTTTTTGGATATTGTGTTTTTGATTCTTGTCTGAAGTGACAACATTTGATTTACGTGTATATACTGTTCCAAATGGATAACCACGAGTTCCGATATCAAGAGAGGTATTATATTCTGTCCCTGAGCCGCGCCCTTCGACACCTCCTAATAGTGCATATTTACAAGTTGAGACTTGTAAAAAGGCCCGGTCGGGATTGGAACCAAGTGAGGGTAGTCCATACAGAGTTAGTCCTCCGATTGAGTAGTCTGTGCTGTATTTATCATGTGAAGATATCTTTGCGCCGGTAGGGAAGTTAATAATATTCCCGCTTGCATTTAATGCTCCTACTACAGTAAGCGGTTGCTCAACGATTAAGCTGCCCCTTACCGTGCCGCCTGATGTTGGGAGATAGGAGTGAGAGTGCGAGGAGTTTGCTTTTCCAGCCAGAGCATCTGTGATTGCCGTTCTTGTCATCGTACCGTCTGCACCTGTGCCGGTAGACGTATATAATTTAGTCAGTCCTGGAGTACTGGCAGTACCGGTAGAATACGTGGTGTTAGTATCCTGTGTTGTGATTGTGCCGGTTGTCCCATTTCCTTTTGTATATGTGATCGTCTTACCAGAGACACTGAGTCCTTTGATATAAGTGGAATCGATTGTATTTCCCCTATTATCCTGAGTTGCTTTTGTGGCAGAGACTGCATTGGCATTTGTGTCTAATTTTCCATCCACGATATCCTTGATCATATTTGTATCTGATTCACTGGCGTAAGGAATGGTTGCAGCGCATACGTTGTTTACCGTTCCGGTATCCCCTTTTGGAATGACCAGATTCAGTACCGGGTTTTCATAGGTGCCTGAGATGGTTGCTGTCGCCTGACTGCCTTCTGCCCCGGTTGTGACGGTTCCGATGGAGAAGTGTGGTGTCGCACCGACAGGAATCCTTAAATTCAACTTCTGCTTTCCGAATTCACCAATGATCGTCGCTGTGGCTTTTTCTGTGTAAGGACAGGTCTCTACCGTGCCGATGGAGATTTTGTTTAACAGATTTGGGGAAAAGCTGGAACCACCTTCCTTGTCTGTGATCTTGATGATGTAGGAGTCGGGCGATTCCTCGGTTTCAATATTTAAATTCTGCAGTTTATTGATCTCAGTCTGGAGGATGGAGTACTGGGGGCTTTCCATAAGTTTATCTTCATGGTATACATTTTCACTTACCCGGATGGAAAATGGAAAGGAAGAGAGAAGTCTTTCATCCTGATATAACATGATCTTCAGCTGACACAGTCCCTCAGCTGCCAGGAGTGCGCTTGGTATTGTGTAATAGATCGTATTTTCGATATGTTCGAGATGGTCATCCCGGATTGGGATTCCATCACCGCGTTCGCCGGCTAAAACGATATTTGTAATGTTTGTCAGATCGTAAATAACTCCGTTGTGATACAGATTGATTTCCAGTTCTCTCGTATTATGATCGTACTGTTGGGTATTGATCACAGTATAATTGCTGGAAGAGGACAGGTTCAAGTCCAGATGGGTTTTAATATTTTCCATGATTACCTCATTTCTGCGCTGCTTTTAATGGCTTAGCTTTGCTGAGACTATGCGCATTCAACCAGTTTGTGACAAGCAGCGCACAGACACAAACTGGTTGAGTGAAAAATTTAGTTTTCGCTCTTACCTCCTAATTTTCTGTTTTGTTATGATTTGTTTCCGTTGACTGTTGTTTTGCCTGAGCTTCATAGTTTGCGATTTCGTTCTGGGCAAATACGTTGGCATTTTCCTGTACCGAAATATAAATTTCTTTCAGGAGCATGGCGAGTATGAGCGGATGAAGATTTGAGTCATTGATACAATTTGTAATATTGTTTTTCAATTCTGTAATAAGCAGGGATGCAGGTTTTGTTATTTCCTGTGTTTGTGTATTGGCATGTTCCATGTCAGATCAGTCCTTTCTTGGTTAATTTTTGTTCCAGATTATCAAATTTCTGATAAAGCTTTTGGATCATATGTGTGTTAAGGGCTACGAATTCGGTATGGATGAGCCCAAGTTTTCCATTTTCATCGTTCGATGAGTTTACAAATCCGGCAAAATCGGTTGTAGTCAGTTGATTATTCTCCAGGCTTTCCCGTATCTGGTTTGCACCAAATCCGATATGTGTGCGCCCCGAGGTTCCGTCGATGTATCGATAGGAAAAGGGTTTGATATCAAAAAAGAATGGCTCATATTTTTCAAGGGTGTTAAAATCCTTTTTGATTTTTTCATCCGAATTTTGTGTCCAGCCGGAAAAGGAATTCATCCATCCGTGTGTTCCCTCTGCGACAAAACCACATCCGTTGAAGCCAAAGCTCATGCGCTCTGCCCCGTCACTCCAGGATTGGATTCTTACTGCTGGGAATATACCAGTTCTGGCTGTGTTATAAACTTTAATGTAGTTGCAGTGGATATCGTTTTGGACAATGGCGGTATCACCTACAGACAATGTGCTGCCGGCAGACAAGGTGCCATTAATAGCTACCGCATTTGCGACATTAATCGTGCCTCGAACAGATATTGTACCGTTAACCGTCATGGAATCATTTACTGAGATATGGTTATTTTCAATACTTATTGTATGTACTAAATGTTTATCTGAAGTTATGTTTCCTATATTCACGATATCCCCGTGAATACTTGTTTCTTTTCCGAGCATATAAGATTGGTTTGAATTTATTGATAACTTGACTACGGGACCATCTACTTGTTCTTGTTGTACCAGAAATTCATTCTCGTCATTTTTAAAACATGAGGTACCATTCCATGATACGAGCTCGTTTTCAAAGTAGATTCCTCCTTTTGCTGTGAGCTTACCACGAGAGTTTACCATAAAGTTTCCAGATCCGATATTGATCGTGCCACCGGATATTGAAGAGTCGTAAAAAGAGGCGTTCCCATTGGGGTCTACGCCTACCGTGACCTTTCCCTGCCTATCTGTGATGGAAAAGATATGGGTCCCATTGTAGTTATCCTGCGGATCGATCGTGACAGAGCGTCCGTCGTTTGGATTTTTAATGTGAAGGTATCCGCCCCCGATCTTAGGTGAGATGATAAAGTCAGAGGTGATCGTGGTTGAAGAGAGTCCAAGAGACTCATTGATAAGATTCTTGAACTCATCTAATCCGCTTATCGAACTGGATTTTACACTGTCCTTTGAGAGAACGATGCCGTCTCCGGTGATTCGTACATTTCCGGTCTCGTTGGAGATATTTAATTCTTTTCCGACGATCAAGTCCCCGACGAGCAGGTCGGCCCATACGCCATATCTCATCTTATCACCATAGCGTCCCAGGCCAATCGCCAGTTTTGATGTATTCCAGTTGTCATCTGTCATGACGATGTTGCTGTTGATGATCTTTAGCTGGTGATCATCATATTGTCCGGTCTCTTTATCGTATCTTGTACAGAGAAAACCTTTGTCGTCGATTGTGATCGTCTGATTTTGGGCTGTCTTGACTGCACCGAGGGAAGAGTCGAGACCCTGCCTTTTGATGTAGTCAAATTTTTTTGCGGCAATGTTTCCTTTTTTCGCCTGTTCGGAAACGGTAGAAAAAGAAGTGGACATAGACTGCGCCTGGGACAGGATACTTTGCAGGTCGCTGGAACTGCCGGATAAGGTTTTCGTGACGTTGCTGAATGTGACCTGAATCTGTTCCATTGCGTCATAGGGATAGGTGATGCTTATTACCCTCAGTTTATAGACGTTATTATCTACGACTGCGCGGATATAATTTCCAGGTACAAACTTTTCATAAGCGTTTTCAAGGGAAAGATCCTGTGATTTTAGGTCATCTTGTACGACCAGATTTGCGACATCTGCAGAGATGCTGATTTGACTTACACAGGCTTTTGACAGATGTTTCTTTGCCAGTTCTACAAAGTTGTAGGCATTTTGGATGAGCTCCGTATTGGATCTGAGATTTTCAGATCGATAATTTTCATTTGAATAGATGTCTTCACGGACAAAGGAGCATAATTCCTGATACAGGGAGTTTCCCATAAAGGATTTTATGTTTAAAGATTTCCGGATTTGGTCCATACGGGATATGATTGATGATGACGGGTTCGCATAGCACCATGCCCGGATAGATTCTGCATAATTGGAATAACGTATGATCGTATTATCCCCGCACTGTGTATTTCCACAGTGCCATGAATTTGTACCGGAATGATATTGCAGGGCAGTGCTTCCACAGTTGACACACTGGACGCCGCGGTCATGGTCACGGATCTTTCCGATGTTTTTGGTTTTGCTGGCAGGAGATAAAACCGTTCCATCCTCGCGATAAGTATTCAGTATGACAGGGATACCATACAGCATGGAGTTCACAGCATTTCTTGCATTCAGAGTAGTATTGGTCATTGTAAAGTTTGAAAAATGATAATAGTATTGTTGTGTATTGTCACGCGGTGGGTATTTTTCTTTTAAGAGCTCCGTATCTCCCAGATAATAGTATAAACTGAATACCTGATCTTCCAGAACGGTTTTGATCTTATTGATATCTGACATGTATGCCTTATAAGTGTCTTTTAATGTGTTAATGATTTTCTGTCTTGGATCCTCATCTGAATTTGCCGTACTTGATGTTTGGGAAAAAGATGGAAGAGAAATCTTTTTATTTTCGAGCATATTGATGCAGTTATCAAATCCATCATAGTAAGACTCGAGACGGTTGATACAGTAAGGAGACCAGTCAGTGATGTCACTGTTTTTATTTTGAATCTTCCTATCGCCAAGGAGAGAGCTCACCTGCTGTTTGAGATAGGCTTCATACGAAGCCTGGTCTTTATCGCCAAATACAATCTTGTAGTTCTTTCCTGAATTGACAATATTAGATAAATTCCTGCTATCTGTGGTGTGAAAAGAGATGGTTTCTCCACTGGTGTCTACTGTCACAGTAAACGAATTTTCTCGCTGGCTTGTCTCATAGATGTTAAAAGAGCCGTACCAGTAAAAACAGGTACCGTTTTCTTTGTTTTCTGATACGGAACCGGTGCTTTCTACCTGCAGGGAATATCCTTCCAGAAGAAAGGTTGATAAAAGATTTTTAATGGCGTTTCTGGCAGATAAATGTTTTCCCTCCGTTTCGGATTCGATATAAAACTGATATCCGTATTTGGAAAGTCCACTCTTTATAGCATTATACTGGTCTTCTAAAGTTCCTTTTTCTGTCTCAAGTTGTGGCATCATTCCGGATTCCAGATACTGGATGAGATCAAGGATATGAAAGTTCAGGGCCAGCAGATTTTTATGCTCCCGTTTTATATCAGGGTTATTTGTCTTTTTCAGATACTCCTTCCATTTTGTACGTAATGCGGAGCTCATTTCCTGAACCTGTTCCTCAGAGAACATCATAATCTTTCCACTACTGCAGGGGTCGACACCTTGTACGATATTGGTCATGGTATCATCGCCTGCTTTTAACTGGAAGCAGTTTTTGACGGAATCCTTATCTGTAGTAATCTGTATTTCGTCTGTCAGGTTTTTGGTGTTTATTGTGATCGTTGTGTCTTCGCCAGGATCATAAATATTGGTGCCACCGCATTCATGGCATCTGCCGTCAATCACATTTTTCCAGTAGTCTCCTTGTTTTAATTCTGTATTCGATGAGGTGTTTAATTTTTCCCAGCAATTGATACAATAGCAGGCATCGTAGGCGTTGATCTGTCTGACCGGAAGTTTTGTGGAAGGATCTGTTTTTACGTCAATCGTAAAAATACAGTTTACCTCCTGGCTGATGTCGTTCAGGCAGGAATCCATAAAAGAGTCTGACCACGAGAAGGTACGCTGCAGTATCGCCAAGGTAGGAGCCACGTATCCGATGGAGTAATCAGGAGCATAGGAGAGAAGCCGGTGCAATAGTGAGCGTCCGGGATTGTCAGGATCAAAAAATATGCTCGCTTTTTCGTAATCACTGCGGGCGATGTCATTCTCTGTATTGACTTCCAGGGTGACCAGTTTTTGTGACAGTTCGCAATATCCGAGAGACCGGCCGGATACATTTTTTGTCAGGTTTCCCTGATCGGTCTCCGTGACAGAAATTTCATAATACGTATCCTCTGCTTTTATAATGCTTAAGTCTTTCAGTTCATCATAAAAAGGAGTTTTTCTGCCATTCAGTTCTTTATGGTAAGAAAAACTAATCTCATCTGCCGCATTATAATTTACGATGATAGTCGGGGATACGACCGGGTATAGTTTTCCGATTGTATCCAGTCTGCGGTTACAGAGAAAAATTTCGGGAGGCCTGATGCCTCCGTTCTTTTTATCTTTTTTATAGGTTAATCTTTTATATGGTAACATCAGCACACTCCTTTCCGTATCGGCCGGTAGGAGAACGTGACTTTGCAGTTTGGAGAAATCTTTACTTTTGTAATATTGTTTTCAAATGTATTTCCAAAGCAAAAGTATTTAAAATTAAAATCATTTGCGAGAATATCATTGTGAGCCTGGTCGCTGCTTCTGATTTGGAAATCTGGGCCGACGGTGATTATTTCGCCTTTCTTACAGCCGTTGATGACCGTATGTATATGTGTATCACCATTTTCAATATCAATAGTTCCATTATTAGTAGATGAGGTACACTCGATTTTCATTTGAGGATAGGTTTCACCAATCTCATCGGAATCATCATAGATATACTGATATTTATCACTGCCGGTCAGCGTAAAGGTGGTGATGGGGCCATAGCCAAACGGAGCATCACAGGTTCCTGTCACATCAAAGCCAACCACATTCCCGCCGATGATGCGTTCTTCCATCTGCAGTCTGCAATTAAAGGAAATATTTTCCCAGTCCTTTTCGAGGAACCGCAGGTAACAGTAGTCTTTCCGCACCAGCCATCGCATACAAAAAGTAATCTCATCCCGGCTGAAGAACATCGTTTTTGAGGTGCAGGGTCTTTTCGTGAGGGAAAACCGGAATGTCAGAGCTTCATTATATTTTGAGTGGGTTTTAAAGAATTTTGCGCCGTCAGGCGGCGAAAAGGTTGTAAATTCGATCCGGGAACCGGCATCCACTGTGCCATCCAGGCCATCAAAAGAACATAGCATATAGTTTTGGTCGCTTGCCCGGATATTGTTAAAAATAAAATCTGTACAATGCATATAAAGGATCCTCCTTTTTAGTTTTTTGTGAATTGCCGGATAGCGGTATGATATTCACTTTTGAGCTTTCTGATCTGTAGCAATTCCTTTTGATATTCTTTTTGAATTTTTTTAATTTCATGTATTAACGCAAGGTATTCGCTCCGTAGCGTGTCTGTGTCTCTTTTTTTAAATAAATGCATATTTACACCGCCTTTTTTGAGTTTAACAGGCTTCTTAATGAAGCCTGTTGATATTTAAGATCCCTTTTCCCGTGACCGGATCCAGAACAGCCTGGCTCACTGCTTTCCGTATTCTTGGTTCGGTCTGTAGCTGCCGGATAAAGGAATCGGTGTCCGTTACATTGTTCAGTTCCAGATTGAGGTTGATGTCACCGATTGTCTGCTGGAAGCAGGAGGATTTCCCTGAATATCCGGCAGAATTTGGCGAGGTGATTGTTTTTATGGTGTCTACAAATGGGTTCATGTTGGAAAGAAGCTCCTGAAATTTTTCAGTTTGTCCGGGATTTAAGACTGCTTCTCCCCGCTTTACGGTGATCCAGCCGTCGTCTCCGTTTGTCAGTGCAACCTTGTTCAGGGATCTGGCGATACCGCCCTGTGAATAGCCGACTTTATTGAACGCAGACGGAGAAACATTTGCTGCTGGTGCAGCAGTGAGAAAATGTTGATCAATGGAAGTAGTGAGTGTGTCAATCTTATCACTATTTTCTTTAGCGATTGTATTTCCTTCGCTCAGTAAGGAGTCCACATCTTTAATAACATTCTGGATCAGGGATTCATATTCTGTGAAGAGATTATCAAGCATTTCCTGCTGGTCAGATATGTACTTGTCATATTCGACGTCCATCAGATCATTTTTCGCACTATCGAGATTTGCCTGTAATGACTGGAGTTTTGCCCTTGTTGCCTCAGAACCATCCCCCCGGAGCGCTGAAATCTGCTTTTGAATGTCAGAGATCTGGTCGGTTTTTTCGCGGATAGATTTCTGGTATTCATACAGTTCCTTTTCTTTAGTAAGTGCATTTTTTCCTGCTTCGATCAAAGTCTGCATATAATTTAGATCCGCGTCGTACCGCTCTTTCATCAGGGAAATGATCTGTTCTTCTCCACTGATCCGCTCGGAAATATCAGACTGCACCAGTTCATAATACTTCTGGTAATCGGCCTGTACCTGTTCGATCGAATCATAGTTATTATTGTTAAGATAGGTTTCTTTATCGGCAGCGGTGTCATAACCGTTCAGGATCTGTATGATGGAATTGAGGATTTCCTGATCGACAGACTGACTGTTTGCAGCATTTGTAATCTTTTTCTGATAGATGCCCATGGCCGCCAGACCGTGGTTTGTGAGGTCGCCGGTATCCTTGTCGGTCATTTCGTAGCGGGAATTATAACTTTCTGCTGTATTCAGATAGGCTGTTGATAATCCGATAAATCCTTTTTTAAGTTCTGCCAGTTCATCTCTGGAAGCGCGGATCGCCGTACGGTAATCAATCATATTTTTTGTACATTCGGCAATGGAATTTTCTACCTCTTGTATTTTAGCTTCCTGATCGTACCACTCCTGGGTACCTTGTTCCATTTGCTGATGCTGGGCCTCAAGAGCTGATTTTTCATTACTTAATGTATTGAGCAGTTCTTTTTCTGATGTGATCTTATCATTATAGTATGTTGCTCCGACGATCTGCCCTTTTGCTTCCACGATCGAAATCTGATTATCGAGATCTGATATTTTATTTTGCGTGAGCCCAAGTGTATTTTCATATTCCGTAGCTGTGTTTTCGAATTGTTCGTGTTTTTTCTCACGGATCGCAGTGGCGTTTTCTTCCTGTGAGAGATCATAATTGTATTGTGCCGTCTCATTTGCCTCGAGAGAAGCATTGTATTTTATCAGACGGGTGTATAAAGTTGGGGATCCATTTTTACGGACTTTTTCAAGTAAGGTATCTGTAATTGATTCTTTCGCTTTGAGGAGCTTTTTGATTTCTTTTTTATCTTTTTTCTTTAGTCCTTTGTAACTTGCCTTCCTGGCAGATTTGACATTTTGGGAGACATTTTTTTTGGTGTTCTGTGCGGCTTCTTTTTGTGCAGCAGTATTGGATTTCAGGTTTGTGATTTCGGCATTGATCTGTACATTTTTTTCTTTGGCAGATTTTTTGTTTGCACCTCTTGCACCTGCGAGAGCAGATGCTTTATCAAGTTTTTCAATCTTTTTTTCTGCCTTTTCAAGAGGAATCTCTGCCAGTGATTTGGAAAGATCCTGAACCGTGCTGATAAGACCATCAATGGAGTTTTTGCAGTTCTGGGCTTTTTCATACAACGTTTTGTATTTTTCAATTTTTTTCTGTAGTTTGGAATCCGAGGTGATATTTTCAATATCTTTCTTTCCGCCGATCTTTCCCTTTTTAACGAGAGTTTTATATTTCTTATTTAGGCCAGTCTTATTGGCTCGTTTCATGTAACGGCTGGCAGCTTTTTCATTGGAAGAGATTTCCTTTGTCACAGCTTTTAGCGCCTTGCGGATCTTGCTGCTTTTTGACTTGAGATCAAACATACGCTCGATTGCGCTTTTTGCCTTTTCGGCGGCTTTTGATATATTGTTGAGACGTGTTTCAAGCCAGTCGTATTCCGTTTTTTGTTTTGTCTGCTTGGGTTGTTTTGCCTGATTTGTTTGTTTTGGTGAAGTCGTTTTGTTTTTTGAAGAAGGATCAGAGGACGAGTTGATTTTTATTTTTGGATTTTTTGGTTTTTTGTTTTGGGCTTTCGTGACTTCTTCCTGTGCGGCTTCAAGGATTTTATTGTATTCGGAGGAGGGGATGTAATTTGCTTCTCCGTTTTTTATTTTGTTTAATAAATCTAAAGAAGTCGTGGCACCGCCGATGTTTGAAACGAGTTCACTGATTGCCCCGATATCCGATGAAAAGTCCAGGGTAGTACCGTTTATCAGCTGTTTTTGAAGAGCCAGCTGATAGAGGGACATTGTCAGTGAGTCGCTGTAGGACTGCTGTGTTGCAAAGGCGGCGATCTCTTCGGCCGACTGTTCTGCTAAGTTTTGTCCGGTTTGGCTTGCGTATTCTTTTTCGGCAGACAGGGTGTTTGTGCTGTTTGCCAGTGCCTGTTTGATGACACTGCTGGAGTTTTCTACCCCCATTTCATCGAGAATGGACTTATAATAGTCCTGATTTTCTTCGGTCAGATTGGATAAAAAGCCGTGGCTGTTTACGTAAGCACCGGCAAGTTCATTAGCAGCTTTCTGGCATTGTGCCATAGAGGATTTTCCGTTACCGAGCACAGATACAAATTTTTCGTATTCTTTTGTGCTCTTTTTAACTTCGTCCGGCATGGATGTAAGTGTGTCGATGCCGACGCCCTTGTGTTTTGTTTCCTTATTACTCAGATTGCTTCTTTTTTGTGTGAGAACGTTTGAGATAGAGGAAATGCCTGTTTTCATATTGGCGAGCTGATCCGTCGAGGAAACCATATGGTTTATCTTCTCGGCCGCTTCATCGGCATTGTTTCCGACGGAATTTAAAAGTTCAGCATAGGCTTCATTTGATTTTAGTACGTCCGATGTCAGTTCTCCGGATTTTGCGAGTTCCAACAGTGCCTCTTTTGAACTGGCAAATTCTTCTGAGTCCCATATTTCAGAAAATGGCCGGGCGGTATCAGCCAGATATTTTTCGTATTTCTGTATGGCCTCATCCGCGTTTTGGGAGCCGGAAGTCGCCTCCAGCCAGGCATCTGTCTGCTCAGGAGTAAAGTCTTTTGTATAGGCTTTCAGCTTTTCCGAATCATCAGAGTTATCATGGCTTATATCGGAGATGTTTCCCTGCAATTTGCGGGAATATTCCCCGACTTGTTCAAACCCTAATATTTTTGCCCATTGCGCTGGGGCACCTCCGGCAGATTGTGCGATTTGGCGGGTTAGTTCAGAAACCCGTTCCGCCGCTTCGTCTACAGGTAGTTCAGATACATCCAGAGCCATCAGTTGAGACCAGGCATTTGCGATACCGTCTTTATTACTGCTCATTGCCCGGATAAAACTATTGGCCCAGGCTTCCATTTTTTGTCCGTCTACTTCCCCATCCTCATCCATTACATCCAGATTCTGGACAAAATCGTATGTCATATTTCCGAAAGTACTGTCGATGGAAGCGCGGATTCCTTCATCCTCGATATTCCAGTAGCTGTCTTTCATGTGAAAGAACTGGGTCAGTCCGGTGCCGATGTCGGAGGCACGTTTCTCCATGCCTTCTTCATAATTCTCCTGAAGAGCGGCCATCTTTTCTTTGAAGGCTTCGAATTCTTTATCACTCATTTCCAGGATATCTGAATAATCATCTATGCCCAGATCATCGAGATTGACTGTAAAGGAAGAGTCTCCACCTGTGTTTAAATAGTTTTCATATTCTTTTTTAAAATCTTCCTGACTCCAGTCTGCTCTGTTCTTGAGTGCCCACTTTCTAGAGAGGTTTGTGATATTATCCTCCTCATTTCCGGTAACAATATTTCCAAATCCTTCGCCAAAGCTGAGAAAGCTCTCTTTGTTGTAAGCATTTACCACATCGGAAAAACTGCCTCCCTCTTCATCACCGGAAAAATAAGCTTCTCTGGCCTGGTTTTTCATTGATTTCTGGTATTCACCGGTCAGGTCTTTTAATTTTCCCGTTACGAAGCCGATTTTTTCGCCTTGTTCGTTATAACGAACAGCCAGATCCGGGAGCAGATCAGAGATTTCGCTGACCACTGTTTTGTATCTCTCATAAGACTCGGTCGGGAGCGACTGATTTTCTCCGAGAGGTCCCACACCGTTGGAGAGTTGGTTATACTCGTTTTCCAGTGACTGGATCTGTGGCAGATTATTCGCATACTGCTCATTAGATGCAGCAACAGAACTGGTGTAGGCTTCGGATCGTTGTCTTGCGTTCTCTGATTCATTAGCCAGATCCTGGATGCCCTGAACTGCTGCCGAAAGTGCAGTATCGACTGCCCATGAGGCAAAAGAGTTTCCGATCGAGGCAAGACCCGACAGGGCCATACTACCTGCTTTTGCGCTGATTGTCTGCTTTTTCAGGGCTGAATTATGGGAGACAGCAGATTCTCTGGCGGCATCGTATGCTTTGGCGACATCTTCGGCGCTGGCTTTTTGCAGATCTGTATTTTGGACAAAGTCCTTCTGCCATTTATCGCCCTCTCCTAATTTTGAGAAATAATCGTCCCATTTGACATTGCCTCTGCTGTTCTGAACCTGTTTTTCAAAACTCTGGAGTTTTGAGAGAATGTTTTTTGATTGATTCTCCTCCATTTGCGGATATAGTGCATCGACGTCGATCATCTGGGACTGGATATTTTTTTTGGATGTGTTTCCTTTGAAAAGGCCGCCGATGTCTTCAAAGGACTTTCCAAACATACCTATTTTAGAGGATATTTTTTCAGAATCACTGTCAAATGTTTTGAAAATCACACGGTTATACAA
The DNA here is from genome assembly GCA_021770615.1 of Lachnospiraceae bacterium. Next base: position 144,688 of record JAETQR010000005.1, on the reverse strand, counting down.
TCTATTCATCAGGGTGGAGCTATGTGCCAGATGTGGCGTCAATGATATTTTTACTTTACTTTGTTCTTCCTATGGGATTCTGTATGTTATAGAATTCCATATGCTATGGGAAGAGCAAAAGAGTAGTAGGACTCTTTGTTAGTTTTATCCCAGTCACGCACAGGATTTGCGGGAGAATATTCTCCGGACAGACTAACGAACTGCGTGTGGAGCACCTCTTACAAGCCATTTCTGACTCAAAACCGTTTATGCTCTCTGAACACGTCCATATCTGATGGGGCAGACTTAGGATTTCCGTTGCTGATCGGGCGTTTAGTTCCTTTGGAACATGATACTTAGGGCTTTCGCCGGTATCCAACTGTGTGTTTTTTCACTGTTGCCAGTGCCGTTTTCCGGGTGCGTTCACGCCCGCCGTTTCCGGCCACGTTGTAGCCACACAGTACTATTTATTACCTATATTTTCTTTCTTCCCAGCACTGGGAAATAGCAATTCCCAATTACGGTTTATTTTATAGAACCACGACAGGTGACGAAGCTGTCACATTCCTGCCCTTGAAATCTTTATTTCTTGGGCATGAAGGGCATATTCAAAACAAATAGCAATGATTTTGAAAATGTGCACTTGCACATATTTACCGAGGTTCTTTGTATCGACCTGATCGATCAAATGATTGATGATACCAGGAAGTTCTTTCTGGGGTGTTTGCTTTCCCCCGTCTCCTGAGATATCAAACTTTAATTTGATCGGGTTTTGTGAAATCTGCTTGCTGACTTGTGCCAGAAAAGGCTGGATTTCTTTAAGAGCCGTCTGAGTGTCTATTTTTGCAGATAGTTTTGATGATATTTGAAGGGGATTCCGGTTTAAGTTCTGCTGGACTTCTTTCATTCCTTTGTTGATCCCGGTTTTGTCCAGTTTCGTATTTACAATTATTGTTTTATCATTGCTCACTGGGTTCATCGCCCCTTTCCATGTATTTATTTACAGTATCATAAGCTTTTTGTTCCGCCTGCTCTTTCTGGGTCTGAGCCGAGAGCAGTTCATTGTATTTGGTCAGGGCAAGAATGGTGAGAGTATTTCTTGCCTCTGTCATGAGTTTTCGCTGTCTTATGTATTCGGATATTTTATTTTTCATTATCCGTCCTCCCTTCATGCTTGTTACCTTTATCTAGTATCTTACGGATCATAGTTTGTATGCCGGGTTCAAAAGAAGCCATATGCGACAGGTCGCACCTTTGTAATTTTGCCTTTGTGTTGTCGCTGTCTGAGTTTTTATTTGCGTGATCGTTCAGGATCATAAAAATCTTGTAACAGTTGATCGAATCGGTAAGGCTTTTCCAAGGGGTAAAAGTTCTTGTCTTGTGGCAGTCCATGCATACGTGATACCGTGTACCGCAGATGGGACAGGATGCATTTAGATATTTTTCCATGATTACCTCATTTCTTTTTGAACTCCGGTCTGAAAGAAAAGGGAATGCGTCATAATATGGCATTCCCTTTTCTTCATGGAAATGACCGATGTCTGGGACAGTTGTTATATCTATATCAGACCGGAAAAAGTGTTATGGGATTAGTCCTGTGAAACAATGATGTCAAACAGTTTGGCGCTGTCATCACAGTAAGCTTTCTGGAGCTTATAGCTGGCTGCATGTTTGCCATCCGGTGTGAGGCTTACTTCTACAGCCGATGGGTCGATCTGTGCTCTCGGGATGGAGATCATGCCGGCATAGACCTTGTTGATATCGCATGGATCGTGGAAGATAGCATGAACGAGCAGAGATCTGACAGCAGGAAGACTGTCTGTCCGCTTTGTGATCTTCACGGTATTTTTTACTTCGGCATCGTATCTTACGAATACAGATCCTGTCACATCATCCGGAAGAGTGATGACACGGTCAGATGTATTCAGACGGAATGTTTTTCCGGCAGGAGTCTCGTCAGCAGTTACATTGTAGGTATCGCCAAATTCGTTATTCTCGTTAATGATCTTGATCGTTTTGATCTCTGCACCGGCTTCTCCGACAGGAGTATATTTCAGATTTACGGTATGGTCATTGCCGATAACGATCGTCTCTGTCACCGGGCGGACGAACGTATTTTCTCCTTCAGCTACTTCCTTTTTGGAACCGAACTGAGATGCGGCGAGGTCAAGAGAGAATACGCTGTTTGTGAAATCAAACGTACCAGTCTGTGCTTTATAGAACGTCGTGATCTCTGCGCCCATGGCATCGGTAACTGTCGTTCCCTCCGCTGCTGTTTTAAGACTTGGGCTCTCGATCTGTGTGTATCTTCCGATCAATTCTTTTGTTGCTACGTCATACTCCTCGACCGATCTGATTCTTTCAAGAACTAATTCATTTGGGTTAAAACTCATAATAAAATCCTCCTTTTGATTTGGATGGTCTGTGGAACTAATCCAGTTCTCCCAGCCAATCCAGTTGTTTTGATGATATTTCTTTGAGGTTGATCCCGAAACCGGAATATCCACTCTGCAATAGAAGGGACGCATTTTTGATCTTTGAGATCCGTTTTACCGAATCCATAAATGCGCTGATCTTCATATTCCAAACCTCGGAGTGGCTGTATTTAAAACCTTCACAGTTTACCATTGTGGAGATCAGGTTTTTTAACTGTGAATGGTGTTCTGAGGTTTTATTCCTTTCATACTCTTCGCGGGCATCTTCGATCAGGATCTGTTTGGTCGTTTCGTTTGCAGGCATCTGGTCGTTCCGTTTCAGAATATGCATTTTGCGGAGTACTTCTGCCATTAAAAGATAGCTGTACTCATCAATGAAAAGATTTCTCTCCCGGTCATATAAGATCCGTTCGCCGGTCTTTGCGTGCTCGACCAGTTCAAATTTTTGAAGATCCAGATCCCCGAACAGAATGCGGGTCGCGGAATGGTCAAATATATGGTATAGGAGACGGTAGAAGAGCTCAAAATCAGTGATCGCCGTATAGTCGATCCCGATATCATGGAGCTGGAATTTCATATCTGCACCGACAGAGGTGAGGGTGTAGACAAGAGACCAGTACCTGTGCTCGCCATACTCACATATCTCGTCCAGGGTCGGTTGATGGATCGTGATCCCATCTTTGATAAAAATATCGTTTCCCCGGTATATCTGCAGTTCATCGATTATGACTCCTTCCAAAGTGATCGCCGCCTTTCTGATTAATAGCCGCCGGTGCATGGCACGATGGCTGTGCACCGGCGGAGGAGATAAAAGAAATGAAAAGAATAAATGGCCGTATAATATTATACATAATAAGAAAAACAGGACAGGGTTTGCTAACTGCCGGATTTTCGGCAGATGAGGGATAAGAGGCTTCCGTTACACAGGAGCACTGCGGTGCTTCTTAATACGCTCTCTGGCAAGTTCCAGTTCCCGTTCTTTTTTGCAGTTCCTGCAGTATCTGGTAGAGAAATCATGGGAATTTTTGATTTTTACAAGCCGGCCACAGATCTGGCAGCGGATGAATTTTCCGGAACCGCAAAAATTCATATATTCGTAGCCAGGCTCCCTCAGGTCATCAATGGTCAGGACAGTAGTTCCTGTTTCTGTCATAAAATTGATCTGTATGTTCAGGTTATCATTCTGTTTGGAAAAGGAAATAAGGGGCTTTCCATCGATCCGTTTTGATTCTATATCGTTCAGATAGAGGTATTTGTCATTCCGCTTTCTGACTGTGACACGTGCCAGGCGAAATAATTCAGGGATGCTGATATTAGCCCAGCTGCGGTTATGGTCAGAAACAATATCATATAGTTTTGCATGGCACAAAAGGACAAAAACCAATCTTTCATAAACCGGATTTTCAAGATGGCGGATGCACTCCAGTTCATGGTCTGTGATGGGAATGAAGTCCAGTTCCCTTAATTTATATTTTGTGGATTTTTTTACGATATCTGCGATCGTTGATTCCCACAGGTATGTATTATAATCCGGATAATATGTTTGCATAAAATCATGAAGCCTGGCAGTCGTCTGAGTCTGATCCAGTTCAAGCTTCTGGCGAAAATATTTTGCAAGAAGAAAAAGAGTAGTGGTAGGCTTTTTATCTATTTTTCCGCAGGAAAGTATCTGTTTCGCTTGTTTTACTTCATTTAGCATGGTCTGCATTCTGACTCCTCCTTTTCGGCTGGATTGATTTTGACGGTTTTCATCCGAAAGCGTTCTCCTCTGAAAATAATATCCCCATCTGCGGAATGAACCGGATACTGGATCTCATAATTATTTCGTTTCAGGAGATTTTTAATAAAGGTTTTTCCGCATATATCCCATGCGAATTGTTTGCTTGATGATTTAGGATAACACAGATCCAGCACGATATTACAGAGGATATCTTCGTTTGGGCATTCGATCGTGCATTTGCGTTTGAAATTCTCTTTTAAGAGATGTTTCTGCATCTGCCGTTCATCCTGTTTCATACGTTCTTTTTTTGTGATCTGGGAATATACCCCTATTTCCCTTTGATATTCTTCATAAATTTTTTTGATCTTTTGAAATAGCTGGTTGTCGTATTTTGCGTTACTTTTTAAAACAGAATAGTCAAAAGGGGTGGTTTCTTCTGGTTTTATATGGTCAAAAACAGATTCCATTTTCCAGCATATTTTGTTTGCTGTGCAGGGAGCAGTTCCAAGAGGAAGCCTTTTCTTATAATGATCGATAAATTCTGTTTCCTGCAGATCAGGTTCTTTTTTTGCGAGAAGTTCTTCCAGTGTTATCCGGAAACGCATCAGGCATTTTGCGTTGTTTTTCTTGTTATATTCATCAAATTTCTTTTTTTCTGAAGAATAAATGTATTTCATAAAATATGGTTTTTTATCCGCACAGATAGAAGGAGAGCCGGACGACGTTTTTCGGTACCAGTGTTCCGGCATTGGCCGGCAGTCGATCCCCTTCGCCTGATCGATCGCGTTTTGCTGATAGAGCTGGCCGCATTTGATCCGGTAATCCAATGTTTTATATTCTTTGGAATCCGGTGAAAAATTTGCCTGTACCTCGTACATGGATGTGATCCGGTTTGTAATCTCACCGATGGCATTTCCGAAACTGTTTATATTGGCCTGCATCATATCCTGTTCGGAGGGAATGCATTTCGGACATTTCCGTTGGACACACAGGATCGCGGGAAGTTCTTTTGTCGTTTTGATCAAAAGTGGAAAGGCAGTGTTCAATACACAGTCGCCATCTTTGTCAAAACCGTTCATTGCATCGGCACAGGTATCCCAGCTGTTAAAAATAGTAGGTGTGGTCATATACTGGTAAAACTCATCCATTTCTTGTGTGTGAACAACCTTTAAAAGCCGGATGTTATTGTGTGAAGTCATGGGAGCACGAAAACTGACGATTTGTTCGATGTCGCGTTCCACCCAGTATTTTGAATAAACTTCGCCGGCTTTTAGCAATCCGGTCACTTCCATGCCGAACATCGACTGACAGAGGGAGTAAGGATCCCCGGATACAAAAGAATAATTTGCAGGTATTGTGAGAGCGCCTGTTTTTGCGTCGTCGATCCGCTTTTGAATCATTGAATCCAGCTGTTTTTTTACATAGGGATCATAAAACATTTTTGGTTCGATCATGATAGCGTCCGCAAAGGTTTCCCCGATATCCTGTATGTTTTTTATATCAAGGGAAGTTCCCTTTGCATAGAGTATCGTTTTGCGATAGTCACTGTACAGGATATCATTGATTTCCTGTACAGTGGGTGCAACAAGATCATCAATTTCTCGGTCTGTAAAATCATAGCTCTGTAAAAACTGATAATTCATACAGCGTTCATTTTCCAGTTGTTTTTCAGAAAATTTTGTAATGGCAAATGTATAATTATTTTTTTTACAGTTGTCTAAATAGTCAGAAAGTGAGGAATAGGAGTCCCATAATTTCAACATAGATTCTGTCAGGATAAGTTCAATATCCGTCACCTTGTGAGCAGTTCCCCACACATCAGTAATCGTGTCTTTTCCGTGTTTGACTGCAAAGTTTTGGAAATCAACAGGAAATACAGCGCCTTTGCAAAAGGAATTCCGGATCACACATCCGGGCAGGAGATAACCCGCACCGGTTTCGCGGCCCCAGCGTTTCATAAGACCAGGCATGGCAAGGCCATAGCCGTCACTTTCATTTAATGTGATTTCCTTCTGGCGGATATATTTCATGTCCGGTTCGTCACCGTGTGTGTCATCGAGTTCGATCACATCTGCTTTGAAATGAGTCAGGCAGTCGTGTACGACGGCGACTCCGTCCGGCATGGACACAGGAATAGAAGAGCTGCATATAAGGGAGTAATAAGACTCTAATTTTGCCGGGGCAAATGTTTTTTGCAGATTTCTTCCGTTGTCCATCCTTTTTTTTATCTCCGGATATAGACGATGGTTAATAAAAACGATCGTATTTGATTTGACTCCGTTTACTGTGCCAAGCAGCCGCTGATATGTAATACCATTTATCCGGAAGCCTTTCCGGAACAAATGGTGGTAGTCCGGAAGAGAGTCAATGATGACGCATACATAATCCCTGCAGAACAGATATCTGTCTAACTCTTCGTAGCATTTGCGGAGTCTTGGTCTGGCGGCAGAACGATTTTTATCTTTTGTTAAGTGACGGATTTCTTCTTTTATATTTATAATATGGCGCTCATGAGTCCGGGCATTATTTAACTCATCGATAAAACGTATGAGCTGGTTTTCAGCCAGTCCGATCAATTCTTTGTTCTCACGGGCCTGCTGGGTGCTCAGTGTCAGATCCCATCCGGATTTTTTGAGTCTGGAAGAATGGATCTTATAGACATATCTTTGTGTTTTTTGACGGTGCGGCATCCGGCTCTCCCCTTTCTTGTAGTTGTTTTCTGTGGATTTTTTCCAGCATTGTATATTCCTGTTTGTGCCAGTTGTTGGGATAGGTCGTGTTAAAGTCGGTCAGCCTGACTTCTCCTGCGTATTCCCTGTGAAACTGCTCTCTGGATGGAGTAACCGCCTGATAATATGTATCGTTCAATAGGAGCCCCCCCTTTTTTTATTTTTGTCTGATCGCTGCCCGGATCCATCCATGATAAGAACCTCGATTTTTTTGCGGCCAAACATTTTTGCCAACAGATAGGTTGTATATCCGTCTGTTAGTATATATTTAGGAGTTACCGTGATTTGGGATTCAAAAGAATCGTGTTTCAGATAAAAAACATATTTTTGTCTGATTTTTTTTGCACCGGGAGGGGTCAGGCGCATTTCTGGTGGGATTTTAATCCTGGAGAGCCGGATTTTTTTTGTTTTTCTTAAATTACTTTGTCTCATTACGGATCACCTCGCTTTTTATTATTTTGCCAAACTATCTTGTTTTTATCTTTGACATGTTTTGAGTTTAGCATAGTGCTAAAAGTTTGTCAACACTTATTTTGTTTTTATCTTTAAAAAGAAAAATTGTTATGTAATATGAAATAAATTACGTTTTTATAACATTTTATAAGAAAATGTGTCGTACTTTGTTATAATTTGGAAACAAAGATTAAAACAAAAGATATTGACGAATGATTTTGACTATGCTAAAATAGATACAGATTTGGTCAGGCTTCATCTGACCGTTACGATGAGGAGTATGTGATAATGTCGACCGAAGAACTAAAAAACAGATACATACAGGAGAAAAACATAGGAAGCAACGAATATCCGTTGAATAAAGTGATACGATATGAGAGAGAAACGGGCAAAAGCCTTTTTTCAATGGATGAGGATGACGTGCTTTCTTTTTTCTTTGATTATGTGAAAATAAATACAACCGGGACTCTTGATACATACCGCACGGTTTTGTCAAAATTTATTAACTGGTGTATCGATAATCATTATGTAGCCCTGACGGAAAATATTTTTGAGGGCAACGTCCAGCTTGATCCGGATACCCTGGCAGCGTACATGAGTGTAAAATCTGAATTTTATTATTATGATGAACCGTATATTGAATCCGTATGCAGGCATCTGAAAACAGAAAAGGAGTACACAGAGACAGTGATCCGTTGTTTTTATGAAGGGATCGATTCGTATGAGACACTGGTGTATTTAAAGAAGAACATGGTGGATCTGGAAAATAATTGTATTTGTCTCGGAGAAAATAGTTTGCAGATCAGTTCCAGGCTTACTTATCTTCTTGCAAAAATGATGGATTATGATGAGAATGAACGGCATCAGGGCGATTCAGGTAGAAATTTGTATTTTACGAGATATCTTCCGGAAGATGTGTTTGTGTTCCGGGGTAAAGAGGATACACCTGTAAACCGTAAACAGTTTGTGAGAAGAAGGATTGAGACAGCAGCGAAAGAACTGGAGATAAAAGGATTTACCCAGAAAAAAATCTATCAAAGCGGCATTCTTGGCACGGTCTATAAAGCTTGTTCGGGGGATGTGGATCAGGTGATCCATTTGCTGTATGAGGACAAGAGAAAAAAAACGAATGAACCGTTAGACCGGATTTTGCGGGAAAAAGGCTATAGGATACCGGCTTACCGTGTGAGGTACTTATTTAAATCATATATACTGAATGTTATTTCTTCCAGATAACAGAACATTTGTTCTTGACATCTTAAAGCGTTTGTTGTATCATTAACCCAGAACGAAACATACGTTCTATAATGTGACGAAAGCAGGTTAATTTTTGGAGGCGGCGAATGACAGAGATAGGACGAACAGAGTTAATACAGCTGCTGTCAAGGGACGATATTTGTATTAATTTGTTTCTAAAGGATGGCAGAAAAAGCATAAAGTTACCAGTTGAGATCAATGTAGTACCGGACCGGCTGAACGTGTATCATCAGCATAAGTTATATATACAGTTATTTTATCATATGCTTCATAATATAAAATATGAGTACATAAATTTTGAAATGCAGATCGTGAAATTTGTGTATCAGGATCAGATGATAGGACTTCAGATCCGGTAAATATTTTCCTGTGCCATATGTTTGGACGAATCGGAAGGTAAAATAAGAAAAAGATAAGGATTTTTATATTGAAATAATGTTTTTAGGATGATATACTTGTTGAGATGGTGAGAGGAAAGGTGGAACACTTTGGTATGAAGAAGAAAAAGGGATTGATCATCACCGGAATAATCGCAGGTTTGGTATTGTTATGCCTTGCCGGGATATTCCTTTTTAACAGCAGAGAATACTTTGCAGATAAATTTGGAAGAAAGACCTATATAAGCAATACGGACGTCAGTTCCCTGACCGTGGATGAAGCCGTGGCAGTCATGAATGATTCCCGGGGATTCAGCGTCAGATTTTATAAAGATAAAGAAAAATATGATGTAGATATTTCAGCGGCGGTGACGAGAGAGTTTTCCAAGGAAGAAGTTGTGGAGTGTAAGGATAATTTTACATTTGTGGAATATTTTTTGGGAAGAGAGAAGGATTTTCAGGTAAAGCCGTCCAGTTCTGTTGTGGATGACCAGAAGTTAAGGGAGATTCTTCAGAGTGCGCTTCCACAGGCGACGACGAGGGCCAGGGACGCCTATCTGGACGAGGAGTTCCAGCTTGTGCCGGAGATCCGGGGGGATGAGATCAATTTTGATGATCTGATCTATGATATGAAAGAGGGCATCAATACGGGCCTGAAACTGGATTATGATCTGGAAGACTATTATATCCAGCCGAAGTTTACGAAAGAGAGCGAGAACATTGTAAAAGTGGTGGAAGAAATCTCCGAGTATTCCAGCATGGTCATCACGTATGAATTCGGAGAGCAAAAAGAGGTCATCGACTGGAATAAGATCAAGAAGCACCTTGAGTACAACCCGGATACCGCAGTGCTTACTTTGAAGACAAAATGGGTGAGGAAATTTGTTCAGGATCTTGCAAAGAAATATAATACTTATGGAAAGACCCGTAAATTTAAGTCTACCAAGGATGGAAAAGTCACGATCCACGGCGGGATCATGGGGTGGTGGATCCATGAAGATGATACGGTCAAGCAGCTCAATAAACTACTGAAAAATAAAAAGAGCAAAAACGTAGAGCCTGTTTACCGAAACGTAGCGGCACAGCACGGGGAGGATGATATCGGAGATACGTATGTCGAAATCAGTATAAACAGACAGCATCTTTGGTTTTATAAAGACGGAAAGTTAAAAATGGATTCTAAGATCGTCACGGGAAAGCTTACGAAAGACAGGAAGACGACGGTGGGTGTCCACCGGATCTACGGAAAACAGAGAGACCGTTATCTGGGGACGATGGCCGTTCAGGGATACCGTTCGTTTGTCCACTACTGGATGCCATTTAACTGGGACGGGCAGGGACTTCACGATGCTACATGGAGAAATAAATTCGGCGGAAACATATATAAGACAGGTGGTTCTCATGGTTGTGTGAACCTTCCGTATTCCTTTGCCGGGAAACTATACGAGGAAGTGAAGATCGGGATGCCGGTTGTGATTTATTAGGGGAGACAAATTGATCTGTGAAGTCCCCTGTTCTCTAATGTGTTAGCAATATGCAAAAAAAATAATAAGATGGGCAGCTGAATGCACAAATCATTCCGCTGAGCCTCAAATCTTGGAAATCGTGTTCAGCAAAGGCTTCCACGATTCCCCTGAGTCTCAGTTTCATTGTGCATAATGCTGCCCATCTTATTATTTTTTTTACATATTACTAAGTCCTTTGAGTGAAAAGGGCCTTCGACAGACTTGATTGTGTTTTACAGATTGATTCGTCTAACTGGACACTTGCATACCTTTATTCGACTGTCACCGATTTTGCCAGATTTCTTGGCTGGTCTACGTTCAACCCCTTTTCTACCGATACATAGTATGCGAGATACTGAAGTACGATCGCTGATACGAACGGAGTGAAGAGAGGAGATGTCTCAGGGAGGACGATCTGGTGGTCGCACAGGCTTGCATCCACAGAGGAATTGACGTCTGTGATCAGGATGATCTTCGCACCACGGGAACGAACTTCCTGGACATTGGAGATTACCTTGGCATAGACGTCCGGCTGTGTTGCAAGGGCGATGACTGGTACATTGTCTGTGATCAGGGAAATCGTTCCGTGTTTTAGTTCACCGGCGGCATAAGCTTCGGAATGGATATAGCTGACTTCCTTTAGTTTGAGTGATCCCTCGCAGGAGAGCGCATAGTCCAATCCGCGGCCGATAAAGAAAATATCGTTTGAACGGACAAGGCGTTTGGCGATATTTTCAATCTGGGCATCAAACGAGAGGGCTTCCTCCACTTTATCAGCGACGCCAATCAGATTTTCCATATATTCTTTTGTTTCTTCTTCCGAAATGTTTTGTGTCACGTAGGCGAGCCGGAAAGCGATCAGATACATGACAGCGAGCTGTACCGTATATGCTTTTGTGCTGGCTACTGCGATTTCCGGACCCGCATGGGTGTAGAGCACATAGTCGCTTTCCCTTGCGATCGATGAGCCCTTTACATTGACGACAGAAAGAGTTTTTGCACCTTTTGATCTGCCGAGTTTAAGTGCGGCGAGGGTATCTGCTGTCTCGCCCGATTGTGAGATCGTGATCAGAAGAGTGTGGGTATCAATGATCGGGTTCTGGTAACGGAACTCAGAAGCAATTTCCACAGTAGCAGGAATCCTTGCGAGACGCTCGATCATGTTTTTTCCGATCAGTCCGGCATGCATTGCCGTTCCGCAGGCAGTGATGATGACCCGGTTGATATCCTGAAAGATATCATCGGAGACCTGATCGGTAGAAAAGTCGGGCATATTATTTACGGCTCTCGGTGCGATCGTATTTCGCAGCGCTTCCGGTTGCTCACGGATCTCTTTCATCATAAAGAAATCGTAGCCGCCCTTTTTGGCTGCGCCGACATCCCAGCTGATATGGTGGATCGTAGGTCCGTAGATGTCGCCATATTCATTTTTTACGATGATTTCATCTTTTGTGATTTTTGCGATGTGCTTTTCTTTGAGCACAAAGTAGTGTTTTGTATGATTTACGAGGGCTACCATATCGGATGCGATGATCGAGCCCTTTTCCGTATGGGCAGCGACAAGCGGACTTCCGCTCCGGACCGCGTAGATCGTTTCCGGGATGTCTTCAAACATGATACAGAAACCATAAGCGCCGACCAGTTTTGAAGTGGCGAGGCGAATCGCTTCTTCGGGATCGCCGTGATAGCATTCATCGATCACCAGCGCCGCAATTTCCGAGTCTGTCTGGGAGACCGGAGTTCTTCCCTTTTCTGCCAGTTCTTCCTGAAGTTCCTGATAATTTTCAATGATTCCATTGTGTATGATCGTTACCTTTCCTGCGGTGTGAGGGTGGGAGTTTGTGTCAGAAACCCCGCCGTGTGTTGCCCACCGCGTATGTCCGATGCCGCAGGTGGAAATGACGTCATCCGCCTGCGCTTTTACAAGCTCACGAAGGACAGAAACTTTTCCGACTGTTTTGATCGTCTGGATCCCTTCATCGGTAAAAAATGAAATTCCTGCACTGTCATAACCGCGGTACTCCAGAGTCTGTAATCCGTCGATCAATGTTTTTTTTGCATCAAGAAAGCCTACATAGCCTATAATTCCACACATAATTGATAAATCCTCCATTCATTCTGAATTGTTTTCTATCGGGTGTAAAAAAATTGTGCATATCAATAAATCTCCTATGGTATATTTGCCGATAGAAGTTTTTTAATAAATATTCGATTCGTCATTGGGTTTTTGTATGATCTGTGCCGGTTTTGTGTGGCAGTTACCTGCTGATTTGTACGGCACATAACGTATATCATAGAGTATACGGGAGAGTATCCGCCGAATTTTCGATGCACAGGATCGCTTCCTGCGATGTGTGAGATAAACACATGCTCTCCAGCCTCGTCAACCACACAGGAGTGGAAGACAATATCGTTGTCTCCGTTTGCTTTAGTAGTCAGGAAAGTTTTCTGTTGCACATTTTCCCAGTCCGGCAGCACTGTCAGATATTGTGTGGTCTGGCGCTAATTTTATCGCTTTGCGAAAACATTTCTGTCTGTCAGATATCCTCCTTCCTTATCTCAAAACTATCTGAATCATACCATAGGGATGGGATAAAGTCAAGAAATGGGAAAGGAATCGGAATACGAACAAAAAAACCAAAAAACGATGGTTGCGGTAATCGGGGATTCGTGGTATATTTGGGAGTGTAGGAAAATAACCGGATGTTAAATGTTGGAGGAATAAAATGCAGAATTTCAGAGTTGGGTTAAAAAAGATTGTTGATGATTCTTATGATGTGCAGATTGGAAGAAATCTGATCCCGGAACTTGTCCGGGACATGAAAAACGGGCTGGTTGGAACGATCCGGAAATTTGCAGTCATTACAGATACAAACGTGGAGGGACTTTATGGAAGAACCGTGCTTGAGGCGCTTCGGGAGGCGGGATTCCAGGCGGAGTTATTTGTGTTTCCGGCGGGAGAAAAAAGCAAGGTGCGAAAGACGAAAGAAGAGCTGGAGGATGCCATGCTTGCGAAAGCGTTCCGGAGAGACTGCTGCGTAGTAGCAGTGGGGGGCGGGGTAGTTTCCGATCTTGCCGGTTTTGTGGCAGGGACATTTGGAAGAGGGGTTCCGTTTGTCAATTATGCGACTTCTCTTTTGGCGGCGGCGGATGCTTCTATCGGTGGAAAGACAGCGGTGGACACAGAACTCGCTACAAATCTCATCGGTCTGATCTACCAGCCGCGGAAGGTGTATGTGGATATTGATACATGGAAAACCCTTTCGAAGGAACATATCATAAACGGGATGGCGGAGACGGTGAAACATGCCTGTCTTGCCGACCGGGACTTTTTTGATTATATCGAGGAGCATGTGGATCAGGTTTTAGACTGTGATCCGCTGGTTTGCGAATACATTTCAGAAAAAAATTGTAATGTCAAATATCAGGTTGTCATGAAAGATGAAAAAGAAAAGAGCCTCCGGGAGATTTTAAATCTTGGGCACACAGTAGGAAGGGCGATCGAGACGGTGAGTGGGTATCGTCTGCTGCATGGGGAGGCGCTTGCGATCGGGATGGCTGCGCAGGTGATGCTCGGCTGTAAGCTTGGATTTTTGACAGAAAATGAGCGCGACCGGGTCATCTCGCTTCAGGAAAAAATCGGGCTTCCGGTTCGTATCCCGGATTATATCGACAGGGAAGAACTCATTAAAAAACTTTATACGGATAAAAAAGTACGCAATGGGAAACTTCGTTTTGTATTCCAGAAGGGAATTGGCGATGTGATGACGTTTGGGGACGACGTATACGCAAGACCGACAGCAGAAGAGGAAATACGGGAGATCATCATGGAATTATAGTTTGGAACAGTGCAACGATCTGTTATGATATCTTTGCGCCGGGACGATCCGGACGGGAGGGTGGATGGGTGAATAAACGCCAGATCGGAAAAGAAAAAGAAATACTGGCCTGTGATTTTCTGAAAAGAAAAGGATATGAAATCCTCGCTGTCAATTACTGGTGCCGGTATTCGGAAATCGATATTGTGGCAAAGGATGGAAAGAGTCTTGTATTTGTTGAAGTAAAATATCGAAAGAATGCAGAGTATGGTGGCAGCAGTTATGCGGTTTCTTTTAAGAAAATGAAAAGCATCTGCCAGTGCGCCAGATACTATATATACAAGGAAAATGTGCAGCCGGATACACCGATGCGCTTTGACGTGATCGCAATCGACGGAGACCGGATCAGACATTTTATCAATGCGTTTGAAACGATGTAAAAAAGGTGCGACTGAGAAACGCGCACCAAGGCCTATGACACATAGTCCTGTCAAGTTTGCCTGTCGGCAAACTTGTTGCGCATGTAGAAAAGTTTCCTATACAGATTCAGATGTTAAAAGCCCTTTTTTGTTCAATCGTCCGCTAAATAAAAATTGTTATTGTCAGATCGGAAAATGGAACTCAGATACGGATATCGATATTTCCACCGACAGAAGGGTTGACAGACATCTCCATGAGTTTTGTGAGATTATCCCCCATCATCTGCTGCATATCCAGAGTTTTATCCAGTACCGCCATAGAGACCTGGGACATGATGTTCATTGATGTGTGTGCCATAGAATATGCGGCGATATCAATTCCATCGGATATTTCCATATATACCAGCCTCCTTTTTGAATTTTTTTAGAAATTTGAAAAATAATATAAATAAATTATAGCATTTTCGATATGGGATTACAAGAGGCAAAATTGATTTCCGTGTTCTCTGAGTTTTTTATTATTGCTTTACAAAAATTTGTTTAGTCATTATAATTTATAATATTGAAAGGATCTTAATCGTTTTATGCGTGAATGGAGGAAATATATGAAGACGAACTATATGGAAAGATTTCGTGAAGATCTGCAGGAATTTTTTGAAATGACGGAAAAATTTTACCGGAAAGAGATCACTGTGCCGGAGTACAAAAGTTTTTCCGGAGGATTTGGAAGTTATGCCCAGCGGGGAGGAGAGCGGAGTATGCTCAGGCTCCGTCTGGCTGGAGGGGAGATCAATAAAGAAAACCTGCAATTTATCGCAGAAAGCGTCCGCAACTATAAGATCGGACTGACACATCTTACGACATGCCAGACGGTACAACTGCATGATCTGACTAAGGAAGATGTATGTAAGCTTGTGGAGGAAGCGTGGGAACATGGGATCATCACCCGCGGGGGAGGTGGAGATTTTCCACGGAATGTCATGTGCACTCCGCTTTCCGGCGTTGAAAAAGAGGAGAGTTTTGATGTTCTTCCCTATGCCAAAGAGGCGGCTGACTATCTATTGGATTTTATCGGGAAAGTAAAGCTTCCCCGCAAATTAAAGGTCGGATTTTCAAGCAACAGGAAAAATGAGACCCATGTTACGTTTCGTGATCTTGGCTTTGTGGCGAAGGATAACCACAAATTTGATGTGTATGCGGCCGGAGGACTTGGAATGAATCCGAAGCTCGGTGTTCTGGTGGCGGAGGATGTGGAGCCGGAAGATGTGCTCTACCCCATAAAAACAATGGTAGAAATATTTACAGAATATGGGAATTATGAAAACCGGGCAAGATCCCGGACAAGATATCTTCAGGACACGCTGGGGGCAGAGGAGTTAAAAAGGATCTTTCAGGAGAAACTAGGGAAAAATCTGGAGCAGGGAGATTTAAAACTTCAGATCAGTGATGCCACAGAGATCAAAAAGGAAAGTGAGGGGGCTGACACGCCGGATCTTTCTGAAGTAAACGGTTCCTCCCGTGTGATCGCCCAAAAGCAGCCGGGACTGTATGCGGTTTCTTATCATCCGGTGGGAGGTGAAGTACCTTCGGATTTCTGGCAGAAAATATATGAGCTGACGAAGGACATGCAGGATATCAAACTCCGTCTGACACCGACACAGGGGATGTATATCATAAACCTGACGGCTAAAGAGGCGTTAAAAGTGCTTTCGGTCACAGAGGATGGGGCTGAGACAGCATTTGAAAGATCCACAGCCTGTATCGGTGCAGCCATCTGTCAGCAGGGGATCGGACGGTCCCAGGCGCTGTTGAAAGAATGTGTGGAACGTGTCAGAAAAGAAAATTTTGCAGATGGGGTTCTTCCGGAGATCCATATTTCAGGATGCCCTTCTTCGTGCTCGGCCCATCAGACTGCGGTGATCGGACTGCGGGGTGGAAAGAAAAAGTCAGAAGAGGGTATGAAAGACGCTTTTGCTATCTACGATAATGGTTGTGAGACCGAGGGAGAAGAGCGGTTTGGCGAGGAACTTGGCGTCATGTTTGCAGAACAGATCCCGGAATTTTTTGCCGAGCTGGGACATGCGGTGCAGTCAGAGGGGCTTACTTATATGGAATTTCGTGAGAAGCATCCGGAGAAGATAAAAGAGATTGCGGATCAATATGTATGAAAAGTTATTGATTTTAAGTGAAGATTCCTGTAGAATATTTATGGATACAAAGGAATATGTTTAAATTAAAGAAGAGGAAGTATTATGAGTAAACCGATCATTGCAATCGTGGGAAGGCCGAATGTGGGAAAGTCTACGTTGTTCAACACGCTTGCAGGAGAAAAAATATCCATCGTAAAAGATTATCCTGGTGTTACCAGAGACCGGATCTATGCGGATATCACATGGCTGAACCGTAATATGTCCATGATCGACACCGGGGGGATCGAGATGGGGACGAAAGATGTCATGCTTTCCCATATGAGGGAGCAGGCGGGTATTGCGATCGATACAGCAGATGTGATCTTATTTATTACGGATGTACGGCAGGGACTTGTCGATGCGGATTTCAAGGTGGCAGATATGCTGCGGAGATCGGGCAAACCTGTCGTTCTTGTCGTGAATAAAGTGGATAATTTTGAAAAATTCATGCCGGATGTATATGAATTTTATAATCTTGGGATTGGCGATCCGCATCCGGTCTCTGCTTCATCCAAGCTTGGCATCGGCGATATGCTGGACGCTGTCCTTGAGCATATTGATCCCGGAAAATTTGAAGAAGAAGAGGATGAAAGGCCTAAGATCGCGATCGTTGGAAAACCGAATGCAGGCAAATCATCCCTCGTGAATAAACTGTTAGGGGAAAACCGGGTAATTGTCTCAGATATTGCGGGAACGACGAGAGATGCCATCGATACGGAGATCGTGAGGGATGGGAAAGAATATATCTTTATCGATACAGCCGGTATCCGGAGAAAAAATAAAGTCAAAGAGGACTTAGAGAGGTATAGTATCATAAGAACAGTAGCAGCGATCGAGCGTTCGGATGTGGTCATTCTTATGATCGACGCCGTAGAGGGTGTGACAGAACAGGATGCCAAGATCGCGGGGATTGCCCATGACAGGGGAAAGGGACTTATCATTGCAGTGAATAAATGGGACGCAGTGGAAAAGAATAATAACACGGTGAAGGAATATACCGGGCGGGTCAGAGAAATCCTTTCCTTTGTTCCCTATGCTGAAATCGTGTTTATCTCGGCGCTCACCGGACAGAGGACAAACCGGGTATTTGAACTGCTTGAGAAAGTGATCCAGTTTCATTCACTGCGCATCCAGACCGGGGTACTCAATGAGATCCTCATGGAGGCAGTTGCCATGCAGCAGCCGCCTTCGGATAAAGGGAAGAGGCTGAAAATATATTATATGACGCAGGTCAGTATCAAACCGCCGACATTTGTTCTCTTTGTAAATAGCAGGGAGCTGATGCATTTTTCGTATCAGAGATATATTGAAAACCGGATCCGTGATACATTTGGGTTCACTGGTACGCCGATCCGGATGTTTATTCGCGAGCGAAAGGAGAAGTAAAAGTGCTGATATATATTTTGACTGGAATCGTCATATTGGTCATTGGATATGTATTTGGATGTTTTTCTACCGGATATATCGTCGGGAAAAGCCAGGGAATGGATATCCGCTCGACGGGAAGTGGAAATATCGGGACGACGAACGCTCTTCGGTCAATGGGGGCCAAAGCCGGGGCACTGACTTTTCTGGGAGATCTTTTAAAAGCGTTTGTACCCACACTGGCTGTAAAATTTATCTACTGTGCCCACATGGGATATTCCGCTGACCTGACATATATGTTTACCCTGTTTGCCGGACTGGGTGTGGTTCTCGGGCACAATTTTCCAATTACCCTGAAATTCAAAGGGGGAAAAGGAATCGCTGTATCGGCAGCAGTGATCGTAGTATCCACAATGGATCTGAAGCTGATCCTGATCGGGCTGGCGCTGTTTATCGCAGTAGTTGCCTTGACACGCTATGTGTCTCTTGGATCGTTGATCGTAGTATGGTATATTCCAATTTTTTCTGTTCTGACGTATCGTGGCAGTGCATATTTTCCCGTGATCCTTGTGATAAGCCTGATGTTTACGATTTTGGCTTACATAAAGCACAGTGCCAATATAAAAAGGCTTTTAAATGGAACAGAGAATAAATTAGGACAGAGGAAAAAATAAACGGAGGAAAAAGAGAGTGAAAAGGATCAGTTTTTTAGGAGCCGGAAGCTGGGGAACAGCACTGGCGATCTTATGTGCAAATAATGGACATAAAGTGACTGTGTGGTCAAAGATCAAAACAGAGACGGATATGCTCAGGGAAAAGAGAGAGCATGTAGACCGCCTTCCCGGGGTGAAGCTTCCGGAGTCGATCGTGATCGAGGATGACCTGCAGACCGCATGTGAAGATATGGATATCATTGTGTTTTCCACAGCGTCTCCATTTATCCGTTCCACGGCAAATGAGGCAGAGCCTTATATCAAGGAAGGACAGATCGTGGTAAATGTGGCAAAAGGAATTGAAGAAAATACATTGATGACAATGTGTGAAATATTGGAGGACGAGCTGCCAAAAGCAGATGTAGCGGTGCTTTCCGGCCCGAGTCATGCCGAAGAGGTGTCAAAGGGAATGCCGACTACAGTTGTAGTTGGAGCCAAGAGCGAGAAGACAGCAACGTTCATTCAAGATGTGTTTATGGGAAATAATTTCCGGGTATATGTGAGTCCGGATATCGTCGGGATCGAACTGGGGGGAGCATTGAAAAATGTCATCGCTCTGGCAGCAGGGATACTTGATGGAATGGGGCTTGGCGACAATACGAAGGCAGCGCTTATGACGAGAGGGATCGTAGAAATAAGCCGTCTCGGGATGGAACTCGGTGGAAAGATGGAGACATTTTTTGGGTTATCCGGGATCGGCGACCTGATCGTGACGTGTACAAGTACCCACAGCCGAAATCATAACTGTGGGTACCTTCTCGGGAAAGGGAAGACGCTCGAGGAAGCAAAACAGGAGATCCGTCAGGCGATCGAGGGAGTAAACTGTGCAAAGGCGGCGATGGCGCTTGCGAACAAATATCATGTGAGTATGCCGATCGTCGAGCAGATCAATGCGGTTTTATTTGAGAACAAAGCGACGGAGCAGGCCTTGAACGATCTGATCCTCAGAGAACGGGTTGTGGAGTACCAGTCGATGAGCTGGAAATAAAAAAGATAATTTTGACAGAGCTCTTTTTTACACGCTGATCTTTATAGGAAGGTGCCCTGTTGCCGGAATGACTATATGTTATAAATTTTGGTGTGCGTTTTTTGACGCACCCTTTTATACAAACTTATGAAATTTTAAAGAGTACTACTTGTTGTGAGCAAGTTTAGATTATAAGAAAAATGTGGAAAAGTAGGGTGAAAATGTGCTAGAATTTAATAGTTATAATTATGAAGGTTTTACTTCGGAACATGTAATGTATGAAAAAGAGAATTAAGTTGACGAGTATTGGTTTTGCGTTGATTATTTTTATTGTATGTATAGGAGTGCTTTCTGTTAAATGGTTTATTCCAATGATGAAATATAGAAATGCGACTTCGCAGATGGAAAAACAAAATTATGAAGATTTTGAGGGCTATAATCTAAACGAAGAATGCTGAAAAAACAGGAAGTGATAACTTTCTTTTTCAAACAATGAATTATTCTTTGGATGGTAAAGAGGTTTCATTGATTCTATTTGATACTGCTGTAGATGGCAAATATATGATACCGGTTTCCTACAAGTAGAAAAATAAAACAAAGTTTACAAAGGATTTTTCATGGGGATTTTATTGTATAAATAAATATGATTTGTTAGCATAGCCGGGCGGCGCCAAGCCTTTATTCACATGTGGTGTTCTACAATCTCACATTTTCTGAACAAACTCCCATATGCAACTTTCCCACCTACACCCCGATATCGGTGTCGGTGTTGCACCAAAGGGAAATGCCGAAAATAGGATGTCACATTATAAAATACATATCATTTCGCTGATTGTAAATATAGAAGTGGTGTGGTATACTAAGGAAAAAGAAAAGTCTGGCAGGAGGTGGTTTTATGATGTTAACTCCAGATATAACAGCAAAGTTGGAGTCTTTATCTTCAGATGATTTTCAGATGGTAATCATGCTTATTGATCGTTTGGCAGATAAACCGTCTACTGTGTTGCGTGCAGCTCGTGAAAAGTATGTGAATAAGAATCCAATGACTATGGAAGAAATTGACCGGGAAATACAGAATTATAGGAGTGAGAGGTAATATTGAGATTAGTGATTGATACAAATATTATTGTGTCTGCTCTGCTTTCTAGAGATAGCAGGGCTTTTCAAGTGTTGTCAGATGCATTTGATAGGAAATATACTGTTATGATAAGTGAAGAAATATTTCAGGAATATCAGGATGTGCTGCATCGTGAAAAATTTTGCTTTGATGAGGATATTATTACTTTTCTTCTGACATGGTTTAAGCAAAATGCTGTCTGGATTGAAGTTATCAAATCTGATATTCCAATGAAAGATGAAAAAGATAGAATTTTCTATGATGTAGCTAGAACTTGTAAAGCTCGATTAGTAACAGGTAATTTGAAACACTATCCGGTTGATGAATTGGTAACGGCGTTATGGGAAATAACGTAATACTTGCTCTTGAACAGGTACTTAAACTGGAAAAGGAATTGCAGCCGATATAATTACGGATAGGCTGAATATTGAGGATTGATTTTATTACCATGGGAATGTGTGGAAGAAATTCTATGCGTTCTTTTTTAAATAAAAATTTTTTCTGACATATTTTTGGCTTATCGGACTGGTAAGGTAAGAAATACAGAAAGTTCTACGCACAA
This sequence comes from Lachnospiraceae bacterium, assembly GCA_021770615.1. The sequence continues at coordinate 123,083 of JAETQR010000005.1, read as the reverse complement.
ATGGAGGTAAGTATGGGTCACAAATGGAAAAAACAGATCATTAAAATAAGCTTATTTTTTTTCGGGATCATAATCCTGAATCTGAATATAAGAGGTGTAAGTGCTGCCGAAAAGCCGGCCTACACACTGACGAAGGGAAAGAGAGTTACGATTACAACAATCATAAAAAATAACCCCCTTACCTCGCCGAACAAAAGTAAATACAGCAAATTAACGTGGAAATCAGGAAATAAAAAGATCATAAAGGTCATCCGGAATAAAAAGATCAAGGGGCTGAAAAAAGGAAGCACGTATCTTCGCGGATATAACAGCAAGAAGAAAAAGATGCTTGCGATAAAGGTTACAGTCGGGAAAAAAGTTTCCCGGATCAAAGCGAATTCTACAAAAGTAGAACTGTCGTCAGGGGACACTACAAAGCTGAAAGCTTCCGTATCTCCTTCAAGTGCTTCCAATAAAAAAATGTTTTATAGTTCTTCGGATCCGGCAGTGGCTACGGTGTCAAAGACCGGCAAAATAACAGCTGTGAAAGATGGAAATTCTGTTATAACGATCACTTCAAAAGATGGTCATGCAAAGAAAAAAGTAAAAGTGAAGGTTCAACCCAAATTTACGGTGATGACTTCGAAGGGGGCAGTAAAAGGAACATGGGAATCTTCTTCGGGTAGCAAATCGCTTGTGTGGTATGGGATTCCTTATGGTGCTTCCACAGCAGGGGCGAATCGTTGGAAAGCGCCACAGCCGGTAACTCCATGGAGCGGTACACTTAATGTGACAACTCCAAAGCAGCAGGCGGCACAGTATGGTGATGGCACTACTTATACAGGGACAGAAGATTGTCTGTATGTCAACGTCACCCGTCCAAATAACGCGGGAAAAAATCTTCCGGTCATGGTGTATATCCATGGCGGGGGCAATGGTTCCGGCACGTCAAACGTAAATTTTGGGAATTTTGCTGCTGCGGCAAATTGTATCGTAGTGACGGTAGAGCACAGGCTGGGAGCATTTGGTTATTTGAGCCATCCGGCGCTCCGGACCGGAACAGCGGAAGAAAACAGTGGAAATTTTGCCCTTTTAGATATCAAGGCGGCGCTTACATGGGTGCGGGATGAGATTGGAAATTTTGGCGGGGATCCGGGAAATGTAACGTTGTCCGGGTTTTCGGCAGGAGCGAGAAATGCCCTGCTCTGCATGATCTCGCCGGGTATGCAGGGGCTCTTTCAAAAGGCGATCATATTTAGCGGCGGATGCAATACATGTACGAATGAAGATGGAGAGAAGTCTGCGGAAGACAAGCTTGCTTCGATTCTTGTAAAACGGGGAACGTATCCCGATAAAAAGAGTGCGCAGAAATTTTTGGATGCAGCGTCTGATGATGTGATACGCAACCTGTTCCAGAACCTTACGACGGCAGAGGTCGCTGGTATGTACCGTTCATCGTCATTGCGGTTAGCGAATTTTCCGCAGGGATTCAACGACGGCGTAGTCATTCCGAAGGATGGTTTTTCGGTGATCCGTTCCGGGAATTATAACCGTGTTCCTATTATATTGGGGAGTGATGCGAGCGAATTTTCCTCCTATGCATGGAGTGGGAATCTGATTTTGAATGTGGATGATGCGGCAAATACCATTCCTTCGTCACAGATGTCGAATCTGGTGGCAAACGGAGTGAAATACGGAAGCATGCTGCAGTCGGGACATTATATCGAAAAAACGGCAAATCTCCTGAATCAGGATATGGCCCATGCACCTGTGTATGCTTACCGGTTTTACTGGGGGACAAATGCAGCCATAACGGATAGCTTCTATAGCACATATGTAGGGGCGTTCCATGGAGCAGGAAAAGATTTTCTGCGCAAAAGCTATAAAAACAGTTACACAGCATATGCACCGAATGCTTTGTCAGAAACGAATAAGCCGGGAAGGCAGGATCTTACTTCCGTAATGCAGAAATACGTCGGTAATTTTCTTATGACGGGAAATCCCAATGGGGAGTTGTTGAGTGAATGGGGTACATGGAATAATATCCCGGGTATGAATAAGATCATGAGATTTGATGCGGATAATACAAAAAGTATATCGGGAATGAGCAGCGAGTATTATGATGAAAGTAATACATTTGGCCAGATGAGGACGTCACTTACAAAGGAAGACTATGATATACTTGTAAATTCGCTATTTGCAGGGCGGTTTTTTATGCCGGAGATCGTGCCGCAGTATTGAGACCAATAAATTTTTTGTTGACAATTAAAAAAAAAGTGATATACTGTTAACAAACCGATGATCAAGAGTAGTAGGAACGAGTTCATGTTTTCAGAGAGCTGTAGGTTGGTGTGATACAGCAGCATGTTCGTTGTGAATGGACTTGAGAGGGCAGCTTGAAAGATATGTATACGGATCGAGTATTGAGTAGACGCTGACGGAGACCTGAACCGTTATCTGCAGGAGTGCATGGTTGTGCATGATGAGTGGGTCATATATATGGCCAATCTGGGTGGTACCGCAGAAGCAATGTAAGCTTTTGTCCCTTTTCCCGAATGGGAAACAGGACAAAAGCTTTTTTTAATGCCAGCAATGAGCCACGCATTCCGGAAATCATACAATCCGTGCGAGCTTGCTCGCAAAGAATTGTATGATTTCCGGAATATGCGGCGAATGCCGTATATGATGAGCGGCTGATTGTGCCGCGAAGAATAGCGTGGCTCATAGGCAGAGGAAAACAATCCGTGCGAGCTTGCTCGCAAAGAATTGTATGATTTCCGGAATATGCGGCGAATGCCGTATATGATGAGCGGCTGATTGTGCCGCGAAGAATAGCGTGGCTCATGGGTAGAGGAAAACAACCCGAGCTTGCTCGCAAAGAATTGTATGATTTCCGGAATATGCGGCGAATGCCGTATATGATGAGCGGCTGATTGTGCCGCGAAGAATAGCGTGGCCCGGACGCAAAGAATAAGGAGGATGCCTCAATGATACAAAACCAGACCATAGAAGAAATCAAAAAATATGCCGGCGAATATGATATCGTTCCGGTGAAAAAAGAAATTTTTGCAGATATCATTACCCCGATCACATTGTTGAGAAAGATCGCTGCTGAAAATAAGCGGTTTTATCTCTTGGAAAGTGTGGAGGGGGGAGAAAAATGGGGGCGCTATTCGTTTCTTGGATATGACCCGGTGATGCGTGTCTCCTGTTCGGAAAGAGAAGTCGTGATTGAAAAAGATGGCAGTGAACAGGTAATACACACAGACGACTCGTTTCAGGTCCTGCGTGATATCCTGAAAGAATACAAATCTCCCAAACTGGATGATATGCCGCCATTTACCGGTGGATTCGTAGGATATTTCGCCTATGCGATGATCGCACATGCGGAGCCGAAGCTCCACATCAGCCGGGGAGATTTTAAGGACTATGACCTTATGTTGTTTGACAAAGTCATCGCCTATGACCAGCTCAGGCAGAAGATCGTCATTGTAGCCAATGTGTCCACAAAAGGTGATATCCGGGAAAATTACGAAAACGCGCTTTCCGATCTGTCCACGATCATCCATATGATCCAGGGACATACGGAGATCGGGGAGGAAGAGGCCTATAGCGGAGTGGATTTCCGATGTAATGTATCGAAGCAGGAATATGAGGAAATCGTGGAGAAGACAAAAGAATATATCCGGGACGGGGATATTTTTCAGGCAGTTATTTCGAGAAGATTTGTCAGTGACTATAAAGGAAGCCTGATCAACCCATACCGTGTCCTCAGAACTACAAACCCATCTCCGTATATGGTATATATGAATCTGGATGACGTGGAGATCATGAGTACTTCGCCGGAGACACTTGTGAGATTGCAGGACGGGCGGCTTACTACATTTCCGGTGGCGGGTTCCCGGCCGAGAGGCAAGACGGAAAAAGAAGATAAAGCATTGATGGAAGAGCTTCTGGGAGATGAAAAGGAATTATCGGAACACAATATGCTCGTGGATCTTGGCCGCAATGACCTGGGGCGGATTTCAAAATATTCCTCTGTTGAGGTGACAGAGTACATGATGATCCATAAGTATTCAAAGATCATGCACATCTGCTCGCAGGTGGAGGGAGATATCCGGGATGACTGCGATGCCCTGGACGCTGTCCGGTCGGTACTTCCGGCAGGAACTCTTTCCGGGGCACCGAAAATAAGGGCCTGTGAGATCATTGATGAGCTGGAGAGTGAACCGAGGGGAATCTATGGCGGTGCACTTGGATACATTGATTTCAGCGGAAATCTGGACACCTGTATTGCGATACGGATGGCAGTGAAAAAAGATGATAAAGTTTATGTGCAGGCCGGGGGTGGAATTGTGGCGGACAGCAAACCGGAACTGGAATATGAGGAGTCGGCAAATAAGGCAAAGGCAGTGATCGATGCGATTGAAAATGCCGGCATGATATAAAGGTACGTGATTTGTTTTGCGGGAATGGAGGGAAGACATGATATTATTGATTGACAATTATGACAGTTTTTCGTATAACCTTGTGCAGTTGCTCGGGGAACTAAATCCGGATATCCGGGTGATAAGAAATGATGAGATGACCGTAGAGGAAATTGAGGCGTTAAACCCATCCCACATCATACTCTCCCCGGGACCGGGATATCCGAAAGATGCCGGGGTATGTGAGGAAGTGGTAGAACAGTTAAAGGGGAAGTTCCCGATCCTCGGCGTCTGCCTTGGGCATCAGGGGATCTGCGAGGTGTTTGGAGCCACGATCTGCCACGCCAGACAGCTGATGCATGGGAAAAAGAGCAATGTAAAAATCGATCGTTCCGATGCTATTTTTAAAGGACTGCCGGAGCGTATCGATGTGGCGAGATACCACTCACTGATCGCAGATATTGATACAATTCCGGAGGAATTAAGTGTGATCTCGGTAGATGACAACAATGAAGTGATGGCAGTAAAACACAGGAAGCATCCCATTTACGGGCTTCAGTTCCATCCGGAGTCCATACTCACACCGGATGGCAGAGTGATCTTGAAAAATTTTTTGGAAATAAGTTAGCATTGTCAGACTAAGAAAGGAATGGTGAAAGATATGATACAGGAAGCATTACACGAAGTGATCAATGGAAGAGATCTGGATTATGAGATGGAAAAGGAAGTTATGAGAGAAATCATGTCGGGCGAGGCCTCACAGGTACAAATGGCTGCTTATCTCACAGCCCTGCGCATGAAAGGGGAGACGATCACTGAGATCACAGCGTCCGCCCGGGTGATGAGGGACATGGCGAAACAGCTTACCCCGTCTTACGATGTGTTAGAGATTGTTGGGACCGGAGGTGACGAAGCCGGAACATTTAACATTTCCACGACTTCTGCGTTTGTGATCGCTGCTGCCGGTATTCCGGTTGCAAAGCATGGAAACCGGAGTGTGTCGAGTAAGAGCGGAGCAGCGGATGTATTGGAAAGCCTTGGCGTCAATATTATGGTCGATGTGGATAAAATACAGAAGATTCTTGACGATACAAAAATGAGTTTTCTATTTGCCCAGTCCCATCATTCTTCCATGAAAAATGTAGGACCTGTCCGGAAGGAGATGGGAGAGAGAACAATGTTTAATATTCTTGGCCCTCTTACAAACCCTGCAAATGCCTCGCTGCAGCTTTTAGGTGTCTATGATAAAGAACTGGTGGAGAAACTTGCTGAGGTACTGAGTAATCTCGGAGTGAAACGCGGGATGGCAGTTTGCGGAAATGACGGTCTTGATGAGATCACACTCACGGGAGCGACACACTGCTGTGAGATCAGGGAAGGGGAGCTGACGTCCTTTGACATCACGCCGGAACAGTTTGGACTAAAACGCTGTAAAGCGGAAGAACTGACCGGAGGGACGCCGGAGGATAATGCACGTATCACAAGGGATATCCTCTCCGGTAAAGAGCGGGGGGCAAAACGTGACGTCATCCTTTTAAATGCCGGAATCGCCATTTATATCGGAACACCGGGCATTACGATGGAAGAGGGTGTGAAACGGGCAGCAGAGTGTATTGATAGCGGAAAGGCACTGGAAAAACTGGAAGAATTTATCGCTGCGAGCAATGCGTAAGCAAAGGAGATCCGTATGATATTAGATGAGATCGCTGAGGCGACGAGAAAAAGGGTGGAGATGTGCCGTCAGGATATTTCCCTGGCGGAGATGAAAAAAAGGGCATATTCAGTAAAAAAGAGAGGTATATTTCCTTTTGAAGATAAACTTAGAACGCCCGGGGTTTCTTTTATTTGTGAGATCAAGAAGGCGTCTCCCTCGAAAGGGATCATCGCAGAACATTTTCCTTATGTGGAAATCGCAAAGGAATATGAGGCGGCAGGGGCGGACTGTATGTCAATCCTGACGGAACCGGATTATTTTATGGGAAGTACAGAATATCTCCGTGAAATACGGGAGGTAGTGAAGACGCCGCTTTTGCGAAAAGATTTTACGGTCGATGAATATATGATCTACGAGGCGAAGGCGATCGGGGCAGATGCTGTGCTTTTGATCTGCTCCCTTCTGGAGGAGGAGACGATCCACCGATGGCTGGGAATTTGTAAGGAGTTGGAACTCTCGGCGCTTGTGGAAGCCCATGACGAAGAAGAAATCGGGATGGCAGTCCGTGCCGGAGCCGGGATCATCGGTGTCAATAACCGGGATCTAAAGACCTTTCAGGTGGATATCAATAACTGTCTGCGTCTGAGGGAGAATATCCCTTCAGAAATATTATTCGTGGCAGAGAGTGGGATCCGCACGAGAGAAGATATTGAGGCGCTTGAGCGGGGCGGGGTAAATGGCGTGCTGATCGGCGAGACATTTATGAGAAGCCAGGATAAGAAAGCGAAGCTTGAAGAACTGCGGGGAAAGGGCGGACAGAACTTTGGCGGGGAGGCAAAAAAGGCATGAAGATCAAGATTTGCGGAATACGCCGCACGGAGGATGTCCATTTTCTGAATGAAACGCTTCCTGATTTTACAGGTTTTGTATTTGCTGATACAAGGAGAAAAGTAAGCCGTGAAAAAGCGGCTGACCTGTACCGGATGTTAGACCGGAGGATCAAAGTTTTTGGTGTATTTGTCAATGCGCCGCCGGAATTTATAACAGGGCTTGCAAACGATGGTGTGATCGATGTCATCCAGCTGCACGGAGACGAGACGGAAGAAGATATTATTTTTCTAAAAAGAGAGACCGGCCTTCCTGTCATTAAGGCGGTCCGGGCAAAGGACAGAGACTGCATCCTGCAGGCAGACCAGTTGTCCTGTGACTATCTTTTATTAGACACATACCGGGCTGGCCGGTACGGAGGAACCGGAGAGACCTTTTCATGGGACCTCATCCCGGAAAAACTGGTACACCCATATTTTCTTGCGGGCGGTCTTCATGAAGGGAATCTGGTCAGTGCGCTGGATCATGCCGCAGGGCGGGGAATGTGTCTTGGTGTCGATGTCAGCGGAGGCGTGGAGACGGACGGTTATAAAGATAAGGAAAAGATAAAAAGAGTTGTGGAGCTCGTGCGGTCGTATCCATCGATGAGCTGACACATTTTATAATAAGAAGAAAAGAAATGGAGGAAATAGAAATGTCAAGAGGACGGTTTGGTGTCCATGGCGGGCAGTATGTGCCGGAGACACTTATGAATGCGGTGATCGAACTGGAGGAGGCATACCGGAAATATAAAGACGATCCGGAGTTTGTCCGGGAATATAAGGAATTACTCGAAAATTATGTGGGGCGTCCGTCTTTGTTATATTATGCGGACCGTGTGACAAAAGATCTGGGAGGAGCTAAGATCTATCTGAAACGGGAGGATTTAAACCATACCGGTTCCCATAAGCTCAATAATGCACTCGGGCAGGCGCTTCTTGCCAGAAAGATGGGAAAGACCAGACTGATCGCCGAGACGGGAGCCGGACAGCACGGGGTGGCGACGGCTACGGTAGCAGCGCTTTTAGGCATGGAGTGTGAGGTTTTCATGGGAAAAGAGGACACGGAAAGACAGGCGCTCAATGTATTTCGGATGGAGCTTCTTGGAACGAAAGTACATGCGGTAGAAAGCGGAACCCAGACGTTGAAAGATGCGGTCAATGAGACGTTAAGAGAGTGGACGAACCGGATCGAGGACACCCATTATGTTATCGGTTCTGTTATGGGGCCGGCGCCATTTCCGGAGATCGTAAGAGATTTTCAGAGTGTGATCGGCAAAGAGATCCGGCAGCAGCTTTTGGAGCGGGAGGGAAAACTTCCGGATGCCGTGATCGCCTGTGTGGGCGGCGGCAGTAATGCCATGGGGGCATTTTATGATTTTATTCCTGACGGGCAGGTACAGCTCATTGGCTGTGAGGCGGCAGGACACGGGGTGGAGACGGATAAAAATGCGGCGACGATCGCAAACGGGTCACCGGGAGTGTTCCATGGGATGAAATCCTATTTTTGCCAGGATGAATATGGACAGATCGCACCGGTCTATTCCATTTCTGCCGGGCTTGATTACCCGGGAATCGGGCCGGAACACGCTTATCTTCACGACACAAAGAGAGCCGAGTATGTTCCGGTCACAGATGAAGAGGCGGTGTCTGCGTTTGAATATCTCTCCCGTATGGAGGGGATCATACCGGCCATCGAGAGTTCCCATGCCCTTGCCTATGCAAGAAAGCTAGCGCCGACGATGGGAAAAGACCAGATTATCGTAGTAAATATTTCGGGCCGCGGCGACAAAGATGTGGCGGCCATTGCAAGATACAGGGGGGTTCAAATTTATGAATAAGATAGCAGATGCATTTCAGGATAAAAAGGCATTTATTCCATTTATCACAGCTGGGGATCCGGATCTTTTGACGACAGAAAAACTTCTTCTTACAATGCAGGAAAATGGGGCGGATCTGATCGAGATCGGGATTCCGTTTTCGGATCCGGTGGCAGAGGGGCCGGTCATCCAGCAGGCAGATGAGCGGGCGCTTGCATCCGGAACGACGACTGACAAGATTTTTGATATGATCAGCCGGATCAGGGATCAGATCCATGTTCCGATGGTATTTATGACATATGCCAATGTGATCTTTGTCTATGGAATTGAAAAATTTGCAAAACGTGCAAAGGAGCTTGGTATGGCAGGGGTGATCGTACCAGATGTACCATTTGAAGAAAAAGATGAGATGGGAAAGGTGTTTGAAAAATATGGCCAGGTAGTCATATCGCTCATCGCTCCGACGTCAAAGAACCGGATCCGGACGATCGCCAGTGAGGCAGGTGGATTTGTCTATTGCGTGTCCAGCCTTGGCGTGACGGGTGTCCGAAGCACGATCAACAAAGGGGTCGCTGACATGATACGGGAAGTAAAGAAAGTAAAGGACATTCCCTGTGCGATCGGCTTTGGGATCTCGACGCCTGAACAGGCAAAGGAAATGTCGGAGATATCCGATGGCGTCATTGTGGGAAGCGCCATTGTGCGGATCGTGGGAGAGTATGGGAAAGATTGTGTGGAGAAAGTGGGAGAATATGTAAAAAGCATGAAAGAGGCTATGGGAAATGCTCCCATTACTGTATGAAGCTTTGCAACGTTCGGTGAATAATATCTGATTTTTCAGAATTCCCGTATTTCCATGTCAAAAGATTTGCAAAGCATGGGTTATAAGTGCGTCGGTATGAGATGTTGGTAGTTTCAACATCCATACCGCTACGCACTTATTTAGCGAAAGCGCCCATGCGGGCAAATCTTTTGACATGGAAATACGGAAACGGAAAAACAGACACACAAACTTCATAAAACTTTCACTTTCCTTTTCCTATAAGTTATGATAAAATAATATCTAGTCTTATATTTTGGGCGCTTGTCAAAAGCATTGCATCAGAATGAATAAGACAAAAAATTGTGAAAATGAGACAGCCCGGTCCGGGCGATAGGAGGAAAAGAAATTGAAAAAAAGAGCATTTATCATAAGTACATTCCTGTCGGTGTCATTGATGCTCACAGGATGTTCATGGGATGAGATCAGATCGAAATTTACCGGAGAGGATATGTCGGTAAGCGGTTCTGCAGTCGTAGAAGATTATGATGCTGCGGAGTGTGTCACACTTCCGGAGTACAAAGGGATTGAAGTAGATTGTACGGTCAGTGACGAAGATGTTCAGGCTGAGATCGATTCTTTTCTTGGTCAGAACTCAACAGCAAATAAAATCGAAAAGGGTAAATGTAAAAAAGATGATACCGTAAATATTGATTTTGTTGGAAAAATCGACGGGGAAGCATTTGATAATGGCAGTGCGACAGATCAGACGATCACACTTGGATCTTCCGGCTATATTCCGGGATTTGACGACGGTATCATCGGAATGAAGGTTGGCCAGACAAAGGATATCAATGTTACATTCCCGGAGGATTATGGCAACGAAGAGCTGAAAGGGAAGCCTGCGGTATTTACGATCACTCTCAACTATATTTCAGAGACTGTCGTGCCGGAACTGACAGATAAGTTTGTGGCTGAAAAGACGGAACAAAAGACAGTTGAGGAATATCGGGCAGCGACGAAAGAAAAGCTGGCAAAGGATAAAAAGGATTCCGCAGGACAGACAGCATATGGACAGCTTGAGGAAAAAGTAGAGGTCAAAAAGTATCCGGAAAGCCTCGTGGCGGTTTGTAAGGGGCAGTTAGATGCTTATTATAAATATACGTCAAAACAATATGGCTACAGTGACTTCAATGAATTCCTCAAAGCGATGCAGATGGATGAGACTACTTATAATGAAAGCCTTCAGAAGGCAGCAGAGAGCATTGCCAAGACCCAGCTCATAGCAGAGGTGATCGCTGCGAAAGAGAACATTACGGTGACAGAGGATGAGGTGAAGGCTGAGATCGCCAGCGTATCGGAGCAGGCCGGACAGGAAGAGGCCGAGTTAAGGAAGTCATTTGAAGAGCTTTACGGGGCGTCGATCACGATCGAGAAATATTACGAGACTACATTACTTACAAATAAGGTGGTAGATTTTGTGGGACAGAATGCAAAGATCAAAGAATAACAAAGCAGGACACATGTGCACCTGTTTGGGAATAAGCAGAAAAGACTGTCATAAGGGCAGTCTTTTTTGTAGGAAAATGGTTTGACTTCTTCCCGGAATGGTTGTAATATAAAACTATATTGAGATGTATCAGAATACATTGCATAAAACCAAAAGGAGAATTTGTATGAGAAAAAAGAAACCAGTTTTAAGGAGGCTTCTCAGTATTGTGCTTGTGCTGGCACTTGTGCTGACGAGCATCCAGTTGACAACGACGCCTGCCAAAGAAGCGGAGGCAGCGTCAAAGGGGAGTACAATGGGGGATACTGAGAATCTGTCGGCAACCCATATCAAGGATTCGCGGGTACTTAATTTTTATAAGATCCTTGCGAATGCACAGAAAAGATTTGAAACGGCACAAAATAAAGGGGATACTTCTGCGGCTGATGATGCGCAGGCAGTTCTGCAAGAGCTGTCCGGCATGACTGCCGGCCAGATCGTGGCAAAATATGGGAGTGACTCTGTGTATACAGAGGATGTCTATGGTGTCTACCTGACCAGTTATGCGGGAAAGATTGATCTGTCCGGACTGAGTGTAAGCACGATCGAGGGTGTGGGATGGGCGCGTTCCGCCTCCGAATTTGATCTTTCAAGTCTTTCTGTAACAGAGGTTCCGGACGATGAATTTGCCAGTTGCAAGGAGATGACGAGAATTTCCCTCCCGGCTTCCGTGACGAAGATCGGGGATCATGCGTTTGACTCCTGTACCAAGCTTGTCACATTAAAAATCGGGAATGGAGAGGAAAACGTAGTCGATCTCACAAATGTAAATGAGGTCGGAAGTTCCGCATTCAGCGGATGTGAGGCGATGAAGACAGTGAAATTTCCGGATTCTTCTTCCGGAAAACCAGAATTAAAAATCGGGTCGTCTGCGTTTGCTTCCTGTATCAGTCTGACAGAAGTTGAGATTCCTGTAAAAACGGCGTCAAATCTTGGGGCAAACGCATTCCAGAACTGTTCGAAACTTGCGAAAGCCGGGCTTCAGAATGACCTTGCCTATCTGTCAAACGGACTGTTTAGCGGGGTAGGAACTGACAGTTCGGGCGGGACGAAATTTTATATCATCGGGCAATCAGAGGATGCAGAAAAAAGTAAGCTGCCGGAGAAAATTACATATATTGGGAATAACTGTTTTCAAGGGGCAAGGTTAGTGGGCATGGATTTGTCCGGATGTACAAAACTGACAACCATTAATCAGTATGGGTTTGCAGCAGCCAGGCTTTCCAGCCTTACGCTTCCGGATTCTCTGAAAGAGATCAAGACACTGGCATTTAATGCGACGATACTTACATCCCTGACGATACCGGAAAGCTGTACATTGATCGAAGAGAGGGCTTTTTTAAACAGTTCTCTCATTAGAATCACGCTTCCGGATTCCCTGAAAGAGATCCAGAAGGAAACCTTTATGAATTGTACGTTGCTTTCGGAGATCAGCCTGAAGGCGTCTTCCGGGCTGACGACGATTGGGGATTCGGCATTTAGTGGGTGTGAAAGCCTTTTGTCTACGGAATTTTTAATGCCATTAACGAAGCTGACGACGATTGGGAAGAGCGCATTTTCAGACTGTTATACGTATTATAAGACTGACAAAGGTATGATCGTGACAGATCTTTATGGAGAGAAGATAACGAGGAGCGGTCTCTCCGAGGTGAAGATTCCGGATTGTGTCACGGATTTAGGAGAGTCTGTATTTGCCAATAATTACAATCTTTATTCGGTCAGTCTGGGAGACGGAGTTACTGAAATACCGGAAAAAGCGTTTTATTGTTCCGGAGCGGGGGCAAAACTGGAAGAGGTGATCGTATCCGGTGAACTTAAGGGGATAGGAAAATCTGCATTTGAAAACCAGACAAAGCTTTCTGTCATTGGCTACCGTGACGGTGACAGCGTGAAGAAAAAGGAAAGGACCATCCAGTTTAACGATGGGCTGGTTTCGGTTGGGGACAGGGCATTTGCCGGCTGCGGTGTGAAATGCCAGACAGGAACTGTCAGCGGCGTGCGTACATATGCCCTTAAAACAGATGTAAAAGAACAGTCAGCGACAGGGCTGAGCGAGTTTCTGATCTATGACTATGAACATGCTGATAGGGATACGGATTATTGCCGTACCGTTTACGTTGACAGAACGAAACTCGTTGCTTCTGCTACTTTGGTTTCTTCTGGTCTTGTTAATAATGATGGGAAATTGACAGAACAGGGAAAAGCAAAATATATTGAACTGAATATTGTAGCACAGAAGCTGTATCTGGATGATACAAAGTTAAGTTTCCAGGGAACAGGAAATAATAAGCTTGAGATATACAGTGAGTGGGGTGACGGAGAAGGGGCATACAGCAAGAGAATCTATGCCGGTATTCATAATTATGATTCCTCACAAAGGAAAGTAAATCTGACAGAGACCAGATACTGCGGTCAGGATGATCTGGCTGATGCTGTATCGGTGAGCAGCGGAACGGGCAGAACCCCGTATTATGTAAAGGTAGTGAATTCATCACCAATCGAAAATGTCGCTGTTTCAAATTCCGATGCCTGTTCGATAAACTTATCCTATGTATTCGGAATTGAAAATGTAACTCTGCCGGATACATTGCGGGGGGACAACCTTGGGGCAAGCGCTTTTGAAAAATGTATTAATCTGAACCGTGTTATCCTGCCGGAGGATCTCACGGAGATAAAAAATAGTACGTTTTCTGAGGCAGGCATAGAAATTACAAATCCATTGCGCATTAGTGATAAATATTATGATTACCACGGTCTTTCGTTTATTTATATTCCGGATGGATTAAAGAAGATCGGCGATTTTGCATTCCAGAAATGTTATAACCTGTCCTTTGAAAAGGGAGGGAGTACGAGCAAACTTGGAACGAGCCTGATGAGCATCGGAAATAGTGCATTTTATCAGTGCTATTCTCTCGAGTCGATGAAGTTCCCGAGCAGCCTTGAGACGATCGGAAGTAATGCGTTTGCAGAGTGTGCCCTTCTCGAGAAGATTGATGACTATAAAAGAACCGACAGTGCGAGCGGGGATCTTGTTTATTATATGAACCGCAATGAATATGGTACAAAAGTGGTGAAAAAAGGTCTCAGCGAACTTGACTTTTCGACGGCGAAAAAATTGTCAGGTATCGGAACTGCCGCTTTTAAACAGACGAATATCGATGCGGTTAATCTCTCAGAATCGCCGTTAGCCCAGATATCGGATAATTTATTTGAGCAGTGTTCTTATCTGAGAAATGTGGCTTTTCCGGAGAACATAAGCAGTCTCGGGTCCAATGTGCTAAAGGATGTCCCAAGTCTTCTGACAGTATCCATTCCGGCCAGTGCAACGCTTCGGAAGAATACCGTCTCCGGTGTGTTTGGGGTAGAAGGAAACACAACACTTACACTTTCTTATAAGGAAAACGAGAGTAAGGTAGTTCCGATTGGGTCGGAGCTGAGGCTGCCATTGAATGTGTTTAATCAGGATGTTCTGAATGGAGCAATCAAGGTATATATCGTAAATGGTGCAGAAAAGACGGATATATTGACGGAGGAGGTAAATGGACTGCGTGCAGAGGTCGATATGACTAAAGAGCCATACTCTGTGATTCTCCATGGAAGCCAGTATATGAGGGAACCGGTTACAGTGCGCGTCGAGGCGGGAACCAGGTTTCAGAGAGGAACATCTGCTAATAACTGGATCAATACTCATACCTTTAATTATCAGGTGACAGTCGAGGATGTACCGACGGAGAGTGTCCGGATCACAGCGGCAGAGGATAACACTGTAAAGCAAAACCCGGCGATGTATACAGAGGATGGTTCCAATAAATCTCTCTACATGCCGGTTAAAGGAAGTGTGGCAAATAATGGCGTGAAACTGACGGCCAAGATCGATCCGGCAGCAACGACGGATGATGCCACATGGGAAATCTCCAGAGGGAGCGATGTCGTAGAGATCAGTGATCCGCAGTATGTGAAAGGCAGCGGCGTTGCAACTGTGACCGTTAAGCCGAAAAAGATCGGAGATGCCGAGATTAAAGTTACGTCGGGAACGAAGACAGATGTGATTCATGTGTATAGTAAGATTCCAGTGGCATCAGGTGGTTTGACCTGTACGACGGGCGGGAGCCTTCTGGATACGAACTTGAAAGCAAATTCGTCTTCCAGTCCGTATGGCTTAGCGGTCGGTGACAGTGATAAGATCCAGGTATCGCTTAACTATGGCAGTGATTACTCAGAAGAAGAGCAGAGAACATATGGGGAGACCTATGTATTTGAATCTTCTAATGAAGAGGTGATCCAGGTAAATCAGGATGGTACGTTCAAAGCTCTCGCAGAGGGAGAGGCTGTGATCACTGTGAAAGGACAGGCAAGCGGCTCCAAACTGCAGTTTTACTTTAATGTGACAGACGGAAGCGGCACCTATTTACCATACTCGGTTACTGTCAGTGGGCCAGCCGAGGTAAATGTCGGCAGCAGCATTGGCCTGTCAGCGATCGTAGCTCCGGCAAACAAAGTAGATCAGGGAGTTACCTGGAGCGTAGTTTCCGGGGGAAATTGTGCATCTGTCGATGAAAATGGAACGGTTACAGGTATTGCTAAAGGAGAGGCATGGATCGTGGCAGCTTCCAAGGTAAAGGATACAGTTCGGTCAGAACGCTTTAAAGTGACAGTGAAAGCACCGGCCACTGAGTTCCGTATTCTGAATCAGAATATCACGCTGGAGCCGGGCAAAAGCATGACGATTAATAAGACAACAAAACCGGCAGACACAAAGGGATATTATCTGAGTCCGGTGGATACGACGGACACGATCGACTGGAGGAGCAGTAACGAGGGTGTCATCACGGTGACAAAAACAAATACAAGTGTGACGATCAAGGCAGTTGCAGTGGGAACGGCAGATGTTATTGGAACTTCTTCTTCCGGACTTTCTGCCACAGCAAGTGTAAATGTGATCCAGAAGGCAAATTCGATCACGGTGGACAAAGAGGTTACATTAAATGTCGGTGCGACACATCGTTTGAATCCACAGAAAGTGCCGGCGGAAGCAAATGAGAATCTGACTTATACCTATACCTCTTCGAATCCGAAGATTGCTGTAGTAGATGCGGGCGGCGTTATCCGGGCTGTGGCTCCGGGACGCGTGAATGTAACAGTCAAGTCCGACACCGGAAAGACAGCAAGTTGTGCGGTGACGGTAAAACAGCCGGTGAAGAAGATCACACTGCTTATAAACAGGCCGGGTGCAAAGACGATTTATATGGCGAAGGGCCAGACTGCGACATTGGGTACAAAACTTTTGCCGGATAATACGACAGATAAGATTACGTATAAATCTAATAAAGCGAAAGTGGCAACAGTCACGCCTGGCGGCTATGTCACAGCAAAGAAGCCCGGGAAAGCGAAGATCACGTTGAAAGCGGATTCCGGAAAGAAACTCACGGTGACGGTCGTTGTATCTAAAAAGGAGAAGAAGGCAAAGAAGGTAAAGATCAAATGCAAAGGTTCCATGAAGAGGAAAAAAACAATGAAACTGAATGTCAGCCTGAAGCCAGCAAAATCTACGGATACGCTTACCTTTGTAAGTAATAAGCCGGCGGTCGCTACGGTGGACGCCTATGGTTATGTCACAGCGAAGAAAAAAGGAAAAGTAAAGATCACAGTGACAGCAAGCTCTGGTAAAAAAGCGACGAAGACCATTAAAGTAAAATAAGGTTTTTGGAATATGGGAAAATCCCCTTGCATATACTTTAACAGTTTAGCAAGGGGGTTTTTTTTATGGACAGTGGATATAATGTGTACGAAGATATAAACAAAAGAACTGGCGGAGAAATATATCTGGGAGTTGTGGGGCCGGTCAGAACGGGAAAAAGTACATTTATAAAAAATTTTATGGAGATCATGGTCATTCCGGAATTGCAGGATGAGGGAGAGCGGCGAAGGACGATCGATGAGCTTCCGCAGTCTTCGGACGGAAAGACGATCATGACGACAGAACCCAAATTTATACCAAAGGATGGGGCCGTTATTACGCTTCCAAGTGGCGCCAGTGGGCGGATCCGTCTGATCGACTGCGTGGGATTTGTCGTTAAGGATGCGGTTGGTTATATGGAGGAAGAAAAGGAAAGGCTTGTAAAAACGCCGTGGTCGCCCCATGAGATTCCATTTACAAAGGCAGCAGAGCTTGGGACGAGAAAAGTGATCAATGAACATTCTAATATTGGCGTTATTGTGACAACAGACGGAAGTTTTACGGAATTATCGAGGGAACAGTATATCGAAGGAGAGGAACAGACCGTTTCCGAGTGTAAAAAGTCGGGCAAGCCAACGATCATCATATTAAATACGATAAATCCCCACTCAGATGCCACAAGAAATCTGGCAGAAGAAATGGAAATAAAATATGGCATGAGTGTTCTGCCGCTGAACTGCAAGAAGTTAAAAAAGGAGGATGTGTATCTTATTATGGAGACGATCTTATCGGATTTTCCAATCGGAAGAATTAATTTCTTTCTGCCAAAGTGGGTGGAGTTTCTTGACAGGGATCACTGGCTGAAAAAAGACCTTCTGGAGCAGTGCCGGGAAATGCTTTTGAATATGAAAGTCATGAAGGATGTGACGAAAGAAAGCCTTAGTCTGGATGCCGATTATATCAAGGGCGCATACATACAGGATAAGCAGATGGAAAACGGGCAGGTGAATATTTCCGTTGAGTTTGAAGAGCATTATTATTATGAAATATTAAGCGATATGATCGGGACGCCGATCACAGGAGAGTATGAGTTGATCGCTACATTAAAGGAGCTGGCCGGAAAACGGGCGGAATTTGAGTCGATCGGCACAGCTTGTGAGCAGGTAAAAGGAAAAGGATACGGGATCGTAACGCCGACGATGGAAGAAATCGAGATCGCAGATCCGGAGCTGATCAAGCATGGAAATAAATATGGTGTGAAGATCAAAGCGGTGTGTCCGTCACTTCATTTGATACAGGCAAATATCGAGACTGAGATTGCACCGATCGTCGGGAGCGAAGAGCAGGCAAAAGATCTGATCGAATATATTGAATCGAATAGTAAAGAAAATCCGGATGGAATTTTTGACACAAATATTTTTGGGAAGACGATCCGGCAGCTTGTAGATGATGGAATCATGAACAAAGTCAACCGTCTGACAGAGGAGAGTCAGGTGAAACTTCAGGATACGATCCAGAAGGTGGTAAACGATTCCAATGGGGGACTTGTCTGCATTATTATTTAACAAAAGGGCTTTTGCTTCACGGAAATTAATTTTAGTGACTTCAATTTGATGGAGAACTGATAAAACTTCGTACAACAGCGCAAATATTTCCTGATTCGGACCCGCTTTCGCTTAGATAAACATGTAACGGTACAAAGGCTGCAAGGTGCAAGGCACCTTGTACGCAGCCTAAGGACCGACACGTTTATGTGGTCCTCATCAGGAAATATTTGCGCTGTTGTACAAGATTCATTGTGCTCATAAAGGTTTGATCGCTAAAAATTGATTTTGGTGGAATAAAAGGGCTTTTGCCACCTGATTTTTTTTTGTATAAACATTTTGTTTTTTTAGATACTAAGAATGGGTGTCAAGAACCCTTTTTCATTAAGGGGTCTGGCAATATGCACAAAAAACAATAAGATGAGCAGCATTATGCACGATGGAGCAGAGACTCAGGGAATCGTGGAAGCCTTTGCTGAACACGATTCCCACGCCCTAGGCTCTGCGGAATGGTTTGTGCATCTGGCTGCGAAGATATTGTTTTTTGTGCATATTGCCAGCACATTAAAAAACAAGGAGCTTTTGCCACCCTAACCATACTAAGATAAAAAAGATATGCAGAAAAGGAAGGACAGATATGACTTTTGAAGATTTGTACCGACGGGTGTTAAAGGACCGGTTAAATGGGAAGGAAACAAAAGGAAATTTTTCGAGAAAAAAACTGGATTGTCTGCTGCATCCCGAGAAGTATCCGCTTGTCTGGAAAAATGAGCCGTGTGACTGCAGCGACGCCAAATGTGTGACAGCATGCATGTTTCAGGCATTGGAGATCCGGGATGGGAAAGTGACATTAAATCCGGAGAACTGTGTGGGCTGCACAAAGTGTATCGAAGCTTGTGAGGCAAAAAATCTTACATTCAGCCACGATGCGGTAAAGGCAGTGGAGATATTAAAAACATCGGACAAGCCGGTATATGCGCTTATGGCTCCGGCTTATATCGGTCAGTTTGGAAGTGAGGCGACGCCGGATAAGATAAGAAGTGCGCTAAAAGGAATGGGATTTACAGGGATGATCGAAGTGGCTGCCTTTGCAGATATTTTAACGCTTAAGGAGGCGCTGGAGTTTTGTACCAACATGGAAAACAAAGAGGGATTTCAGCTTACGAGCTGTTGCTGCCCAATCTGGATTTCCATGATCCGTAAGGATTTTAAAAAGATTGCGGGGCATCTGCCTGCGGCGGTATCACCGATGATCGCCTGCGGAAGGATCGCCAAAGAACTCCATGAGGGCTGCCGGACGATTTTTATCGGCCCGTGTATGGCAAAAAAAGCAGAGATCCGGGAATCGGATCTTGTCGGGGATATCGACTGTGTGCTGACCTTTCAGGAACTTCAGGATATTTTTGATGCACTGGAAGTGGATTTTGCCCATATGGAAGAGGATGTAAATGAGCATTCGGCTGCTGCGGGAAGGATGTATGCGAGAACAGGCGGTGTGAGCTGTGCGGTGAAAGAATGTGTGGACAGCATTGATCCTAAATATGAGGTAGTTCCTGTTTGTGCCTGTGGTGTGCCGGAGTGCAAAAAGATGCTTCAGGAAATTTTAGAGGGGCATGTAGATGGAAATTTTTTTGAAGGGATGGCGTGTGCAGGAGGGTGCGTAGGAGGACCAAAAAGGAATATCGACACAGAAGAGGCGACAAAACTGGTAGACCTTTATGCTGAAAAAGCAAAATACAGAACACCGGGTGAGAATCCGTATGTGCTCGATCTGATCGAACGGCTTGGATTTCAGACGGTGGAAGATTTTATTGAAAATAGTCACATACTGACGAGAGACTTGCTGACACCATCGAGTTAGAAATTTAATAAGATGCCGGGCTGGTTATTGAGACAGTTGTGGTATCATCGTGTAACAGGAAAATTAAAAAAAGGGGAAATTTTTACCAAAAACCGCATAGACCCTTGACAACCTGTATTTGTATTGTTATAATCTTATTAAATAAATGTAACAAAATCGTAATAAATGTAACAGTAACTATACAGCTATTAATTTTGGAGAGGGTAGTAAAGATGAAGATATTAAATAAAAGATACGTGAAATTTGCAGTAGCAGGCATCGTTGCTGCCGGGATCCTTTCGATTCCGGTAAAGGCTGCGATCCTTAAGGTTGCATCGGAGGAGCCGATTGCCGGAGCTAATGTAGTTGTTGAGGAATATTGTGAGAATGTTGCAAATGGGACCGTATCGCAGCAGGCGGTAGATGCGGCCGTTACAGAGGCGCCGGTACAGCCGGAAGTGACACCTGCACCTGAGTCTGAACAGGAAGAAGACGAGCATGTAAAGCTCAATCTGAATTACAGCAGACTTGGTATTGCAAGTAAGGTAGATACTTATCTGAATGTCAGGAAGAAACCTTCTGAGAGTGCGAAGATCGTCGGTAAGATGACGAAAAATGCCGGATGCCACATCTATAAAGTGAAAGATGGATGGGCAAAGATGGTTTCCGGAAACGTGACCGGATGGGTAAAGGCGAAATATATCGTAACGGATGAAAAAGCAGAGAAGCTTGCGACAAAAGTAGGCCGTGAGTGTGTGGAGATCAATACAAATTCTCTTAGAGTAAGAGCACTTCCTACGACGGATGCGCCGATTTATTCTGTTGTATCTGAGGGAGAGGAATTTGTCATCCGCAAACAGAATATCACGATGAATTTTGTAAATAAGATCATTAAGAAGCAGGATATATCGAAAGAAGCGATCAAACGTGCCGGTGGTATGGAGGCGATCGAGGCAGACCTCGCGAACTGGATTTGTATTACGGTCGATAACGAGTATGCGTTTGTGGCAAAAGAATATATCACAGAGCATTATTCCCTGAAAAGGGCAGTCAAAGTCGGTACGCTTTCTGCCAGTGAGTCAGACGGGGTATCTTCAAGTCAGGCATCGATCGTAGAGTATGCAAAACAGTTTTTAGGAAACCGTTATGTATGGGGCGGTTCAAGTCTTACCGGCGGTACAGACTGTTCCGGATTTACGATGAGCCTTTATGCAAAATACGGACATTCCCTTCCTCACAATGCGGCGGCACAGGCTGGTGTGACAAGAAGTGTTTCTTCGCCGAAACCGGGAGATTTGTTCTTCTATAGTAATGGCAGCAGGATTAACCATGTGGCGATGTATATTGGAAGCGGACTTGTTATTCATGCAAGTAATCCGAGTGATGGGATCAAGATTTCAAACGCTTACTACAGACGGCCAGTCAAGATTGGACGTGTCATGAACTGATTTCTGTATACGTCAGGAATAGAATACACAAAAACTGTTCATAATACGGATATAACTTTTTCGGGAGGAATCTGCATGAGAAAGAGATATCTGTTTATGAGCAGTTTTTTTATCATAGGAACGATTTTTACACTTGTCTTTTTTCTGAGCTATAAGTCATATGACAATGATTATGAAGAGGGACGGGAAGAAGAAACCCATACGGTGGATACGGTAAAGGAACTGCGAGTCAATGACTCTATGAAATACGTGGTGGAAAGCTACGATGGGACTACAGGTGTAGTTACAAGTGAAGAGGAAACAGTGCCTGCTGAGCTGGCCGGAAAGACAAGAGAAGAGGTAGAAGATTATATTACAGAGTACAACCAGACCCTCTCGGAAAATAAGTCTGTGGAGGAACCGGATAGCCTTGAACTTATTTCTTTTTCAAAGGACAAGATCGTGGTGCGGGAGACCTATTCAGGAGAAGAGGAAGAAAAGGGATTTTTTCTGAAACTGGAAAATGAGGAAGTTGTTATTTTTCATAATGATATGGTGACTCCGTATGAATATACCGGAATCCGGGGAGACGTCCTTCTGGAAAACGAGAGGGAAATGTTGTTAGAGGGGTATTTTGTGAAGGATGAGAAAGAATTGTATTCCGTACTGGAGAATTTATCTAGTTAATTGGGCGGGAGTGTGTTATACTATATGTGTTTTAGTTTTTTATACGAAGTTCAACAATACAAGACGGAACAGGGGTCGATGTGGCAGTGTTGAACTGGGAAGCAGCGCAGAAATGAGGAAAGATATGGAGCATCACGAGATCATAATCGCAGGCGCAGGAGCGGCGGGACTTATGTGTGGTTTTCTTCTTGGACGGAACGGACATGAGGTCTTTTTGATCGAAAAGAACACTTCGGCTGGCAGAAAGCTTTTAGCAACCGGAAACGGAAGATGTAATTTTACAAACCGTTATATGGTTCCGGAATGTTATTACGCAGAACAGAAATTTATCGAAGAAGTTCTGGGAGGTTTTCATGCAGAGGATGCGATCCGGTTATTTGAAGAAATCGGTATTTACCACCGGGAGAGGGATGGGTATTGTTATCCGCAGAGCGGACAAGCATCTACTGTTGTAGAATTACTGGAAGCATCGTGCAGGGAGGCAGGCGTCCGGTTTTTATTTGACACAAAGGTGTCCCGGATCGTACATAGAAAGAACCAGAGTGAAAACGGAAAATATGAGATCGTATGTAAAAATAATATTTGCTTTTCCTGTGACAGATTGATTCTGGCCACCGGTGGAAAAGCGTGCGCAGAGCTTGGAGGAGATGGAAGCGGGTATAAGCTCTGCCGTAGTCTTTTCCATCATGTGACGGAAATTTTTCCGGGACTGACCGGACTAAAGGCAGCAGGAGATGAGTGGAGTAAGCTTTCGGGTGTCAGGATGCAGGGGAAGATTTCCCTTTATTCCGAAGGGCGTTTTATAAAAAGTGAATCCGGTGAGATCCAGATCGTAAAAGATGGGATTTCCGGGATACCTGTTTTTCAGCTCTGCCGTCTTGCTGCCAAAGAACTTTCTGCGG
The DNA here is from genome assembly GCA_021770615.1 of Lachnospiraceae bacterium. The sequence continues at coordinate 99,951 of JAETQR010000005.1, read as the reverse complement.
GAAGAGAGGTACGGTGTGGGATTGATTTTTTTCCGGAGAGAAAAGAAGAGGAACTGACGAAATGGATTCTGGAGCATGGAGTCGCAAAATTGCAGGGACTTGTCAATCGAAAATGGGTTCCGGTCATCCGAAAAAGAGCCGGAGAGCCGGAGAAGACCGCCCGCCTTTTAAAAAATTATGAAGTGGTTATCACGGATACATTTGGATTAGAAAGAGCGCAGGTTACAGCGGGAGGCGTGCCGGCAGAGGAAATCGATCCGGCCACGATGCAGTCCCGGATCCATAAAAATCTTTTTTTGCTGGGCGAGCTGGTCGATGTCGATGGAATATGCGGCGGATACAATCTGCATTTCGCCTGGGCAACAGCATATTTGTGTGCCAAAGCGATCGGGTAATGCGATCAGATCATGGAATGGAGAATGATGACAATGTTGCAGTACGATCAATGTAAAATTGATTATCGAAAAGATACACAAGAGGAGTTAAAAAGAAAACTTGCCGGTAAGCTTGGTATCAATGAGAGTGATATAAAGCAGATGCGCATTGTGCGCAAAAGTGTGGATGCCAGAAAGAAACCGGAATTATATTTTAATTATTCGGTCGTCTTTGCATGCAGGGATGAGAGAGCACTTTTACATAGAAACCGCAGAGACAAAAATCTGAGAGAGTATCATCCCCAGCCGGATCTGATGGAAACGGTACAGGATCATTTTCGAAAAACGGATGAAACGGTCGTAGTCATTGGTTCGGGCCCGGCGGGGCTGTTCTGCGCTTATTTTCTCGCTCTTTGTGGGAGAAAGCCGATCATCATCGAGCGGGGTGCGCCGATGCAGGAGAGAGTGGAGAAGGTGGAGCGTTTCTGGAAAGAGGGGATTTTGGATCCGGAGACGAATGTGTCTTTTGGTGAAGGAGGGGCCGGAACCTTTTCAGATGGCAAACTGAATACGGGGGTAAAGGATAAAACCGGAAAGAAGAGATTTATCCTTGATACTTTTGTGAAACATGGCGCCCCGGAAGAGATCCGCTATCTTGCTAAGCCGCATATCGGCACAGATGAGTTAAGGGGAGTTATGATATCCATGCGGGAAAAGATCAAGGAGATGGGAGGAACCTACCTGTTTCATACGAGATTTACCGGGTTTGTATCAGAGGAAGAAGGACAGTCGCTGTCCGGTGCAAAGAAACGACAGATCGTGGCGGTAGAGACGGCAGATAAACAGGGGAATGAAAAACGGATCGTTTGTGACCGGTGTGTACTGGCGATCGGACATAGCGCCAGGGATACGTTTACCAGGATGTATGAAAAGGGAATGTCGATGGAGGCAAAGCCCTTTGCAGTCGGAGTCCGTGTGGAACATTCCCAGAAGTGGCTCAATGAGAGGCAGTATGGGCTGGATGATGACAGGCTTCCGGCAGCAGATTATAAGCTTACCGCAAAAACTTCGGATGGAAGGGGCGTGTACAGCTTTTGTATGTGTCCGGGCGGCTATGTGGTCAATGCCTCTACAGAGGCAGGTGGCACAGTGGTAAACGGAATGAGTGATCATGCCAGAGATGCAAAAAATGCAAACAGTGCGATCGTTGTAACGGTCGATGAGAAAGATTTTGGAAGTGGAGATGTCCTGGCCGGAGTGGAGTTTCAGAGGAAACTGGAGCAGAGTACATTTCATGCCGGAGGCGGAAAGATTCCCGTGCAGCGGTTTGGAGATTTTTTAAATGGAGTGCCCACGACAGAACTGGGAGAGTTCGAACCATGCGTGAAAGGAAAATTTATATTGTCAGATGTAAAAAAGATATTGCCCTCTTATATCTCAAATGGTATTATTGAAGGTATGAGACAGTTTGGCCAGAAGATGAAAGGATTTGACGGGCCGGAGACGCTCTTACTTGGTACGGAGACGAGGACGTCATCGCCGGTCAGGATCTTAAGGGATAAAAATTTTGAGTCAGAGAGCATGGGTGGTGTCTATCCCTGTGGGGAGGGGGCCGGATATGCGGGTGGGATCATGTCAGCGGCCATGGATGGTCTCAGGGTGGCAGTTCAGATCGTTAGCGAAAGGAACAAAAAGAGGAATGAGAAACAACTTTAAAGATAAGAGACGGATCGTATTTAAAGTGGGTACATCTACGATTACCCATGAGGAGACAGGTGGCCTTGATCTGGTAAAAATGGAGAAATTTATCCGGATACTTACGGATCTGCATAATCAGGGAAAAGATATCATTGTCGTCTCCTCCGGTGCGATCGGAGTGGGAAGAAGATCGCTTGGATTAAAGAATAAGCCAGATACCATTTCTTTAAAGCAGGCTTGTGCGGCGATCGGGCAGAGCCGCCTGATGACGGTTTATCAGAAACTATTTTCCGAATACAACCAGTTTACTGCGCAGATCCTTATGACGAAATTTACGATCGTCAATGACACGAGCAGGCACAATGCAAGAAATACATTTGAGGAACTTCTTTCTCTTGGAGCGATTCCCATTGTGAATGAAAATGATACGGTGGCGACGGACGAGATCGACTTCGGGGACAATGATACGTTGTCAGCGATCGTGGCGGCGGTTGCCGGGGCGGATCTTCTCGTGCTTTTAAGCGATATTGACGGGCTTTATACGGATGATCCGAACCGGAATGAAGAGGCGGAATTTATCTCTTATGTAGAGAGTATCAGTGATGAACTGATCGAGATGGCAAAGGGGCCTTCTACCACGCTTGGAACCGGCGGTATGAGCGCTAAGATCTATGCCGCGGGAATCGCCAATGATGCGGGGACGGATATGGCGATCATCAATGGAGACGATATGGAAAATATCCTCCGGCTGATCGACGGAGAAGAGATCGGAACGGTGTTTAAGGCACATAAGACCAGACATTTTCATTTAAAGGAGTATTTGGAGAGAAAGGTTGAATAAATTCTCTGGTGAGCAATTTATTCAACCAAGAATTTGTGCCGAAGCGTCACAAATTCTATTGATTGCAGAGCAGAATCTGAAATTCTGCTCGCGTCCTTAGCGCAAAGCGCTTCGGAATGGAGGAAAAAATGAATGAGGAAAAGATAAAGAGGATCAATGAATTGTATAAAAAGAAAAAAGAGGGTACTCTCACAGAGGAAGAAGCGAAGGAACAGGCGCTTTTGAGGGCGGAGTACATCGATGCGGTGAGAAATAATCTCCGGGCGACGCTTTCTAATGTTTCCATACAGGAAAAGGACGGAACGATCACACCGCTGACGAAAAAGAATAAACATTAGGAAAGGTTCTCTCAGACGATGATAAGCAAGCAGAAGGTTCGTAAAAAAGCCCTGGAGCACAGGGATGATCTGGATCCGGTATGGCGGCTGGAAAGTTCTCAGAGTATCGTAAAGAACGTTCTGGATTCGGAATGGTACGAAAGGGCAGAGATTATTTTATCGTATTCATCGATACGCTCAGAGGTGGAGACGGGTTTTTTGAACCAGACGGTACTGGAACATGGGAAACAGTTATATCTTCCCAAGACAGATTTCATGAAAAAACAGATGTATTTTTATCCGGTGAAGGATTTTGCATCGCTTCGAAAGGGATATCAGGGGATTTTGGAGCCGAAGGCGACGGAGTCGCCGGATGTCATGTTTTCAGGGGAGAAGCGGTGTTCCAGGGAACAGATTCTCATGATCATGCCCGGAGCTGGATTTGATGAAAACGGAAACCGGATCGGATATGGCGGCGGATACTATGACCGGTATCTTTCGCGGTATGGAGAATATCTGACAAGTCTTTTGGTTGCGTTTTATGAGCAAAAGACGGTTCTTATACCATCCGGATCATTTGACAGGAAACCGGATCATATTATGACCCAGAGAGGGTTATTTCAGATAGAAGGAGGAGACAAAGCATGACACTTGAACAGATCGGAATGGCAGCGAAGGCAGCGTCGGCGGTAATGAACCGTTTGTCAGTGACCGAAAAAAATAAAGGGCTTTCTGCGGTGGCGGCAGCTCTTACAGGGCACGAAGCCGAGATACTTTCCGCCAATGCAGAGGATATCAGCAATGCGGAGAAAGCAGGGATGAAGGAATCCCTGATCGACAGGCTATCTCTTGATAAAGACCGTATCGGAGGAATGGCGGAAGGGCTCCGTCAGGTTGTGAACCTGGACGATCCTGTTGGTGAAATGATTTCCATGAAAACGACGCCAAATGGTCTTAGGGTCGGACAGAAGCGGGTTCCGATGGGAGTCATCGGGATCATTTATGAGTCGAGACCAAATGTGACGGCGGATGCCTTTGCACTTTGCTTTAAAACAGGGAATGCAGTCATACTCCGGGGGGGAAGTGATGCGATCCATTCGAATATGGCGATCGTAAAGGTGATAAGAGAGGCTCTTCTCCGGGAGGGGCTTCCCGCAGATGCGATACAGCTTTTGGAAGATACGTCCCGGGAGACAGCGCAGGAGTTTATGCGTATGAACCAGTATATGGATGTTCTGATCCCGAGGGGGGGAGCCGGACTGATCCGTACTGTAGTAGAAAAAAGTACGGTACCGGTCATTGAGACCGGAACAGGGAACTGCCATGTATATGTGGATGAATTTGCGGATATCGATATGGCAGTTAAGATCATTGTGAATGCCAAGACACAGCGTTTAGGCGTGTGTAACGCCTGTGAGTCCCTTGTGATACACCGTGAAGTGGCGGCGGATTCGATTCCTGCCATCTGTGAGGCGCTGTATGCCCACGGTGTTGAGATCCGCGGAGACGGGAGGGCGAGGCAGTATGATGATCAAATAAAAGAGGCTGCCGAAGAGGACTTTGGGACAGAATATCTGGATAAAATAATTTCCATGAAAGTAGTAGACAGCATTGAGGAGGCGATTGATCATATAAACCGTTATAATACCGGGCATTCTGAGACAATCGTGACGAAGGATTATGATCATTCCATGAAATTTTTAAATGAGATCGATGCGGCAGCAGTTTATGTCAATGCTTCTACGAGATTTACGGATGGATTTGAGTTTGGATTTGGGGCGGAGATCGGTATCAGTACCCAGAAATTGCATGCCAGAGGACCGATGGGGCTGACTGCCCTCACAAGTACAAAATATGTTATTTTAGGAAACGGACAGATCAGGGAATGATCGGCCGGTATTATTTCAAAGAATATGGAAAAAAGTGGACGAAAGTCCGTTTTATAAGTTCACTGATGAACTTGAGAAGGAGGATTTGGAAATGAAACCATACGGATTAAATGAACTTAGAAAAATGTACCTTGAGTTTTTTGAGAGTAAGGGGCATCTGGTCATGAAGAGCTTTTCCCTGATTCCGCAGAATGACAAGAGCCTGCTTTTGATCAATGCGGGAATGGCGCCTTTGAAACCATATTTTACAGGCCAGGAGATACCGCCGAGAAAACGGGTGACGACCTGCCAGAAATGCATCCGTACCGGTGATATTGAGAATGTGGGAAAGACGGCAAGACACGGTACCTTTTTTGAGATGCTCGGAAATTTTTCTTTTGGTGATTATTTTAAACGTGAGGCGATCGAATGGTCGTGGGAATTTCTGACAAAGGTTCTTGAGATCCCGGCAGACAGATTGTATCCGTCTGTTTATGAGGAAGACGATGAGGCCTTTGATATATGGAACAAAGAGATTGGTATTGAAAAAGAACGGATCTTCCGCTTTGGGAAAGAAGATAATTTCTGGGAGCACGGTGCGGGTCCGTGTGGCCCGTCCTCAGAGATCTATTATGACCGTGGGGAGAAATATGGTTGCGGGAAACCCGGCTGTACCGTCGGATGTGACTGCGACAGGTACGTAGAGATATGGAATAATGTATTTACCCAGTTCAATAATGATGGAAATGGAAATTATGAGGAATTAGCAAATAAGAATATCGATACCGGAATGGGGCTTGAGAGACTTGCTACCGTGATGCAGGATGTCGATTCGATCTTTGATGTGGACACGATCAAGGCAATCCGGGACAAAGTCTGTGAGTTTGCGCATGCTGAGTATAGAAGTGACGATAAGAAAGATATATCGATCCGGATCATCACCGATCATATCCGCTCAGTGACATTTATGGTGTCGGACGGGATCATGCCATCGAATGAGGGACGAGGGTATGTGCTGCGCCGTCTTTTGAGACGTGCGGCCCGTCATGGAAGGATCCTCGGTATTCAAAAAGAATTTTTATCCGAACTGAGTGAGACGGTGATCCGGGAGTCAAAAGATGGATATCCGGAGCTCGCTGACAAGAAGGAATATATTTTAAAGCTGATCACTACGGAAGAAGAGAATTTTAACAAAACGATCGATCAGGGCCTTAGTATTTTAAATGATATGATGGAGAAGATGAAGAAGGAAAAAAGTACGGTTTTGTCGGGGGAGGATACATTCCGCCTGTATGATACGTATGGCTTTCCGATGGATCTTACGATAGAAATCCTTGAGGAGAAAGGGTTTACAGTAGACGAAGACGGTTTTCAGGAAGCGATGGAGATCCAGCGCCGCACAGCGAGAGAGGCGAGAGAGGTTACGAATTATATGGGCGCAGAGGAGACGGTATATCAGTCCATTGATGCTGCTATTGAGAGTAAATTTGTCGGTTATGACAGGCTGGTGCACGATTCACAGATCACGGTACTCACGACACCGGATGCGGTCGTGGACGAGCTTTCCGAGGGCATGGAGGGAACGGTTCTTGTGAAAGAGACTCCGTTTTATGCGACAATGGGTGGCCAGAAAGCCGATACCGGTATCATCACCACTTCGGATGGTGAATTTCTGGTAGAAGATACGATCAAGCTTCAGGGAACAAAGATCGGGCATGTGGGTAAAGTGCTCTGTGGTTCGTTACGTACCGGTGAGAAAGTGACACTAAAGGTAGATGAGGAACGCAGGAATCTGACTGCTAACAACCATAGTGCGACTCATCTGATGCAGAAAGCGCTCCGGATGGTTCTTGGGAATCATGTAGAGCAGGCAGGATCATTTGTCGATCGGGATAAGCTCCGTTTTGACTTCACTCATTTTTCGCCGATGACAGAAGAGGAGATTTCCCGGGTAGAGGAGATCGTAAATGCAGAAATTGCAAAGGGCCTTAAAGTAGTTACAAGCGAGATGACGTTAGAGGAGGCCAAAAAGACAGGAGCAATGGCGCTCTTTGGGGAAAAATACGGGGAGAAGGTCCGCGTCGTGCAAATGGGCGATTTTAGTTCTGAGCTCTGTGGTGGTACTCATGTAGAAAATACAAAAAATATTTCTGCCTTTAAGATCATTTCTGAGAGCGGGGTAGCAGCCGGGGTGAGAAGGATCGAGGCGCTGACCGGTGCCGGACTGATCGCACACTTTACCCAGGTGGAGAAACAGCTGCAGGAAGCAGCAAAAGTACTGAAGACAAATCCGGCAGAGGTGGTGAAGAAGGTCGCATCCATGCAGGAGGAGTTAAAGGCCCTTTCCAGGGAAAACGATAAATTAAAAGCAAAGATGGCGAAGGCAGCAGCAGGAGACGTACTGTCAGAGGCAGAGGAAATCTCCGGAATCCGGGTTCTGATCCGCCAGCTCTCGGATGTGGATATGAATGGGATGAGAGATTTGGGAGATGAAGCAAAGCAGAAGCTCGGCGAAGCAGTCATTGTATTTGCCACAGAAAAGGACGGAAAGGTGAATCTGATGGCTACAGCGACGGATGGTGCCATTGCAAAGGGGGCTCATGCCGGAAACCTCATTAAAGAAATCGCTTCCTCCGTGGGCGGAGGCGGAGGCGGCCGTCCGAATATGGCGCAGGCCGGCGGTAAAAATCCGGCGGGTATCCCGGAGGCTCTGAAAAAAGCGAGAGAAGTTGTGGAAGGGCAGTTGGTGCGCTGACACGATAAATAACAAATTTTTTCCTGTTTTCTGTATTTTGTCATGATAGGATGATATGCTGTAATGAAGAAAATATGGAAAGCAGGAAAATTTTATTCTCGCGAAGCAACGAGCCAAGCGGACATGCTTGCATGTCCATTTGGCGACTGCCGCGGGGTCAAATACCCCGCCCCTCTGGGGTGAATCTGCTTAAAGAGAAGCCAGGTCATGCCCCGTAGCTCTGCTGCGGGGTATTTGACTGTAATGTTTACCGGAATATGGTATACTAAACAAAGTCTGATATTCAAATTTTTCTATTTAATTCAATGATAGAATCCAAAATGTTTCCCAAGTAAGAAGAAATTTAATTGACTAGTTTAGACAGAGGTGTTATTATACTATTAAGTGTAATGACGCAGACTGCAAAGGAGGTAAAAGTATGACATTAACACAGGAAGATCTTAAGGCGATTTCTGTTTTGCTTGATGAAAAACTGGAGGATCAGGAGAGGAAAATCGACCAGAAGCTGGGGACCATGGAAAATAGGTTTGACCAGAAGCTGGAGACCATGGAAGATCGGTTTGACCAGAAGCTGGGGACCATGGAAAATAGATTTGACCAGAAGCTGGGGGCTTTGGAGGAGAAAATCGACCAGAAGCTGGAGACCATGGAAAATAGATTTGACCAGAAGTTAAAGGCTTTGGAAAATAGGTTTGACCAGAAACTGGAGGCTTTGGAGGAGAAAATTGACCAGAAACTGGAGGCTTTGGAGGAAAAAATCGACCAGAAACTGGGGATCATGGAAAATAGATTTGACCAGAAGCTGGGGGCTTTGGACAAAAAATTCACACAGATAACAGAAAATCTCCAAAAGCAGCTGACACATATTGAAGTTGATCTTTTAGAAAACAACGTTATTATGCGGCTGGATGCGATTGAGACATGCTATTTGTCTACTTATGAAAGATATAAGGAAAGAACAGAGAAAATGGATTCAATGGCGCTTGATATCGAGGTATTGAAGATAGCTGTATCAAAAAACACGGAAAAGCTGCAGCAGATTCAGGCATCTTGTGTTTGATCCGAAAAACATGGATTTTCTCACTGGAGGAGACAAAAAAAATGGACTTACCAAGCGGTAAGTCCATCGTATGTGCAATTATTTGAATTTTCTTTTACGAGCAGCCTCAGACTTTTTCTTACGTCTAACGCTCGGTTTTTCATAATGCTCTCTCTTACGAATTTCCTGCTGGATCCCAGCTTTTGCACAGTTTCTTTTGAAACGGCGCAATGCACTGTCCAGAGATTCATTTTCTTTAACGATCACATTTGACATAGTATCACACCTAACCTCCCTCCAGCTGTAAGATTGTGCAAAATACAACTGTTTGGGTATTTTTTCGCACTAACACATATTATAACATAAATTTTATATTCGTCAACCGTTTTTACTCATTTTGTGCCATAATTTGGACACTTTTTTATTTGACCTTTTTTATATCGCAGGTATATCGCAGGTACAGTTGTCACATTGACATGCCTGATGGCATAAGATAGAGTAACCGGAAATATGAAAAGTTGTGCGGTAAAGAACAGGCACAAAAAGTGAGGCAAAAAGTGGATCCTGTATCAAAAAAGATTGGATTACAGCCTGATATACTGGACGGTGCGACGATCGTAAAAACCTATGGGGATGAATATGCGATCATAGAAAATTATAAATCCATCATTGAATACACGGGAACGGTGGTAAAGCTTCAGGGAAAACATGTAAAGATAATGATATGCGGAGATGAGCTCTGCATCGAATCTTTTGAGCCGGATGAGTGCCGGGTATGTGGCAAAATAAATGATATCAGTCTGATTCGGTTTTAGGCAGGGAGGGATAGATTTGAAGTGGTTGAGAGGATATCTGTTATGCAGTACAGAGTCCGGACAATGGGAACGTTTTATGAACCTGTGCAGACATCATGGGATACGGCTTTGGAAAGTAAATATACATAAGAACCATGTTACATTTTGTATGTTTTCAGGGGACTACAGACAGTTGAAAGCGTTTGTGGGAAAGACACATGTGATTCCCCATATACGGGAAAAACGGGGCTTGCCATTTTTATGTATGAATGCGGTGCGGAACTGGACCTTTACGTTTGGACTGGTTTTATTTTTTGCCGTGCTCAAATTTTTATCTCTTTTTGTGTGGCAGATCAATTATTATGGTCAGAGGGAGTATACGCAGGAAAGTATAAGTAAAGAGGTCACAAAAATGGGAGTGTATACCGGAATGTTCCGGAAAAACCTGAATTGTGACAGCATTGAGAGGAGCCTTCGGGAGACTTGTGAAAATATGAGCTGGGTATCTGCGGAAGAAAAAGGGTGTATACTGAATATAAAAGTAAAGGAAGGAAATGCGGAGAAAAAAAAGGAGGAGACGGAGGAGGCCCCCGCACATTTGACAGCACCGTGTGACGGAAAGATCCAGAGTATTATCACCCAGAAAGGGACGCCGCTTGTAAAAAAGGGAGCGTCTGTGAAAAAAGGGGATGTATTGATCCGTGGGGTGGTGGAAATCCTGGATGATAGTGGCGAGACAATAAAATATAATGGTGTGCATGCAGAAGGGGAAATCTGTCTTGTGACGGAAAAAGCTTATGAAGAGAGCATAAATATCCAGTATATGGATAAGAATAAGACGGGCAGGGACATGAAAATTTACACGGTTCAATGCAATGGAAGTCGGTTTTCCATAAAAAATCCCTTAAAATGGTTTGATAATTCTTCCAGTTATGATATAATAAATAACGTATGTGTAGACAGGAAATTTATACCACTCGATATGAGTCTGAAGATTACAGAGAGAACACTGATCGGATATGAAAGGAAAAGGGCACAGTATAGTGAAAAAGAAGCATCCGATATACTAAAAAGACATTTTTTGTCAAAACAGGAAGGGTATAAGGAAAACGGGTATCAGATATTGGATCAGTCACTCCGGATCAAGAAGGAGCAAAAAGCATTTCGGGCATCCGGAATGATCAAAATGCTGGTCACGGAGATGGAGCATACAGATGTAACGGGTGAGGAACTGATGCCAGAGGAGAAAAGAAAGGAAGATGATGATGGCACAGGAAGAGAAAATCATTGATATTCCTGTTTCGCATGAAAATAATATATTTGGCGGACTGGATGCCCATCTGAAAAAAGTAGAACGGACACTGGGGGTAGAGGTGATCCTGCGGGATGGTTCGGTAAAGATCATTGGCGAAGGGGAAAGAGTCAGTGAGGCGGAGCGTGTTTTTCATGAACTGCTCGAACTATCAGAGAGAGGAAATACGATCACCGAACAGAACGTCAATTATGTATTGGCGCTCACCAGGGAAAAGTCGACGGTTTCGATGGCGGAGATTGATAAAGAACTGATCGGGTTTACGATTCAGGGAAAACCGGTAAAACCAAAGACGCTGGGACAAAAGAAATATGTGGATGCTATCCGGGAAAAGATGATGGTATTCGGAGTGGGACCGGCAGGAACCGGAAAGACATATCTTGCGATGGCGATGGCGATCCAGGCATTTAAGCAGGATGAAGTCGGAAAGATCATTCTCACGAGACCGGCGATCGAGGCCGGAGAGAACCTTGGGTTCCTTCCGGGAGATCTGCAAAGTAAGATCGATCCATACTTAAGACCATTGTATGATGCATTGTACCAGATCATGGGGGCAGACAGCTTTTTGAAAAATTCAGAAAAGGGGCTGATCGAGGTGGCGCCTCTGGCATATATGAGGGGGCGGACGCTCGATAATGCATTTATCATACTGGATGAGGCCCAGAATACTACCCCGGCCCAGATGAAGATGTTTTTGACCCGGATCGGGTTTGGATCAAAGGTAGTCATAACCGGAGACCTCTCCCAGAAAGATCTGCCTTTTGCGACGATTTCAGGATTGGAACAGGCACTCAGGGTACTAAGGGATGTAGAAGAGATCGGCGTCTCTTATCTGACGAATAAAGATGTGGTGCGCCACCCGCTTGTTCAAAAGATCGTACATGCTTATGAGAAATTTGAGGCGAGGGAACAGTACCGGGAAAGCCGCAGGAATGGGAAAAGGAAATCGTGAAAGATGATAGTATATTTTGAAGATGAAGCGGGGATACCCTTTGACTTTGATATGGAGGAACAGTTAGATAAAGTGGTTTCTTTCGTCAGAGATCATGTGAAATGTCCGTATGATATAGAAATCAGTGTTACGATGGTAGACCGGCCTTCGATCCGGGAAATGAATGCTCAGTTCCGGGAGATGGACAGGCCGACTGATGTTTTGAGCTTTCCTATGATGGAGTATGATCGTCCGCTGGACTTTGAAGGAGAGGCATTTAAAAGCAGCATTTCTCTGTCTCCGGATACGGAAGAACTTATTCTGGGGGATATTGTCCTGTGTTCCGAAGTCATGAAAGAGCAGGCAGCGGAATATGGACATTCTGAGTTAAGAGAGTTTAGTTTTCTGGTCGTTCACAGTATGCTGCATCTTTTTGGTTATGACCATATTGAAGAGAGGGACCGGATGGAAATGGAAAAAGAGCAGAAAGCCATTATGGGACTGCTCGGAATCAGCCGATAGAAACGGAAAGGATTAGGAATATGAATAAAAATAAGAAAATGATCATTGCAGTATCAGTAAGTGTGTTTGTTTTAGCGATCGTTACGACATTTTGTATCTGGACTTTTGTTCTGGGAGATAGGAGCGGAGAGACACAGGACATGCCCCGGACGACGGAAGCAGCGGCTACGCCGGAGCCGACACCGGAACCGACGCCTGATCCGAATGCGGGAAAGGTAAAAAGTGTGCTGACCGGGGAGTACATATCAGAAAAGGTCGCCAAACAGAGGCCGTTTGCTGTCATCATCAATAATATCGAATATGCGAACCAGCACCAGCAGGGAACTTCGGAGATCGATGTGCTCTATGAAGCTTTGGCAGAGGGTGGGATCACCCGTATGCTCGGTGTGTTCCAGGGGACTGGTAAGATCAAGCGTCTTGGTTCCGTTCGAAGCGCCAGACATTATTTTGTAAGCTTTGCAAGTGAGTGGAATGCGATTTTTTGCCATTTTGGCCAGACCTCATATGCGATCTCCAAGATAGAAGAACTGGGAATCAATAACTTAAGCGGCCTTTCTGCGATCGGCGGAGTGGTGTACAAAAGAGATAATTCACTGAAAGCTCCCCACAATGTATTTACATCCGGCGATAAGATGCGCAAAGGGGCGAAGCAACTCGGTTATTCACTAAAATTTAACGAAGAAAAGATGGCAAAGCATTTTGACTTTTATGAACAGGATACCGAACTGCAGTCCGGGGATACGGCAAATTATGTGTATCTGCCATTTTCGGCTTATTCGACGTGTTATCTGAAATATGATGAAAAATCGAAAGAATACAAAAAATTTGAGTATAAGACCAAGCATAAAGACCATAAAAATAATAAGCAGCTCTCCTTTAAAAATGTGATCATCCAGCTCGTTAAGGAAACGAATATCGACCGGAATGGGTACCAGCATCTGTATCTCCACAAGCGAAAAGGAGAGGGATATTATATCACAAATGGAAAGCGTATGAAGATCAGGTGGAGAAAGAACGAAGAGAAGGGGACGATGTGTTATTATGATATGGATGGAAATGTGCTGAACATCAATCCGGGAAAGACATATATCGCAGCATATCCTACCAGCAGAAAGAAACTGATTTCTTTTAAGAATAAGAAATAACAGAAAGGTGCCTGTATGAGTACACACGACCAGGGAAAGAACAAAAATGCAGATTTTTTGAAACACGGAAGCATATTAGCGATGGCGTCCCTTATTGTACGTTTTATCGGCATGATCTACCGGATTCCGATGTCCAATATACTCGGTGAAGAGGGAAACGGTATTTATGCGGTGGCGTTTGATATTTATGATATCATACTGATCGTATCATCTTACAGTCTGCCGCTTGCGCTTTCTAAGATCATCTCTGCCCAAAATATGAGACGTGAGTATAAAAATATCGGAAAGACATTCCGGCTTGCGCTTATTTTTGCTGTGATTTCAGGCGGAGTATTTGGAATCGCTCTGTTTGTGTGTGCGGGGCTCATTGAAACACATATCTATCCGGATTATGCAGGTGTCCATATCCCGCTGAGAGTATTGGCGCCTACGATTTTTATCGTAGCGCTTCTTGGTGTATTCCGCGGATTTTTTCAGGGAAAGAAGACGATGGTTCCGACTGCTGTCTCCCAGGTGCTTGAACAGGTCGTAAATGCAGTGGTAAGTGTACTTGCTGCATGGCTGTTTATCAAGTGGAATGCAGACAGCTTACAAAAGAGTGCGTGGGGTGCGGCAGGAGGTACGCTTGGTACTTGTCTGGGGGCGCTTACGGCGCTTTTTCTCGTCGTATTTGTCTATTATATATACAGGCCGGTCCAGAAAAAACTTGAGCGAAGGGACCGGGGCAGGAGATTGTATTCGACAGGTCATATTTACCGGCTTTTGTTTCTTACGATACTGCCGATCATACTGAGCCAGACGGTGTATCAGGTCAGCGGCCTGATCGATTATTATTTATTTGGAGATGTTCTGGGCAGCAGGGGTGTAGATTCTGTGACGATAAAATCGTTGATCGGCGTGTACAGTTCAAAGTACCGGACGCTGACCAGTGTCCCGATCGCCATCTCGACATCCATTGCCTCATCCATGATACCGAGTGCGGTGGCAGCATTTACCGAACGTAATGTTGCCCAGCTCAAGAGCAATATCCTTTCCGGTATCAAATTTAATATGATCATCGCTTTTCCGTGTGCGATGGGATATACCGTGCTCGGACAGGCGATCGTAAGGCTTCTTTTCCCTTCTTCCAATTATGTGCTCGGAGGGCATCTCATGCTCGCTGGTTCAATGGCGATCATTTTTTATGCAATATCCAACGTGACAGGAGGGGCGCTGCAAAGCATCGACAGGATGCATGTTCCGGTTGTAAATTCAGCGGTTTCCCTTGTGATACATGTGGGGATTGTCATATCGTTACTGAAATTTACAGACTTTGGAATTTATGCGCTGATCGTCGGAAATGTCACGTTTCCGATCGTTGTCAGTATATTGAATATCATATGTCTGAAACGCTATATCCCATCCTTCCATCTGAAACCACTGAAGACATTTCTGGTTCCTTTGTCGGCCTCTCTCTGGATGACGATCGCAGTTCTCCTTACTTATACATTATCAGACCGGTTATTTGAGAGCGTTATGAGTGGTTATATGGCAAATGCGGCTGCCGTCCTGTTATCGATCGTGATCGCTGTATTTGTATACTTTGTTGTGTTTCTGAAACTAAAAGGAATGACAAAGCAGGAGATGTTTGACTTTCCGATGGGAAGAAGGCTTTATCTTGTGGCGGTACGGTTAAAGCTTATGAAATAATTTTTTTACCGTATCGAGGAAGTAGTCGAGGAATCCGGCTTCTTCGACATCTTCTCCGGCTACGATCGGGATACTTCCGATGGGTTTATCCTCGTAAAAATAATCCGCTTTTCCAATTTGGGTGCCTTTTTTCAAAGGTGCCTTTATTTCTTCTGAGTAAGTGATCGTTCGTTTGATGTTTTCGGGATCTGATTCCGTTGTAAAAACATAGGAGAAGATCGACGAGGGTGCAGTGGAGACAGTCTCTTTTGTTCCGCCCTGTACCGGAATCTCTTCCATGGAATTTACGATTTCTTTGTCTTTATAGATACTGCAGTTTGCAAACCCATAATCCAATAGGGATTGGGCTTCTGAGAACCGTTTTTTATGATCGGGTGCGGCCATGATGACAGCGATCAGATCCATGTCGTTTCGTTTGGCTGTCGCACTCAGGCAGTATTTGGCTTTTGATGTAGAGCCTGTTTTTAACCCGGTGATCCCATCGTAGAACCGCACAAGTTTATTTGTATTCGTGAGGCCGAATTCGGAATCTCCCTTTTTGGTTTTGTGGACGATCTTATCCATCCATACGGTAGAATAATTGCTGATTTCCGGGTGTTTTGTGATCAGTTCCCTTGACATAAGGGCGACGTCATAGGCGCTCGAATAGTGGCCGGATTTAATATCATCGTCCAGTCCGGTACAGTTTTTAAAATTTGTGTGCTGCATGCCAAGTTCTTTTGCCTTTTCGTTCATTTTTTTAACAAATGCTTCTTCCGAGCCGGCGATCTTTTCAGCCATGGCAACAGCGGCGTCATTTGCACTGGCGATGGTGATACATTTGATCATGTCATTTACGGTCTGTGTCTCGTTTGGTTCGAGAAATACCTGTGATCCGCCCATGCTAGCGGCATACTCACTGACCGTGACGCTGTCTTCCAGTGAAATTTTTTTACTGTCCAATGCCTCAAAGATAAGGTTCAGGGTCATGATTTTTGTGATACTTGCCGGGACGAGTTCTTTGTCCTTGTCTTTTTCAAAAATGATCTCTCCGGTAGAACCTTCGAGGAGGACAGCTGAGACTGCCGATACATCCACGGCACCTCCTGACACGGTTTTTTCCTCTGCCCGTACTTCCTTTTCCGCTGCAGGCGAAAAGCTGAATATGTATATAAAAGAAAACAAAGAAAGAAACAAAAGAATTATTTTTTTCATACAATGAGCTCCCTCACATTTAGTCTATAAAACTATATGCAGAAAAGCCGGAAAAAAGACTACCGTCGTTCCTGTTTCGTTTTGTGTTGGTTATAGATATAGATCAGTGACTTCTGTCTACGACCCGGATCCGGCATCGGTATGTTTCCGAGTCCTGTTTTACATAGATGATCGCCGTTCCGGGATTTCGGGCGTATACCGTTCCTGAAGCGGAGACAGAGGCAATCCTGAAATCAGAGGAGGAGTAAAAGGCGGTCCGTTTTACTCCCACCAGTTTCAAACAGACGGTTTCACCGGTTTTGAGCGTAGCAGTTTGTATGTTCAGATGCTTTTTGGAGACGAGATTTAATTTTTCGTAAAAACCAAAGCGTGTGTAGGGATAGAGAAGGCGGCCGAGCAGGAGAAGAAAAAGAACGAGGAGCAATGCTTTTTTCATATCGGGATGCCTTTTGTGCGGAAATGAATTTTTAGCTCTTTCAATTTTGAGAGGCCAGTGAAATTTGTACAGTAACAGGTATATTTCCTGATTCGGACCCGCTTGCGCTTAAATAAACATGTAGCGGTACAAAGGCTGCAAGGTGCAAACGCACCTTGTACGCAGCCTAAGGACCGACACGTTTATACGGTCCTCATCAGGAAATATACCCGTTACTGTATAGAGTTTCCTTGGCACTTCCTGAATCGCAAGAGCTAAAAATTTATTTCCGCGGCCTTTTTTATTATCGTATGCAAACAGGTTGTTTTGTGTTAAAATAAAGCTGACATCATTAGCCTATGCTAGTCAGGAAAGAGAGGATGATGTGAGTGGATGCATTAAAAGAAACAATCTATACGGAAATGTTTGATCATGTGGAAAAACAGCTCGCCGGTTATGATGTACATGGCGGAAAAAAACGAAATAAGATCCGGTATTCGAGGATGGACCACACCAGGAGAGTATACCGCTGGATGATGCAGTTGTATGAAGCGAATGAAAACAAGAGTCAGATTGACATAGAATCTTTGAAAATAGCGACGATCTTTCATGACAGCGGGTATGGTTCGATCGAAGAGGGAGAGCATGCGGAGGCAGGGGCAAGGATCTGTTGCGATTATTTGTCAGGTCTTGCGTATTCCAGGGAAAAGATTGATTTTATCTGTGGACTGATCGCCAGCCATTCAGATAAGAAAAAGCTGCAAGAGGAAGATATTTCCCCGGAGCTTATGCTGCTTATGGAAGCTGATCTCCTGGATGATACAGGCGCCCACGGAGTGGTGATGGATATCTGGATGGAGGCGACGGGAGAGGATGTGACATTTGAATCCATACGCGATCATATTGCGAGATTTTCCGTGAAACAGACGCAGAAAAATCCGATGCGAACGAGAGAGGGCAGGCGGATCTGGGAAGAGAAGAGCGCACTTGTGAAAGCGTTTTATGAGGCTTATTGCAGGGATCTGGAATGGCAATAATGATCTATCTTTTTGAGTATAGAAATAAAAACTTACAGATAAATTATCGTTGCTTTTATGCTATTACCATGTTAGAATAATTCAAAGGGCAACCGTGTTGCAGGGTGGGCTGACCTCTCATTTTTTGAACAATGGGGGTGATGCCTATGAAAAATCATTTTGATTTTAAGGATTTAATGACCTTTGGTCTTTTCCTTTTGGCATTGCTTACATTCGTTTTTACGTTTTGTAAGTAACTATACATAGAAAAACCACCCCAAAACTTTGACCGGTGACGGGGTGGAATTTCTAACTCTGTTATTGGTCAACCCACCTTGTGGGCGGTTGTTCTCTTTATAACTATCTTTAATATAGCATGCTGTTTTTGATTTTTCAAGGTTAAATTTTATTTTTTACAAAGTAATATACATATTTTGTCTCCCAATATTGGCGAAAACGTATGAATTACATAAAATATGAATCAAGAACCAAAAGGCTAGATGTAAAGTAAATGAAAGTGGTGAAAAGATGAAAATAATTACCGTATGCGGCAGCCTGAGATTTAGGAAAGAAATAATGGAAATAACAGAAAAAATGGCGTTACAGGGAAACTGTATGTTAAGCATTGTATATCCTGCCAAACCGGATAAAGATGATTATACAGATGAAGAAATTGCTATGCTGGGTAAAATGCATAAGGAACGGATAAAATTATCGGATGCCATTCTGGTTGTAAATGTAGATCATTACATAGGAAACAGTACCGAAAGCGAAATTGAATTTGCCAGATCACTGAATAAAGAGATTATTTATTATACAGATTTGGTAAAATAGTATCCGTTTAAGATGTAAAAAATCAACCAGGGGTTTATTTTGCGTCAGCACGGTTAAAGAAAAATTTCACAACAAGCAGGAAAGAAAATAGAATAAAAGAGTTCAGGCAGACTCAATTGCGTTTGGTAGCTCAATTTGTCTGCCTGAACTCTTTTATTCTATTTTCTTTCCGGACCTGTTGTAAGATTTCCCTTTACACTTCAAAGAGCATATCCCCATAAGAAGGTACCGGCCAGTCTTCCTTATCAACTAACATTTCGAGTTCGTCGATCGGGGTACGAAGGTCGGTCATCGCAGTAAAGACTTCATCCCGGTAGAACTCCGCCTGTTCTTTTCCTTCTTCCATCGTCCCGGCCTTTTCATTGGTGTGTTTCAGGATCATAAGTGCGTTCTGTGCCTCGGCGAGAAGAGAAGAGCACTTTTTCAGGATTGAAGTCTGGACGCTCAGTTCCGCATCCGGACATGCCTGTTTAATACTGTTGATGGAATCTGCCAAGCTTGTTGTATATTTAATAACGGCAGGGATGTACTGTTTGGTAGCGATATCGACCATTGCTTTTGCCTCGATATTGATCGCTTTTGCATAAGCTTCATAATTGATCTCCGCACGGGATTCAAGCTCTGTGCGGGACAGGACATTCTGGTTTTCAAACATTTTGATCGTTTCCGGATAGGTAAGTGATGCGGTAGCGTCGACCATTGTCCGTACATTTGGAAGACCGCGTTCTTCAGCTTCTTTTACCCATTCATCGGAATAACCGTTTCCGTTGAAAATGATCTTGCGGTGCTCTTTCAGTGTCTTCTGGATCAGGTCGTCAACTGCCTTTTCAAAATCAGCCGCGCCTTCCAGTTCCACAGCCATCCGTTCAAGAACATCAGCGACGGCGGCATTGAGTACGGTATTTGCCCCTGCGATCGACATGGAAGAAGCGACCATACGGAATTCAAATTTATTTCCGGTAAAGGCAAATGGTGACGTCCGGTTCCGGTCTGTGGCATCTTTTCTCACCGGTGGGATCGAACTGACACCGATATCCATCTTGCCGCCCTTTAAACTGTGGGTTGCGGTTCCGGTCTCAATGATCTGTTCCACGATGTCCTCGAGCTGCTCGCCGAGGAAGATTGAGATGATAGCCGGCGGAGCTTCGTTGGCGCCGAGACGGTGATCATTTCCCGGGTTGGAAGCAGACATCCGAAGGAGTGCGGCGTGCTCATCCACTGCGGCGATGACCGCAGATAAGAAGAGAAGGAACTGCCTGTTATTATGAGGTGCAGAACCGGGGCTTAAAAGATTTTCTCCCGTATTTGTAACGATGGACCAGTTGTTATGTTTACCCGAACCGTTGATGCCGGCAAATGGTTTTTCGTGTAACAGACATTCCAGATCATGTCTCCTTGCTACCTTTTTCATTGTTTCCATAACAAGCTGGTTGTGATCCGTAGCGATGTTGGCTGAATCATAGATCGGAGCCATCTCGTGCTGTGCCGGAGCCACTTCGTTATGCTGTGTCTTGGACAGGATACCAAGTTTCCACAGTTCAATATTTAATTCATTCATAAAAGAGGCCTGACGTTCCCGGATGCTTCCAAAATAATGGTCATCCAGTTCCTGACCCTTAGGCGGCATTGCGCCAAATAAAGTCCTTCCGGTAAAGATCAGATCCTTACGTTTCAGGTATTTCTTCCGGTCGATCAGGAAATATTCCTGCTCCGGTCCGACGGAACAGGACACATTTGTCACGTCATCCTTGCCAAATAATCTGAGGACACGCACCGCCTGTTTGCTGATTGCTTCCATTGACCGCAGAAGAGGCGTCTTCTTGTCGAGAGCTTCTCCGGTGTAGGAACAAAACGCTGTTGGGATGCAGAGTGTGACGCCGATCGCATCTTCACGGAGAAAGGCAGGTGATGTACAGTCCCATGCGGTATAGCCTCTGGCCTCAAAGGTTGCGCGAAGTCCGCCGGAAGGGAACGAGGAGGCATCGGGTTCACCCTTGATCAGTTCTTTTCCGTTAAATTCCAGTACAGCCCGTGAATCGGATTCGGCGCTGATGAACGAGTCATGTTTTTCAGCGGTTACGCCAGTCATCGGGTGGAACCAGTGCGTATAATGTGTCGCACCGTTTGCGAGAGCCCATTCCTTCATGGCATGTGCGACCACATTTGCGACGTCTGCTGTCAGTTCCTCGCCATTTTCAATTATTTTTTTCATCGCCTGGTAGGTCTTTTTGGGGAGGTATTCCTGCATTACCTCATCATTAAAGACTTTCGTTCCGAACACGTCTGCGATTACATTTGTTTCCATAGTTTCCTCCATTCCGGCATATGTATCGTATGCCAAACTAAATTTAGCGTGCTTCCCATATCAATACCTTATCCATTATACACAAAAAAAGCTTTTGTGCAATAACAAAGAAAAAAGGTGTCCTCAAAAAATGAGAACACCCTTGTTCTGTCTTAACACAAAATTATGATATCACGTTTAAAAAAGAAAGTAAAGAGTTTTTTTATTTTTTTTTCTAAAGTTTTTTGACAGGATAGTTTATAAAAAACATTTTCTGGTGAGGGATCAGGTGCTGGTCAGAGTCTGGCCTGCACGAATCCGGCGCCGCAGGACTAAAAAGAAAAGAACAGTGTCAGGGCCTCATGGATAAAATCCTCAAAACGTTTTTCCGGGATATCTTCCAGAGGATATAGTTGAAAAATGCCACCAGGTGTCCCATTGATAGAAATTGTGACAGTCCCGGCAGGAATATCTTTTTTGACAGGAGCTTCAAGTTTAGATGGCAGTTCATATGAGATATCTATTGTGTCGGAGGCGCCAAGGAGAAAGGCAGGGATATCAGGCTGTGTGATGCCGACCTGGTTTGAGATTCCGTTTTCTACCCTGACCTGGCAGGAGGACAGATCCCGGACCGGAACATTTTGACGGGTGAATGTTTCAAATCCGTAGTTCATCAGAGATTTTGTGTCGGACCATTTGTAAGACTTGTTCGGAGGCCAGCCGCTTGCGAGGACGCAGCTTACAAAAGTGCGGTCATCCCGTCTGGCAGCGCCTACGAAACAGTACCCTGCTTTTCCGGTAAATCCGGTTTTTACGCCGATAGCACCTTCGTATGAAGTGAGAAAAGCGTCCCGGTTTGTCAGGGAATAGCTGTGTTTTCCGCTGGTGTCGCGGAGCGTCCGTGAGGGGGTGCTTATGATATCCAGAAAACTTTCATTCTGACAGGCATAGGATGCGAGGCGGCACATATCAGCGGGTGTGGAGCAGTGTCCCTCCGCATCCAGGCCGTTTGGCGTGACAAAGGTCGTCTGTGTCATTCCCAGCTCAGCGGCTTTTGTATTCATCATAGCGGCGAAGCCTTCCACGCTGCCGCCGATGTATTCGGCGATGGCGACGGCGGTATCGTTGTGTGATTCTAACATCAGGGAATACAAAAGTTCGCCAAGCGGAAAGGAACTGCCGGATCCTGCTCCAAGGCGGACCTTTGGCATGGAGGCAGCTTTTGGAGAAAATGTCACGGTGCTGTTTAAATCCCCGTTTTCGAGGGCAAGGATACAGGTCATGATCTTTGTCGTGCTGGCCATGGGAAGCGGAGTAGATTCATTCTTTCCATATAATACACGTCCGGAAGAGGCATCCATCAGGCATGCGCCCGCGGCGCTCAGTGTCAGGGAAGGAGAAGGAGAAGAAGGAGGGATCTGGTCAGGAGGCAGTTCTGTGGTTGTTTCTAAAGATGGGACAGCGGTTGGCCGGTTTACCATATGGCAGTAGCACAGAAACAAAAGCGAAAGGAGGACAGGAAGGATCAGAAACGGATTCTTTTTCATGATAAATAACGTCCGTTCGGGTTTTTATAATGTATATGAAAAATCATAAAAATAATGTGTGCAAAACTTTGACAAAAAGTGAAAAATGTTATTGATATTTTCAGTAAAAAGCATTACAATTAAAATTGGAAAAAATTTTGCATAATATATAAAAGTGGAGGACTGCAGTATGAGTGATTCAGCAAAAATGTCAGCAAGACAGAGAATTGAAACCCTTGTTGACGCAAATAGTTTTGTTGAAATCGGAGGACTTGTGACGAAGAGAAATACCGACTTCAACATGCAGGAAAAAGCAGTGCCGGCCGATGGTGTCATTACCGGATACGGGGTGATCGACTCCGAACTGGTATATGTGTACAGCCAGGATGTAACGGCGATGAACGGTTCCATCGGTGAGATGCATGCGAAAAAAATTGCCAGGCTCTATGAGATGGCGATGAAAGCGGGGGCACCGGTGATCGGACTCATTGACTGTGCCGGAGTCCGTGTGCAGGAGGCAGTAGATGCCTTAGCGGGATTTGGAGAGATCTACATAAGTAAAGTGAAGGCAAGCGGTGTGATCCCACAGATCAGTGCGATCCTTGGTTCATGCGGCGGCGGAACGGCGATCTCTTCCCTTCTGGGTGATTTTACATTTATGGATTCGGTGAATGGAAAACTGTTTGTAAATTCACCAAATGCGATAGATGGAAATCGTGTAGAGAAATGCGATACAGCAGATGCGGCATTTCAGGCAGAGGCAGGAAATGTTGATTTCCTCTGTGACGGTGAGGCAGAAGTGCTTGCGCAGATCCGCTCACTTGTGCAGATCCTTCCGGCAAATTTTGATGATTACGCAGGAAAAGAAACGCAGGACGACATGAATCGTGTCCTGACAGGATTTGAAGGGCTTGTATCAGATCCTGTGGCAGCTCTGACACAGATTGCAGATGACAATAAATTTCTTGAGACGAAGAAAGAACATGCTAAGGATATGGTCACAGGCCTTCTCACATTAAATGGAGTGACAGTGGGCGCCGTGGCAAACGGAGGAGAGGCAGTTCTTTCCACAGCCGGATGTAAAAAGGCAGAAAAGTTTATCTATTTCTGTGATGCGTTCGGGATTCCGGTCATTACCCTGACAAATGTAAAAGCATACGCTTCTTCTGTTGAAGAGGAAAAGACGATCGGACAGGCTGTGGCAGATCTCACCTGTGCATTTGCCAGTGCAGAAGTTCCAAAGGTAAATGTGATCACCGGAGAGGCTTTCGGAAGCGCATATATAGCTATGAACTCGAAGCACATCGGAGCAGACCTTGTGCTTGCGCTCGAAGGGGCAAAAGTAGGTGTGATGGATGCAAAGAGCGCCGCGCAGATCATGTATGAGGATGAGATAAGCGGACAGACTGATACAAAGGCAGCTCTTGAAGAGAAGACAAAAGAATTTGATGAGATGCAGTGCAATGTAAATATTGCGGCAAAGAGAGGTTACATCGACAATGTCATTGAAGCTTCTGAGATCCGTAAACAGTTGATCTATGCAATGCAGATGTTTGGAATGAGGTGATCGGATGGGTTTATTAGCAGCGGCAGAACCTGAAAAGGTTATTACAACGATGCCGGAAGCGTTAGTCAATACGGTACTTGGTATGGGTACGGTGTTTATCGTCCTGATCCTTATATCTTTTGTGATCTATCTGCTCAAATATATTCCGGAACTTTTGAACCGTTCGGAAAAAAAGAAAGCAGAGCAGCCGGTGGTGGCACCAAAACCAGTACCGAAAGCGGCTCCGGCAGTGCCGAAGGAAAAAATGCCGGCAGAAAATAAGACGGATGATACCCAGTTAGTTGCGGTGATCACGGCAGCAGTTGCAGCAGCGATGGAACAGGACGGAACTCCTGTCCCGGCAGATGGCCTTGTGATCCGTTCCATCAAAAAACGTTATTGACCGTGAGGCAGGAGAGAAGCAGTCTGTTCTGCCAAAACGTTTCAGAATATCGAATTATCAATTATCTTTAGGAGGATATAACACATGAAGAACTATACAATCACAGTAAATGGAACCGTATATGATGTATCGGTAGAAGAAAAAGGTGCTTCGGCAGCGCCGGCAGCTTCTGCACCCGTACCAGCAGCGGCACCTGCACCTGCGGCAGCACCTGCTCCACAGGCGCCAAAAGCAGCGCCGGCAGCCGGTGGTTCTGCAGGTTCGGTAAAGGTGACAGCGCCGATGCCTGGAAAGATCCTGGCCGTCAAGGCAAGTGTGGGTGCTGATGTAAAGAAGGGGGATGTGCTCCTTCTTCTCGAGGCGATGAAGATGGAAAATGAAGTCGTTGCCCCTCAGGACGGAAAAGTCGCAAGTATAAACGTAAATTCCGGTGATATGGTTGAGTCCGGTGACGTATTGGCTACGATGGATTGATCATAAAATAACTGGAGGTAATTAAGATGGAAGTTTTACAAAATCTTCTCCATCAGACTGCATTTGCAAACGGAACGGTTGACTGGCGCAGTTACGTGATGATACTGGTCGCATTTGTATTCCTTTATCTTGCGATCAGGAAGGGATATGAGCCGCTTCTGCTCGTGCCGATCGCATTTGGTATGCTGCTTGTCAATATCTACCCACCGATCATGGAGCCTGGCGGATTATTGGAATATTTCTTTAAACTGGATGAGTGGAGTATCCTGCCATCCCTGATCTTTCTCGGAGTCGGGGCGATGACGGATTTTGGCCCGCTGATCGCAAACCCGAAAAGTTTTCTTCTCGGTGCAGCGGCGCAGTTTGGTATTTTCGCCGCCTATCTTCTGGCTATCGCCATGGATTTTGATGGGCGTGCGGCGGCAGCGATCTCGATCATCGGCGGCGCCGATGGCCCAACGTCAATCTTCCTCGCCGGTAAGCTGGGGCAGAAAGAACTGATGGGATCGATCGCAGTGGCGGCATATTCGTACATGTCGCTGGTACCGATCATTCAGCCACCAATTATGAAACTTTTCACAACAAAGGAAGAGCGTGCGATCAAGATGGATCAGCTCCGGCCGGTTTCCAGACTGGAGCGTATCCTGTTCCCGATCATCGTTACGACGATCGTCTGTCTGATCCTGCCAAGTACGGCTCCTCTTGTCGGTATGCTCATGCTTGGAAATCTGTTTAAAGAATCCGGCGTGGTAAAACAGCTGGCGGAAACAGCATCGAATGCGCTGATGTACATAGTAGTCATTTTGCTCGGTACATCGGTGGGAGCCCAGACGAGCGGTGCGAATTTTATCGATGTGCGGACATTAAAGATTGTTGTACTCGGCCTGGCTGCTTTCGCTGTCGGCACAGCGGCAGGGGTTTTGTTTGGAAAACTCATGTGTAAGCTGTCGAAGGGAAAGATCAATCCACTGATCGGTTCTGCCGGAGTATCGGCTGTCCCGATGGCGGCCCGTGTATCCCAGAAGGTTGGTGCAGAGGCAGATCCGACGAACTTTTTGTTAATGCATGCGATGGGACCTAATGTGGCCGGGGTGATCGGAACGGCGGTCGCGGCCGGTGTGTTCATGGCGCTTTTTGGAGTGTAATGTAAATATAGAAAAAAACGCGCGGAAAACAGCGCAGAAATGAGGGGAAAAATGGCAGATAGTACGGCAAAAAAGCCAATTAAGATAACAGAAACGATTCTTCGTGATGCCCATCAGTCGTTGATCGCTACGCGTATGACGACCGAGCAGATGCTTCCGATCATCGATAAAATGGACAAAGTAGGTTATCATGCAGTGGAGTGCTGGGGAGGAGCGACTTTTGATGCTTCCCTCCGTTTTCTGAAAGAAGATCCATGGGAGAGACTCCGCAAGTTAAGAGACGGGTTTAAAAATACAAAACTTCAGATGCTGTTCCGTGGGCAGAACATTCTCGGCTACAATCATTATGCTGATGATGTTGTTGAATATTTTGTACAGAAATCCATTGCCAACGGAATCGACATCATCCGTATTTTTGACTGTCTGAATGACATCCGCAATCTTGAGACAGCAGTAAAGGCAGCCAATAAAGAGAACGGACATGCACAGATTGCACTTTCTTATACGCTCGGTGACGCCTATACGATGGATTACTGGAAAGACATGGCGAAAAAGATCGAGGATCTGGGAGCAAAATCCCTTTGTATCAAGGATATGGCGGGACTTCTCACTCCGTATGAGGCGACAGAGCTTGTTACGGCACTGAAGGATTCGGTAGATATTCCGATCGATCTTCATACCCACTATACATCCGGAGTGGCAGCCATGACATATATGAAAGCAGTAGAGGCGGGATGCGACATCATTGATACGGCAATGTCACCATTTGCACTCGGGACGAGCCAGCCGGCGACAGAAGTCATGGTTGAGACATTCCGTGGGACGCCTTATGATACAGGTCTTGACCAGAATCTTCTGGCAGAGATCGCAGAGTATTTCCGGCCAATGCGTGAAGAGGCGCTTCAGAGCGGCCTGATGAATACAAAAGTGCTCGGCGTAAATATCAAGACGCTGATGTACCAGGTGCCGGGGGGAATGCTCAGTAACCTTGTATCCCAGCTCAAGGAAATGGGACAGGAAGATAAATACCAGGAAGTTCTTGAGGAAGTACCACGCGTGCGTAAAGATTTTGGTGAGCCGCCACTGGTTACACCGTCTTCCCAGATCGTCGGCACACAGGCGGTACTCAATGTAGTAGCCGGGGAGAGATATAAGATGGTTACAAAGGAATCGAAGAAACTTCTCTCTGGTGAGTTTGGACAGACGGTAAAACCGTTCGACCCGGAAGTGCAGAAAAAATGTATCGGTGATACCGAGCCGATTACATGCCGTCCGGCAGATCTGATCAAGCCGCAGTTAGCGGATCTTGAGAAAGAAATGTCACAGTGGAAAGAGCAGGATGAGGACGTACTTTCCTATGCCCTGTTCCCACAGGTTGCGACAGAGTTCTTCAAATACCGTGAAGCGCAGAAGACAAAAGTAGATGCCACACTGGCAGATAAAGAGAATCAGGTTTATCCGGTGTAATACCGTATTGATAAAAAGGCCCGCATTTTTTGAATAGCGGGCCTTTTTGTAACGATTTCATAACATATCTGTAACCAAATGCCGAAACATATAGTATAAACTGGTTATTAGGAAAATCAGATAGAAATGGGGAGCTTTTATGAGAAAGATCATAGGATACATATTATCGGTGACAGTTATAGCAGGCCTTCTATCCGGCTGTGGCGGGGAGTATGCGGGGATAACAGAAGGAGACGCTGTATCCGGCTCTGCGGTGAGCGGGGAGGCAGTCAGCGGCGGCACAGTGAGCGGGAACGCCATTCAGGAGAAAACGGTGAGCGGCGCTGCTGTGGAGGAAAAGGAAGGAAAAGAGACCCGGAATGAGAGAAAACCGGATATGGGCAGCCACCGCTTCTGCACGGATACAAACCTGTATTATGTAAACGAATATATGGATCAGATCATGCAGGCATGGACAGACGGCACACATCGGAAATGCATCAGGAAATGGGAAAGTGAGGATGAGGTAGAGATTATCTGTGTGGACACGGACTGGCTGTATTATGATGTAAATTATGATGATGGTGAGGTTACATACCGTGCACCGATTGAAAAAGATGAGGAGGGACAGGATGTGGTCCGGTTCCAGAAGGCAGAAAAACTCGTCAGAACAGAGTATCGTGATTTGATTCCAATATATGCCGATGCGGATTATTATTTTTATAGTGATCAGGAAACAGGAGAATTCATAAAGTATGATCTGAAACGGAAGAAAAAAGTTTCCGGGAATGAAGAGATCGGGAATTATGCAGCTAGGATCGTCCCTTTGAACGACCATTATTTTTGTTCAGATACAACAGACCCGGGATGCTGTTATGTGCAGGAGAAAGATTCGGGGCAGTGGGAAAAAATATGTGACCGCATGGTTGTTACAGAAGAAAACCACGACTTGTTCGTAAGCAATGGCCGGGAGATTTTTTATCCCCGGTATGTTACGGAAATAGGAGACAGGGGTGAGGCACCGTTTGAGATCATGGGCTTTGATGGGGAGAAAGAGCGTCAGTTTGTGGCATGGAAGCAGGTAAGCCATGCAGTGCAAAAAGCCACAGGAGCAGAAAAACTGGATGTCTGTATGCCGAATGGGATGTTCTGGCAGGAGGGCAGGCTCTATCTCCAGATACAGACAGGCTGGCTGGAAGAAGGACTCTATCATATGGGATATATGGTGTTTAGCCAGGGGAAAGATGGTTCCGGGCTGCGGTATGAGAAGAAACTGACCGAATGTATGAAGTCCCATGTAAAGGAGTGGACCGGGAAATGGTTCAATGAGAATGCGGATACGGTTTACGTGGAGCATATGGCAGCCAATGACGCCCAGTGTATCGCGATGGTGGATGGAACCGCTTATCTGAGTCTGTATGATTATGGAAGGGATAAAGGACGGTTAGGATGTTATGATTTGGATACCGGGGAATTCAGGTGGATCACTAGAGAGGATGCTGCGTTTTATAAGCTTGGCTGGGATGATGATTCTGGCTGGTTGTGGTTGTTTGGGGAAGTATTTTGTGAATATGCTGAAAATACATATACAGATGTGTGGTACTGGTATCCTTCAAAGGATAAAGACTATGAGGGACATTTTGAGAAGGATTGAGGGGATAGCTTATGAAAAAAAAATACAGAGGAATCGTAATTGGTGTTATACTTGGTGTCACTGCGCTTATTTTGGGCATTTCTGCCATGCCGTATCAGGCAGAGGCAAAAACGAAGGTCGTCACGACAAAAAATGGGACGAAATTATATTGTTACAGTGACAAGGGGAAGAATTATGAGATTTATAAGATAAAAAATGCGAAGAAGGATCTGATCATTCCGGAGACGGTAGATGGAAAACATAAGATCACCGGTATCATGCTTGAGGGTCAGAAGACACATAAAAAGGTGAACCGTATCCATTTCCCATCGGGCATGAAATCTCTCGCTGATTATTGCGATGAAGACGGATATGCATACAATGCATTCTGGGCATTTCCGAATCTGGAAAAAGTTTCTTTTGCGAAAAAGAATGTCCATTATTTTGCGAAGGACGGAAAAGTATATTCCAAATCCGGGAAAAAGAAAGAACTGGCTGCCATTGCACCGGGGATCACCCATGTCACGATCGAATCATGGGTGACGTCGATCTGGCCCGGTGCGTTTTCAGATTTGACAAAACTGGAAGAAATTTCTGTGGAAGAAGGAAATAGAAAATATAAAAGTATAGAGGGTGTGTTATATTCTAAGGATGGATCGAAACTGATCTTATATCCGGTTGCGAAAAAGGATGAGGTTTTTCAGATTCCGGATGGAGTTAAAACGGTGGAGGGGTCAGCATGTTTTGAGCAGAAGTATTTGAAAGAGATTGTGATGAGTGATTCAGTTTATAAAATTGGGGAATATGCTTTTGCCTGGTGTACCCGGCTGAAAAAAGTTACATTAAACGAGGGACTTAAAATTTTAGAGGATGGGGCTTTTTACAATAAAAACTGGATTTCCCTATCCCTTCCGATGGGGATCGAGGAGGTGGAGATCGGGACGCTTCCGGTAAAAGAACTCGAGATTCCTGCAGGATGTAAGAAAGTAAGGCTGGAAGTGGATATGCACTCAGAGCAGACATGGCTAAGGGCAAAAACACTCATCGTGCGCGGCCTGTCCCTGGATCTGATCAAAATGGACCGCAATTACTGCAATGAGATCCAACAGGGATACATAGAAGAGGGAAGTGTGTACTCCGGCAAGACGATCTGTGCTTATAAGGATTCCAAGGCATACAAACAGTTAAAGAAGATCGCCAAGAAGTATAAGATCACGCTCAAGCTTCTGGACTGACTTTTGGGGACAGTCCCAACATGGAAGGGAGAGATTTTTTATGAAGAGAATATGTGCTAAGATCCTTAGTGGTTTTGTGTTCGGCGTTGTGGCGGTCATGATTTCGCTTCTTGCCATGCCGGCCGGAACCGGGGCAAAGACAAAGGTTGTGACGACGAAAAATGGTACAAAGCTGTACTGTTCTGGCAGTAAGGATGATTATACCATATATAAGATAGAGAATGAAAAGAAAGATCTGATCATTCCAGAGACGGTGGATGGAAAGCATAGGATCACATCGTTTTATTTTGATATACAATATTTTTGGGAAGGGAAATATAAAAAAGTGGAGCATATCCATTTTCCGTCCGAGATGGATGATCTCAGTGAGGATATGAGCGATTCGGAAGATTACAGATACAATACATTTAATGCATTTCCAAATCTGAAAAAGATATCATTTGATAAAAGGAACAAGTATTATTCCGTAAAGGATGGGGCGGTCTATAACAGGAAGAAAAAGCTGGTCGCTATCGCACCGGGGGTTTCAAAGGTAAAACTCTCTTCCCGGATGACAGGTATCCTTCCGAATGCGTATGCAGACCTCACAAAGCTAGAACACATTTCTGTGGAAAAGGGCAATAAAAAATATAAGAGCATAAAAGGTGCTTTGTACACAAAAGACGGAAAGAAACTAATTTATTATCCTATTGCCAGGAAGGATAAGATTTTCCGGATACCGGCTGGAGTAAAAGAGATCGGTAAGGCGGCCTGCTATGAACAGAAATATATAAAGGAAGTTGTGATGAGCCATTCTGTCCATGAAATCGGGGAATTGGCATTTGGCCTTTGTGACCGCTTAAAAAAAGTTACATTAAATGAAGAACTTAAAATTTTAGGATATGCGGCGTTCTGTAATAATAACGAAAACTGGCTTGACCTTTCCCTGCCGGAAGGAATCGAAGAGGTGGAGATCGGTTCGCTTCCGGTAAGGGAACTGGAAATCCCGGCAGGGGTTAAAAAAGTAAAACTGGATGTAGATCTTCATGGTGACCAATCAGAGATCCGGGCGGAAACACTTATTGTGCGCAGCCGTTCGCTGGATCTGATCAAAATGGATAAGGATTACTCCTTTGAGATGCGAAATGGGAATACTCCTGAAAAAAACGCCTATTCCGGTAAGACGATCTGTGCTTATGAGGATTCCAAGGCCTACAAACAATTAAAGCCGGTCGCCGAAATATACGGTATCACGCTCAAGCTTCTGGAAGGGTAACGGGCAGAAAGGAGGGGTCATGAAAAATAGTATAAGATATATAGTATCTGTGATGGCTGTCGTGGGACTTCTATCCGGCTGTGGCGGGGAATACGCAGGCATGAGTAAAGGAAATACGGCGTCTGGCAGTGCAGTGAGCATGGGAGGCGCATCAGGCAGTGCAGTGAGCGATAAGCTGACACATTCTGATGTGGCGAGTGGTTCTGCGGTTAAAAGACGGGGAGATATGAGCAGCCACCGTTTTTGTACGGACACGAACCTGTATTATGTGTCAGAGGATAAGAGTAAGCTTATGCAGGCAAGGTTAGACGGCACACATAAGGAATGTATTATAAAAGCAGAGACAGCGAAGGGTGTGTGGATTTGTTATGTCGATGAGAGCTGGGTGTATTATGGGGTATATGCGAAGAATGAACTGGAGGAAATATTATACCGTGTGCCGATTTGGAAAGATGATAAAGGATATGATATGGTTCATGTGTCGGCAAGGGAAGAAATCGTTGAAGGATATGAGGGTGTATGTTTGAAATATGTGGATTCTGCTCATCTTTTTTATTCGATGGAGGAAACGTTGGGGAAATATGATATTTGTAAACATGAGATAATTTCGGAAACCAATATAAATGGAGAATTTACCTGCAGTACAGGTGTATTTCGGGTAGGCGGTTACTATGTGGCGGCTACAGATTGTGGGAAAATACTTGTTCAGCCGGTGAATAACGATCAGTGGACAACGGTATCTGACTTTATAGCTTTTTGGGGGCATGATGTAAGGGACTTTGTGGTACAGGATGATCATGTGGTTTATTATCCCCAGTATGTGACAGGGGATAAAATAGATTATGATCCCAGACATGATTATGAGTATGCATTTCCCAGATCAGATGATAGGTACAATATTATAAGTTATGATGGAGAGAAAGAGACAGATTTCGTGTCTTGGGAGAAATTAGAAAAAACTGTGCTGGAGGCGGAGGGTATAGAAAAATTGGATTGCTGCAGACCGGATTATATGTTCTTACAGGGGGGGAGGCTTTATATTCAGGTTCAGATCGATTGGGAAAGTGAAGGGGTTTATCACAGGGAATATATGATTTTAAGTCAGGGAACAGGAGAAAGGGATTCCGAAATTCGCTGTGAGAGGGAATTAACAGAGTGCATGAGATCCCATGTAAAAAGCCGGACAGGAAAGTGGGCTCATATATTTCAAAGTACAGAAGAGGTTATAAAAGAGCATATGGTCATAAATAATGCCAGATGTATCGGCATGGTGAATCAGAAGGCATATTTAAATCTTTATGACTATGAGAAGGATAAGGGGCGTATGGGATGCTTTGAGTTAAATACAGGTAAGTTTCAGTGGGTGGACAGGGAGGATGCATTATTTTATGAACTCGGGTGTGACTATGAATTATCAGATATAAAAAATATATACAGGAAGAAAAAAGAAGGCGACATGGAATATCGTGAAAATGAACGATTTGATTGGAGGGGGCCGGGTGAAGATGGAGAATTTTTTGAAAATTAGTGACTGTGTATGGGAGGAATAGATATGTCGGGGACAAAAAATAAAAAAATCATGAATCAGAGAGGCCGTATTCTGTTATGTCTTGGGATTTTTGTGGGCTTGTTATCCGGCTGTGGTGGCGAGTATGTCGGTCTGGCGGAGGGAGATGTGGTGAGCGGTTCTGCGGTGAGCACAGAGGCGGTCAGTGGGGACGCTGTCCGGGAGAAACCGGTGAGCAGCCATCGCTTCTGTACGGACACGAACCTGTATTATGTGTCAGAGGATGAGAGCAAGCTTATGCAGGCAAGGACAGACGGTACACACCGTAAATGCATCAAAGAATGGCCGGCCAAAAAGGATGAGGAGAAGTATGAGGAGGTCGTGTATGCCGATGAAAACTGGTTGTATTATAATGTAATATTTGATTATGAAGAAGAGATTACATACCGGGCGCCGATCGAAAAAGATGCACAGGGGTATGATGTCGTTAACTTCCAGAAAGAGGAGGAACTTGTGAAGGAGGAATTGATTTTCCCGTTCTATGCAGATTCCGATTACTATTTTTATAAGTATATGCAGGATGGTAAGTGTACGGGAAAACTGGTAAAGTATGATCTCAAGAAGAAGAGAAAGGTCACGGAGATAAAAGAATATGGAGACATTTTCCGGATAAAAGACGATTATATCATAGCAGATCATAGGCTCTACATCCAGGATCTTGATTCCGTGCAGTGGAAAAAGCTATCGGATTATGTACAGGATCCTGACGACGATAAGGAGATGATCGTACATAATGCGGAAGCGCTGTTTTATCCAACATATGTCACAAAGAAAGCGGATGACCGGAGATTTGATATTAAGAGACATGATGGAAAGAAAGAAACGGATTTTATTACATGGGAGCAGTTGGATCATGCAGTGAAGGAAGCCTCAGGGGAAGAAAAACCGGATGTATGTATGCCGGATCAACTGTTCTGGGAGAAGGAAAGGCTTTATATCCAGATGCAGACAGGGTGGATGAAAGATGGAACCTATCATATGGGATATATGATATTCAGCCAGGGAGAGAACGAGGACGGCTCTGGTTGCGGGCTGCGCTATGAAAAAGAGTTGACGGAGTGTATGAGATCCTATGTGAAAGAACAGACTGGAAAATGGTGTGACAGCACAGAAGTCGATGTCGAGCATATGGTCGTTAATGATGCCCAGTGTATCGCGATGGTGGGGGGGAAAGCTTATCTGAGCCTGTATGACTATGAGAAGGATAAAGGGCGGCTGGCTTGTTATGATCTGGATACGGGGGATTTTGAGTGGATCAATAGACAGGATGCGGCATTTTATAAGCTCGGATATGACTGTGCCTATGGTCCGTATAATTTCTCAGGGGTATTTGATGAATATGGTGACAATGAATTTGTGAATGTCTGGAAATGGCGGCCATTAAAGGATGAAGATGACGATGGAAGTTTTGTGGAGGATAGAGAGCGATGAAAAAACGAAATGTCTCAGTAGCAGCCTGCCTTATGTTGTGTGCAGGGTTATTATCCGGCTGTGGCGGCGAGTATGCCGGTCTGACGGAGAGGGACGCAGTATCCGGCTCTGCGGTATCTGCTTCTGCTGTGAGTGGTAAGGCGGTCAGCGGCCAGGCTGTAAAGGATGGGAAAGCGACCTGGGATGAAACGGGGAAGGATATGAGCAGGCACCGCTTTTGTACGGATACGAACCTGTACTATGCAAATATAAATAAGAATGAGCTTCGGATCATGCAGATAAGGCTGGATGGAACACACCTGAAATGCATCCGGAAATGGCAAGAGGCGGAAGGAATCGCCCTCCTGTATGTGGACACGGATTGGCTGTATTATGATGTGGGATTTGATGATTGTGAGATCACATACCGTGCACCGGTAGGGAAGGATGAAAGGGGGTATGATGTAGTCCGGTTTTCGGAAGAGGAGGAGCTTGTCAGGGAAGAGTTTAAGAATCCACTGTATGCCGATGCGGATTATTATTTTTATATTGATTTTGATGGTTTTGATCCGGACAAGTTAATAAAATACGACCTTAAAAAAAAGGAAAAGATCTGGCAGCAAAAGGTGAATGCGACAAGCGTAGAGATTTTCCGGGTAAAGGACCAGTATTTTTATGCATACGATAAAGGCCTCTATGTCCAGAAGACAGATTCCGGACAGTGGGAAAAGATATCTGACGTTATGGAGGATGAGAATGATAATGAGGTATTGCCGGCAGCAAATGGCCGGGAGATTTTTTATCCATGGTATACTGTGGGAGAAAAGAGCCGGTTACGGTTTGAGATCCGGAGTTACGATGGAGAACAGGAAAGGGAGTTCGTGAAATGGGAGCAGTTGAGCCGGGCAGTGGAAGAGGTGGCAGGGACAGAAAAACTGGATGTCTGTATGCCGGATCAGCTGTTTTGTCAGGGAGACAGGTTTTATATCCAGCTGCAGGCGGGCTGGATGGAGGGAGATACCTGCCACATGGAATATATGATGTTCAGCCGGGGAGAGGATGGTTCTGCGTTCCGGTATGAGAAGGATCTGACAGAATGTATGAAATCCCATGTCAGGAGGCGGAGCGGGAAATGGGCGGATGATTATGAAAAAGATGAGATTGTTTATGTGGAGCATATGGCAGTCAATGATGCCCGGTGCATCGCGATGGTGGATGGAAAAGCCTATTTGAGCCTGTACGACTATGAGAAGGATACAGGGAGGCTTGGCTGCTATGATCTGGCGAACAGAACATTTGAATGGGTCAGCAGAGAGGATAAGGCTTTTTACCGGCTGGGTTATGACACCGAATTGTTTATGTTTGAGGATGTATTTGACAGCATTCTTTCACCGGATGGCATAAGCGAATTACCGGATGAATGGAATGGATATGCAAATGCGTGGCGCTGGCCGCCATCAAAGGATAAAGAGCACGAGGGATATTTTGTGGAGGAGTGAGTGTTATGGGAAGACGAAATTATTTGATCATAGTATGTCTGTTTTTATGCACGGGTGCAGGTGTCAGTCTGTTATCCGGCTGTGGCGGGCAGTATGCGGGGACAACGGAGGGAGACGCCGTATCTGGTTCTGCGGTGAGCGGCCGTGCAATCAGTGGGGACGCAGTCAGCGGAGATGCTATCCGGGAGGGGGCAGTCCGTGGACAGGCGAAGGATCAGGACAGATATACATATTGTAATACCAGCCATCTGTATTATGTGGAGTGGAATGGCCCTGAATATATGATTGATCCGAAGGATAAAGAAAATACTGCCTGTGAGTATATTGTTGAATATGATTTTTCAGATGGTTCCGAGAGGAAGATTCCTAAGGCTGATCTTGATCAGGTAATCTATGTGGATGATGAATGGGTATATTATATCACGAATTTCTATGAGGAACTTGATGAGGAAACGGAATATATGTACCAGAGCAGACTTTGGCGGGCGCCGGTTGAGGGAGGAGAACTGAGGGAGGAGAAGGAAGAGCTTGTCCTTACAGAAGAAAACGGAATCGTCGCTGGCAGACTGTGTGGCGACAGGAGATATTTTGTCTATACGACTTCGGAGTCAGGGATTTATACGAAATACGATATGGAGGAAGAACGGTATATCGGAGATTATGATCAGGAGGAGTATGAGTTTTCACAGATTCTGGGTGTGAAGGACGGAAAGGTCATTTTGAGTTTGGGATATGATTTGGTATGCCAGGAGCCGGCAGAGGAAGGATTTGATGTAATTTCCCCGGAAGCGTTTGATTATGAGATACTTGTCTCAATGACAGATACCCATGTATTTTATATAGAAAATGCAGAGGAGGATTCTGTGTTCTTCACTTATCGTTTGTCGGATGGCAGAAGGGAAAAGCTCGCTTCAGGACAGCAGCTTCAAAAACTTTTGCGCCGGGAAGGAGTTCTGGATCGTTCCCGGGGAAAGGATCCGACATGGTATGCGGATCACCTTCTGGCAGCGGGAGGCCGTCTGTATATACAGATTGACATAAGCTGGAAAGAAAATGGTGTGACATACCGGGATAAGGCAGTGTGCAGCTGTGCCGACAGCGGAAATGGCAAATTGCGGTATGAGAAGGAATTGACGGAATGCCTGAAAAATCCGGGAGAAAACCAGAAAGTGTTTACAAAGCATTATTATCGGGTAAATGAGGAAAAAGCCTTGTTTTTAAGCCGTGGATCGGTGATCGCAGCGGCTCAGGAGAAGATTTACTTTTGTCTGTATGATCCGGAAAAGGAAAAGAACACACTGGCTTGTTTTGATCTTTCCTCCGGTAAGTTTAAATTTCTGACAAAAAAAGATATGGAAGGATATGTGCTGCTTGCAGAAGGATTTCTGCCATTCAGGAACTGGGATACCCTGGAGTATTTCAGGCCGTCAGGACTACATGCGGACATGCCGAATAATAAAGCAGTAGATACATTGTGGTGATGCATATGGATAAAAAGACAATGAGAAGAGGATGGATAGGGATCAGTATTTTATTTCTTATATCCGGGCTTACCGGCTGTGGCGGCGAGTATGCCGGAATGACAGAGGGGGAAGCGGTGAGCGGTTCTGCCGTGAGCGGAGAGGCAGTCAGCGGAGATGCCCTCATAGAGGAGCCGGTGTCCGGCGGTGCGGTGAACGGGCAGCCATCTGTGGAGAAAAAGAGGCCGGGAAGCAGCTCCTACCGGTTTGCGACGGATACAAATTACTACTCCTGCCCTTATTCAGGCATAGCCAGTATCTGGCAGTACCGGCTTGATTCAATGAAGAAAAAAGAGATCTCTCTGTCACATAAAGACGTGGATTACTTTGAATTGATCTGTGTGGAAGACGGATTTTTATATTATCATATCGATCTGGAGAATAAGGGAGAGGGGCGGCCTGTTTCGAAAATTTTCCGTGTTCCGCTTGAAAAAGATGCCGGGGGGTATGATGTGGTAAAGATGGAAGAGAAAGAAGAAATCCTCACGGAGGCAAAGAGTATCCGGGGCTGCAGTGTGTATATGGATTCCCGGTATCTCTGCTGTCTGCGTGGGGAGTGGGACAAAAGTGAGTTTGTCAAATATGACCGGAAGACAGGAAAAGAGATTCCGGTGGAGGCGCTTCCTATCAACGTAAAAACGGATAAGACCGTCACGGGGTATGGGGACCGGATCTTTGTCATGAATATGGATGAAATCTGCTTTCAGAAACTGGATGAAACAAAATGGCATAAAATAGACCGAAAAGAGTTTTATCGTTTATGTTATAATGAAAATGCGATGTTTGATACGGACGTGGATGAAAATGGACGATTTACCAATATCTATAAGTGCGATCTGGGAAAAAGCAGATGGCAGAGTTATGTTTCGATCGAAGAATTAGAAAAAGCAGCACGAACGGTGATCGGATGCGGTCAAACCGAGCAACTGGAATGCCGGGTGGGGAGAATGTTCTGTCAGGGGGACCGGCTGTATATAGAGACATGCGTGATATGGATGGAGGGTGCGGCGTATCATGTAAGGAATCTGTTTTTTTATAGGGGAGAGGGGGATGATGCTGTCTGCTATGAGAAAAAACTTTCCGAGTGTATGCACTCCCATGCTGTCACGAGTGCAGAAGAGTGGAAAAATGAGATCAAAGGGGGCCGGGAGAAGATCGTGCTGGAGGATGTCTGTTGCACAAGTATGATAAATGGGAAGGCATTCCTGGCATTTTATGACGATAAAAAAGAAGAGGGACGGATGGGATGTTATGAACTGGATACGGGAGAGTTCCGGTGGCTGACAAAAGAGGATGCGGAATATTATGAGCCGTGCTACGGCGCAATGGAAGACTGGTGTCTTTATATTAGCCTTTTCAATTATGAGCCCGCAGGTTTTCCCTCATTTCAAAATATAATAGTACCAGAAGGAGTGTATGTGAGATGAGATCAAAAATTTATCTAATAGGAACAGGAATCTGCCTGGCGGTACTTCTTTTTGCCGGCTGCGGCGGAGAATATGCCGGTCTGACAGAGGGAGATGCGGTGAGTGGTTCTGCCGTGAGCGGAGAGGCGGTCAGCGGGGATGCCATCCGGGAGAAACCGGTGAGTGGTCCGGCTGTGGAGAACGAAAAAGATGGAATGTCCGGTAAAAAAGTCAAACAGGATATGAGCAGCCACCGTTTCTGCACGGATACGAATCTTTATTACATAAGTTATGATGAAGAAAAGCTTATGCAGGCAAGGACAGACGGTACACACCGCAAATGCATCAAGGAGTGGCCGGCCAAAACGGATGAAGAGAACAGTGTGGAGGTCGTGTATGCCGATGAAAACTGGTTGTATTATGATGTGGTGTTTGATTATGAGGAAGAGATCACATACCGGGCGCCGATCGAAAAGGACGCACAGGGGTATGACGTCGTCAAGTTCCAGGAAGAGGAGGAGCTTGTGAAGACGGGATTGATGATTCCGTTGTATGCAGATTCGGAATATTACTTTTATGAGGATCTGGATACGGATCAGGTGGTAAAGTATGATCTGAAGCGAAAGACTAAGGATTCGGAGGCGGATGCAACTTCATATAGTGGAAGCATTTTCCGGATAAAGGATCATTATGTCATGGTAACAGAATTTGGGGAAATTTACGTTCAGAATATTGATTCGGCAAAGTGGAAAAGAGTATCGCGGAGCACAGATGGTGACGAATCTGAGGAGCTCTTTGTAGATAATACCGTGGCGGTTTTCTATCCCCAGTATATCACAGAGAAAAAGAAGGACCGGGGCTTTCAGATCAAGAGGTATGACGGAAAACAAGAAAAAGATTTTGTCACATGGGAGCAGTTAGATCATGCAGTGAAAGAAGCGGCAGGAGTAGAAAAACTGGATGTCTGTATGCCAAACCGGCTGTTCTGGCAGGATGGCAGGCTTTATATCCAGCTGCAGACAGGCTGGATGAAGGACGGAACTTATCACATGGGATATATGATATTCAGCCAGGGAGAGAATGAGTATGGTTCCGGATTCCGGTATGAAAAGGGATTAACAGAACATATGAAATCCCATGTAAAAGAGCGGGCCGGGAAATGGAGTGGTTATGATTTTGAAGACAAGAAAGAAACTGTATTTGTCGAGCATATGGTCGTCAGTGATGCCCAGTGCATTGCGATGGTGGAGGGAAAAGCCTATCTGAGCCTGTTTGATCATGAGAAAGATAAGGGACGGCTGGGATGCTATGATCTGAATACCGGGAAATTTGAATGGATCGGTAAAAAAGATGCGGCATTTTATAAGCTGGGATATGACTGCGGTTTTTTGTATGAATCTTTTAGAACAGTATTTGATGACCACGATGATAATGAGTTTATGGATGACTGGTGGTGGCCGCCTTCAAAGGCTGAAGGTGACGATGGAGAGTTTGTAGAGGATAGAAAAAAATGATGAGAAAAAGGAAATACATTTTATCTGTGCTATTATGCGCCGGGGCGTGTGTCGCTTTGATCACCGGCTGCGGAGGGCAGTATGCCGGGGTGTCAGAGGGAGATGCGGTAAGCGGTTCTGCCGTGAGCGGAGATGCGGTAAGCGGGGATGCCATCGGGGAGAAAACGGTGTCCGGCGGTGCGATGAAAGAACAATCGTCTGTCGGAAAAAAGAGAATAGAAAAGGATACTTACCGGTTTGCCACCGATACCAATTATTACTGCGATCCGAAGGAAGGGAATGCTGCAATTTGGCAGTACCGGCTCGATGCGACGAAGAAAAAAGAGATTCCGCTACCTCATAAAGATGTGCTTTATTCGGAAGTGATCTGTGTGGAGGATGGATTTTTATATTATTATATCATCAATCCGGAGAAGAGGGGAAAGGGTTCGGCAGGTTCCCAGATTTTCCGTGTTCCGCTTAAAAAAGATAAACGCGGATATGATATAGTGGATATTGATGGGAGAGAAGAGATTCTTTCAGATGCCGGGTATATTGAGGAACACGGGGTATATATGACCTCCCGGTACATTTGCTATCTGCGGATGGATCAGTGGTGTTATGAGTGGTGGAGAGACAAGAAAGTGGAAGTGGTAAAATATGACAGAAAGACCGGAAAAAAACTTCCGGCAGAAACACTTCCCACCTATCGTTCGGAGGATCCGGAGGAAGAATGCGATGAGTTGGAACTTTGCGGGTATGGGGATATGTTATTTGTCATAGACGACCACGAAGTCTGTTTTCAAAAGCCGGATGAAACTGTGTGGAATAAAACGGGGAGAAAAGACTTTTATTATTTATGTTATAATGGGGATGCCCTTTTTGATGCAGGACGAAATGAGAACGGGGCATATACGGAAATTTATAAATATGATCTGTCAGCCGGACAGTGGCAAGGTTATGTTTCCGAACAAGAATTGACAGAGGCCGTAAACACAGCACTCGGATTCGGCAAAGCGGAACGGATGGAGTGTCTGGTAAATCATATGTCATGCTGGGGAGACCGGCTTTACATCGACGTGATCGCAACATGGAGAGAGGGTGAGGAAACTCATTACAGGAGTCTGTTCTTTAGCAAGGGAGAAGAGGACCGCACTGTCTGTTATGAGAGGGGACTTGGAGAATGTGTGCGTTCCCATGTCACGACAAATGAGGTAAAACTGGTCGATGACGAAGGAGACGGCAAACCGGTCGTGCTGGAGGATGCCGGTTTATCGGGTATGATAAACGGTAACGTGTTTCTGTCATTTTATGACTATGAAAAGGACGAGGGCAGATTAGGATGCTATGAGCTTTCTACCGGGGAGTTTCGCTGGCTGGCAGAAGAGGATGCGGAATATTATGAGATGTGTTATGGTACGCATAATGATTGGCAGAATTACGGTTATCTGCCCATTTATGATCCAACATGGTCCTCATTTGACAATATACTGGAAGGGGTGCTTGTGTTACGATGAGATCAAAAGTTTATTTAATAGGAGCAGGGATCTGTCTGGCAGCGACTCTTTTTGCCGGTTGTGGCGGAGAGTATGCCGGTTTGATGGAAGGTAACGCTGTGAGCGGTCCTGCGGTGAGTGGAGAGGCAGTCAGCGGGGATGTTCTCCGGACGGATGCTGTATCCGGCGGGGCATTAAAGAAGCAGTCATCTGATATAGAAAGGAAGTCTGGAAAGAATCCTTACCGGTTTGCTACGGACACAAACTGTTATTTTGGTGAGTATTCAGGGAAAGCCATTATCAGTCAGTACCGGCTTGATATGACACAGAAAAAGGAGATTCATTTACCACATAAAAATGTGGATTATTTTGAAGCAATCTGTGTGAAAGACGGATATTTATATTATCGTATTGCATTGCAGAAGAAAGGGGAGGATTCGTCCGTTTCAAAAATTTTCCGTGTTCCACTTGGAAAAGATGCGGAGGGGTACGATGTGGTAAAGACGGAAAAGAAAGAGGAAATCCTTACGGATACAAAGGGTATCCAAATTGCTAGTGTGTATATGGATTCCCGGTACATTTGCTATCTGCGGGGAGAGTGGGGCGAAAGAAGTGAGTTGGTCAAATATGACCGGAAGACAAAAAAAGTGCTTCCGGTGGAGGAACTTCCCCTCAATGCAAAAGCAGATAAGATCGTTACGGGGGCCGGGGACTGGATCGTTGTTATGAATATGGATAAGGAGATCTGTTTCCAGAAAATGGATGAAACAAAGTGGCACAAAATAGAGAAAAAAGAGTTCTA
The DNA here is from genome assembly GCA_021770615.1 of Lachnospiraceae bacterium. The sequence continues at coordinate 57,067 of JAETQR010000005.1, read as the reverse complement.
TCGTATATGTTATAACGGAAATGCGATATTTGATACCGACAGAGATGAGAATGGACGATATACAGATATTTACAAGTGTAATCTAAAAGTCGGAAAATGGCAGAGTTATGTTTCAATCAAAGAATTGGAAAAAGCCGCACGAATGGCAATCGGATCCGATCAAACAGAACAACTGGAATGCCGGGTGGAAGGCCTCTCCTGTCAGGGCGACCGTCTTTATATACAGGTATGTGTGATATGGATGGAGGGCGGGATATATCATGTCAGGAATCTGTTCTTTTACAGGGGAGAAGGGGATGATGCCGTCTGTTATGAGAAAGGACTTTCTGAGTGTGCGCATTCTCATGCTGACGTAGACGCAGAACAGTGGAAAAATGGGATCAAGGAGGGACGGGAGCAGATCGTGCTGGAGCAGATTGTGCTGGAGGATGTCTCATGGATCGATGTCATAAATAGAAAGGTACTCCTGGCATTTTATAATGATGAAAAAGAAGAGGGACGGGTAGGATGTTATGAACTGGATACAGGGGATTTCCGGTGGTTGACGAAAGAGGATGCAGAATATTATGAACCGTGCTATGGCACGACAGAAGATTGGTACTTTTATCGTTACCTTTCCCTTTATGAGCCTGCCAGTTTTTCTCCATTTTCAAGTGTAATATTACCAGAAGGGGTGTATGTGCGATGAGATCCCAAATTTACATAATAGGGACAGGAATCTGTCTGGTATCATTTCTTTTTGCCGGTTGTGGCGGGGAGTATGCCGGAACGGCAGAAGGGAATGCGGTATCCGGCAGCGCGGTAAGTGGAAACGCCGTGAGCGGACAGGCTGTGTCCGGCGGTGCGGTGTCGGATCCGGTGGTAAGCGGGCCGGCATTGCAGGACGAGAGATCGGGAAAATTCGTATCTGAGAAAAAGAAATCGAAATACCGGTTCTGCAATGACAGCCATCTGTATTATATGGAGGACGGGTTTCAGCCAATCATGGAATACGACCTGTCGGATGGCTCCCGCCGGGAGATCAAATTCGGGGAAGAGGATCGTATCGCAGCGATCAGTTATGTGGATAATGACTGGGTCTGGTATGTGAAAGAAATAGAGATGCCTGTTTACCGGCCGGAGATCTGGCGGGCTCCGGTTGAGGATGGGAAGCTGAATGTCAAAAAGGAAGAGTTTGTGTTTTCCGATCCGTGTGGCATGGATGTGGAGGAGATTTATTGTGATGGCAGATATGTGCTTTATATGACGTACAGCCGTAATAAATATGAGGTTTATATGACAGGTTCGTCCTCATATTATCGGAAATATGATCTGAAAGAGAAGAAATATATCGTTGATGTTACGTCAGATGAGAACGAGGGTGGAATAGATACGCTTATCGCTGTGACAGGAGATGTCGCTTTTATCAATGGATATGACGGGGTGTTCCGTCAGGATCTGGATTCATCGGAGAAAGTAATGGTCACAGAGGAGGGCTGTTATGAACGTGTGGCAGTGACGGAGAAGGATCTGTTCTATCTGGAAGAGTCTGGGGAGCATTCCTGTTATATCTGTCAGTATCATCTGGAGGACGGCAGCAAAAAAGAACTCATTACGACAGAGCAGATCCAAAGGTTTTTAAAAGAGGGAGGTTTTTTGAAGGTTTCCGGGAAGACGGGATCTAAATCTTCGAACGAGTGGTATTTGGACTACCTTTTTGTTTCAGGAGACCGTCTGTATGTGCAGATCAGCCTGGAGCGGAAAGAAAACGGTGTAACCGTATCAAAGAAGGTGGTTCTGAGCCAGAAGACCGGAAGCAAAAACGAGCTTCGTTATGAAAAAGGACTTACGGAGTGTCTGGCAAATCCAAAGAACAACCAGAAAAAATTTGAGAAAATATACGATGAAGAAGATGATGAGGGGGAGATGTGTTTATTCTTAAGCCGTGGAACCTGTCTGTACATGTCCGGGGACAAGTGTTTTATGGAGCTCTATGATCCGAAACAGGATAAGAACCGGGTGGCGTGCTATGATCTTTCCTCTGGCAGTATGAAGTTTCTGACGAAGAAAGACCCGGACTGGTATGTGCCCTTTTATGACTGGGTATCTGTCTGGTGGAAGGATGTATACTTAAGTGAAATCAGTTGTGATATGCCAAATAATAAAGAGGTAGACTGGCCTTACTGGAAATGATGTTCTCTGCTTGTACATATATGATTTTAAGGAAAGGATGGGGATTGTTATGAGAAGAAAATGGTTCGCCTTGTTTTTAACAGGGGTGATGGCTTTGATGGTTACCGGCTGTGGCGGGGAGTACGCCGGGAAAACAGAAGGAGATGCGGTATCCGGCGGAGCTGTAAGTGGAAATGCCGTGAGCGGACAGGCTGTGTCCGGCGGTGCGGTGTCGGATCCGGTGGTAAGTGGGCCGGCATTGCAGGACGAGGGATCGGGAAACTTCGTGTCTGAGAAAAAGAAATCGAAATACCGGTTCTGCAATGACAGCCATCTGTATTATATGGAGGACGGGTTTGAACCAATCATGGAATACGACCTGTCGGATGGTTCCCGCCGGGAGATCAGGTTCGGGGAAGAGGATCGTATCGCAGCGATCAGTTATGTGGATAATGAACAGGTCTGGTATATGAAGGAAACCGACACGGCATCGTATCCTTTCTTCCAGAGAGAACTATGGCGGGCTCCGGTCGAGAACGGAAAACTGAATGTCCAAAAAGAGGAGTTTGTATTTTCCGATCCGCTTGTCATAAATGAAACGCAGAGTTATTGTGATGGAAGATATCTGCTTTATACAACGAACTCAGGCTTGTCATCCTATTACCGGAAATACGATTTCAAAGAGAAGAAATACATTTTTAATGCTGCCCCGGATGAGGATGAAGATGAAGTTGATATGCTTATCGCTGTGACGGGAGGAGCTGCTTTTATCGACGGATATGACGGGTTTTTCCGCCAGGATATTGATTCGTCAGAAAAAGTAATGATTGTGAAGGACGAGATCATTGATGATAAGGTAGCAGTGACAGATACGGATCTGTTTTACCTGCAGGAGTCTGAGAACGAAAATACCGAGGAGTATTACAATAATGTCTGGCAGTATCATCTGGAGGATGGCAGTAAGAAAGAAATCATAACGAATGAACAGATTCGGGAAGTTTTGAAAACAAAGGGACTTTTGAAATCTGAGAAGAAGCCTGAGATGGAAGAGTACCTTTTTGTGTCAGGAGACCATCTGTATGTGCAGGTCAGCCTTGGCTGGAAAGAAAACGGTGTGCTCGTGTCAAAGAAGGTGGTTCTGAGCCAGAAGATCGGAACGAAAAATGAGCTTCGGTATGAAAAAGGGCTTACGGAGTGTCTGGCAAATCCCGGGGAAAACCAGAAAAAATTTGAGAAAATATACGATGACGAAGAAGATGAGGGAGAGATGTCTTTGTTTTTAAGCCGTGGAACCTGTCTGTACATGTCCGGGGATAAGTGTTTTATGGAACTCTATGATCCGAAACAGGATAAGAACCGGGTAGCATGCTACGATCTTTCGTCTGACAGCATGAGGTTTCTGACGAAAAAAGATCCGGACTGGTATGTGCCCTTTTATGAAGGGGCAGTACCGGATTGGGCGGAGACGGTGTATTCGAGTGATATCAGTTGCGATATGCCAAATAACAAAAAGGTAGACTGGCCTTACTGGTAAAGGAGGATTTTATGAGAAAAAAATGGTTCGCCTTGTTTTTAACAGGGGTGATGGCTTTGATAGCTACCGGCTGTGGCGGAGAGTACGCCGGGAGGACAGGAGGAGATGCCGTGTCCGGCAGTGCGATAAGTGGAAATGCCGTGAGCGGACAGGCTGTGTCCGGCGGTGCGGTGTCGGATCCGGTGGTAAGCGGACCGGCATTGCAGGACGAGGGATCGGGAAACCGCGTGCCTGATAAAAAGAAATCGAAATACCGGTTCTGCAATGACAGCCATTTGTATTATATGGAAAAGGGAGTTGAACCGGTTATCGAATATGACCTGTCAGATGGTTCCCGTCGGGAGATCAAATTCAAGAAAGGGGAACGAATGGAGAGTATCGGGGCGATCTGCTATGTCGATAACGACTGGGTCTGGTATGTGAAGGAATTTGACCCGGGAAAAGTGGAAGAAGTCAAGGACCAGTTGGTGCTCTGGGATTATCAGACAGAACTCTGGCGGGCTCCGGTCGAGAACGGAAAACTGAATGCCCAAAAGGAAGAGTTTGTATTTTCCGATCCGCTTGTCATGAATAAAGAGCAGATTTATTGTGATGGCAGATATCTTCTTTATGTAGTAAATACAGACTTGTACCGGAAATATGATCTGAAAGAGAAGAAATACATTTATGATGCTACGCCGGATGAGGACGAGGATGCATTTGATATACTTGTTGCTGTGACGGGAGGAACTGCTTTTATTGATGGGGATGACGTGTTGAAGATGCTGAGGAGGATTACGATAATGTCTGGCAGTATCATTTGCCGGATGGCAGTAAGAAAGAAATCATAACGGACGAACAGATCCGGAATGTTTTGAAAAAACAGGGAATCTTGAAATCATCCCCAAAACCAGAGATGACAGAAGATCTTTTCGCCACAGAAGACCGTTTGTATGTGCAGGTCAGTCTGCTTTGGGAGGAAAACGGTGTGGTTGTGTTAAAAAAGGTGGTTCTGAGCCAGAAGATCGGAGGGAAAAACGAACTTCGTTATGAAAAAGGACTTACGGAGTGTCTGGCAAATCCGGAAAAAAACCAGAAAACGTTTCAAAAAATATATGATGAGGATGCGGTAGATGATGGGACGAAGTCTCTGTTCTTAAGTCGTGGAACCTGCCTGTACATGTCTGAAGACAAGTGTTTTATGGAGCTCTATGATTCTACACTGGATAAGAACCGGGTGGCTTGTTACGATCTTTCGTCCGGCAGTATGAAGTTTCTGACGAAGGAAGACCCGGACTGGTATGTGCCCTTTTATAATGGGGTACAGCCGGGGTGGAGTGAAGTGTATCTGGAAGAGGTCAGTTATGATATGCCAAACAACAAAAAGGTAGACTGGCCTTACTGTTGTGAAGACGAGGCATGGTAGTTTGATGACGTTGTCTGACCGGACGAATATGATGATTTGAAGGAGGAAATGATTTTATGAGAAAAAAATGGTTGGCTTTGTTTTTAGCAGGGGTGATGGCGGTACTGGCCACCGGCTGTGGCGGGGAGTACGCCGGGAGGACAGAGGGGGATGCGGTGTCCGGCAGCGCAGTAAGTGGAGATGCCGTAAGCGGATCGGCGGTGTCCGAAAAAGAAACCGATGCGGACAAACATTCTACAAACGAAGAATATCGTTTTTGTACCGATACGAACCTCTATTGGAGTCCGGATGGCAAGGACAGCGATTGTATCTTTCAGGCCAGACTCGACGGGAGTCATGAAAAAAAGATAAAAGTCGGGGACGATCTCATGGACCTGATCTGTGTGAAGGATGGGTATCTGTATTATGATGTGGATGACATCGTGTCAGAGAAGCAGGGGAATGTGACATCCACGTATTGTTCCGGTTCCACGATCTGGTGTGTACCGGTCACAAAAGATAAAGATGGGTATGATGTTGTAAAGATGCAGCAAAAGAAAAAAATCCTGTCAGATGCACAAATCGATCTGGACCAGATTTATATCAATGACCGTTATATTTTTTACAAAGAAAATTTCGAGACGTCTTTTGTTAAATACGACAGGAAGGATAAGAAAAAGCTTCCGGTAGATGATCTTTCGCTGGATGGTTCCTGTGAAGAGATCGTGGGTTGTGGGGATGCTGTCGTTCTTTTTGCAGAAAAGAGTGCCTATATCCATAAATTCAGTGAGAGCGGGTGGAAACAGGTTTCCTCTGCCGGTATTAGCTGGGAAAGCCTGAGAGCATATGGGAGGACGTCGTTCTTTTTCTCAGGCTCTGGGTTTTATGAAACGATGACGGATACCGGGGAGGCGGATTATATCCGCCGGTGTGACCTTACAAGCGGTGAGTGTAAGGAAATCGTATCCAGGGAGCAGTTGAGACAGGCTGTGAGTGAGGCAGAAGGCCTGGCGGGTACGGATGCGCTGGATGTCTGTCTGATAACGGACTTGTTTTGTCAGGAAGACCGGTGCTATGTCCAGGTTCAGGCCAACTGGACGGAGGGAAAAGACTACCATATGGAGTATTTGATATTAAGCTGTTCTGAGGAGGCGGAGCTGCGAAATGTACTACGCTACGAAAAGGAATTGACTGAGTGCCTGCGCACTTATGGGACAGCACAGGAGGGAAAGTGGGTTGACACGATTTCTATATGGGAGGATGGCGAGGATGAGGTTATAGAAGAACATGTCATAGCTGCGGACTCCCACTGTTATTATATGACGGAAGGAAAGGCGTTTTTCTACCTTTTTAATTATAAACAGAACCGGGCGGGTGTCGGATGTTTTGACCTTTCGGGGAAGAAATTCCGGTGGCTGACAAAGAAAGATAAAGAGTTCTATGAGCCGTGTTATGGGACATGGGGGGATGACATGAAAGATATTTGTTCCAATCATGAGATGCCGAAGACTTCCTTGTCAAAGCGTTCTGCTGTTATGAGTTATGGACCGTCCGAAGATCTTGAAGGAGAGTTGGGTGAGTTTGTCCGGAAATAGAATGTCACAAGAGAAAAGCATTTGTTTATTTTGTGATTTTCAAAACGATTGACAAATCAAACTTTGTGTTTTATAATTTGTGTTACATTGTAAACCAAAAGATGGAGGACTCACAGTATGGAGACAAAAAGGAAAAGGAGTATATGTATATTTGTATGTGCCGGATTGCTGGCCGGACTGCTCACCGGCTGCGGCGGGGAATATGTGGGGAGGACACAGGGAGACGTGGTGTCGGGAAGTGCAGTAAGCGGAGCGGTGGTGTCTGGTAGTGCGGTGTCTGATTCTGTGGTCTCTGAAAAAGAAAAGACGACAAGTGTAGAAAAAGATTGGCTGTTCCGGACGGATACGAACCTGTATGTAGAGGAGAGGCATGAATATACGGATACGATTAGTCAGCGGAGACTGGATGGTTCCCAAAAGAAAGAGATCAAGATCCCGGGATGTACGAGTTTCCTCGGTATTGTGGGAAATCATCTGTATTACGTCAGGACGGATAAGGATAAAAAGGGTGATTCGTGTGACTGTGTCTGTGTTCTGCCAATCGAAAAGGATCCGGATGGCTTTGATATACTCCGCACCGATAAGTCGGAGGAACTGACCCCCGCTGGGGAAGAAGGCCATATTGATTACTATTATCTCGACCCGGAGTATCTGATTTATACGGATCGTAAAATCGCGGAGGTTGGTTATGTAGGAACGGTGATCAAATATGATATAAAAACGAAAAAGAAGCTGAGTGAGACCAGTTGGGACAATCAGGTGGTCAGTTTTACCAGATGTGGTGATTATTTTGTGGCATATGATGGGATGAATGAGGAACTTCGTTACCAGAAGTGTGAGGACACAAAGGGGAAGTGGCTGTTACTATCAACGGAGGGAGGAGATGACGGATTTAATGCAAGTTTGATGGCCAGTGGCCAAAATCTGTTTTTCTTTGAGGGATGTTCGGAATCCGGAGAAAAAGGGCTTTACATATATGATCTTGAGAAAAGGGAAAACACCTGGTTTGTTGCGGATAAAGAACTTTTGGCTGCGGCGTCAGAAATGGTGGGACAGAAGTTGGATCTGAAAAATGGGGGGTGCTCTGTGACAAATCTTTGGTATGAGAGGGAGCGGCTTTATGTGCAGGCAGAGTTGTGTGATACCCGTGATGGTACTTACTATATGCAATATCTTTTATTTAGCCTGGCGCCAGGGGAGACGGGGGTGCAGTATGAGAGGCAAATGACAGAATGCATGCAGTCCCATGGGACGGTACAGAAGGGAAAATGGCTGGCTGCTGAGCATTATAAATCGAAGAAAAAGCGGGTCGCCATCGAGCATGCACAGGTCAATGACGCCCAGTGTTACCGCATCATAAATGGAAAGGCTTTTTTTAGTATTTGTGACATAAAAAAGAAAAAAAGACGTGTGGGATGTTATGAGTTGGAAAGCGGGAATTTTAAATGGCTTACGAAAAAAGACAGGGAATACTACGAACCGTGTTATGAACCACAGAATACCCTGTACTATTATGGGATGTCTGACGAATACGAGGCAGCGGATCAGGATGCGGAAGATATAGATTTTTTCTATCGGCCGTTTTTGAAGTCATATAAGGGAGAGGAGGACTGGGAAACTGAAAGTGCGAGTTGGTTTGTGGAAGAAAATTAGATTGTCAGGCATGCCCTGGCTTGCTGCTGCCAGTATGGAAGTCTGACAGCCAGCGATACTTCTGGTTCTACGATCGGGCGTGTCCCGGTTAAAAAGGATAAAAATGGGTATGATATCATAAAGATGGAACAAAAGCAAAGGGGTTTGGATGCGTCACTGGATGGGGAGATCAGCCGGAGGATCCTGGCTCGGATACGGGGCACTTTGTCCATGTAGTAAGGCACTAAATATATTCGTAGCAGACAGAATGGAGAATCAATATGAAAAAATGGGTGACATATCTGCTCATCGCAGGGATCGCATGTGTACTGACCGCCTGCGGGGTGAGCGGTGACCAGGTGGCTGTCAATAAGCCACAGAAAAGATCGGAAAGCGGGACGAAACGCATTGCCGTTTCCATGCCGACGAAGGATCTGCAGCGCTGGGTACAGGACGGAAGTAATATGAAGGAGCAGCTGGAAAAGCAGGGGTATGAGGTGGATATCCAGTATGCCAACAATGATATTGCTACCCAGGTCAGCCAGATTGAGAATATGATTGCAGTCAATCCCGATATACTTGTGGTGGCGTCCATTGATGGCTCGGCGCTCGGAACGGCATTGCAGGGGGCAAAAGGACTTGATATCCCGGTCATCGCTTATGACCGGCTGATCATGCAGTCGGATGCGGTTTCCTATTATGCGACGTTTGACAATGAACTTGTCGGGGAACTGCAGGGAAAGTATATTGAGGAAAAACTGGATCTGGCACATGCCGAAGGGCCTTTTAACATTGAACTATTTACGGGGTCATCGGATGATAATAATTGCAATTATTTTTTTGGCGGAGCGATGAAAATATTAAAACCTTATATTGACTCGGGAAAACTCGTGGTAAGATCCGGTTCTACGACACTGGCGGAGTGTGCGACACCAAACTGGTCTACAGAGGAGGCGCAGAAGAGGATGGAAAATATCCTGGCGGCATATTATCAGGACGGAACCAGACTGGATGCCGTACTTTCTTCCAATGATTCGGTGGCAAACGGTATCACAAATGCATTGACCGCCTCTTATAAGGGAGAATTTCCGGTGCTGACGGGGCAGGATTGCGATATCCCGTCTGTAAAGAATATCCTGCAGGGAAAACAGTCGATGTCCATTTTTAAGGATACAAGGCAGCTAGCCTCTAAAGTGGTGGAGATGGTAAGTGCCATTTTGGAAGGAAAAGAAGTGCCGGTCAATGATACGGAGAGCTATGACAATGGGAAGGGAGTCGTGCCGACCTATCTTTGTGAACCGGAGTTTGCGGACCGGGAAAATTATAAAGAGCTTCTGGTAGACTCCGGTTATTACCGGGAGGAAGACCTGAAATAAAGTTTTAAAGTTCCATTGTTCCATTTATAAAAATGCGGCTTGCGCAGCGGAATAAAGGAAAGTGAAGGAGAGAGATCAGAATGGCGGAATATATCTTGGAAATGAATGAGATCACGAAGACCTTTCCGGGGGTAAAGGCCCTTGACCATGTAAATCTGAAAGTGAAAAAAGGAGAGATCCATGCCCTGGTCGGCGAAAACGGAGCGGGAAAGTCCACGCTGATGAATGTACTCAGCGGGGTCTATCCATATGGGAGTTATGAGGGAGATATCGTTTATGACGGGGAGATCTGCCGGTTTAAAGAAATAAAAGATAGTGAAAAAAAGGGGATTGTTATCATCCACCAGGAGCTGGCTCTGGTACCGTATCTGACGATCGGCGAAAATATGTTTTTAGGGAATGAGCAGGGCAGACGGTATGCACTGAACTGGACAAAGACATATGCGAGGGCAGAAGAGCTTATGGAAAAAGTAGGCCTACATGAAGATCCCCATACGCTGGTGAAGGATATCGGCGTCGGCAAGCAGCAGCTTGTGGAGATCGCCAAAGCCCTGGCAAAGGATGTGAAACTTCTGATCCTGGATGAGCCGACGGCCTCATTGAATGAATCCGATTCGCAGGCTCTTCTTGAGCTGATGCTCGAATTTAAAAAGCAGGGGATGACATCGATCATCATTTCCCATAAATTAAATGAAATCTCTTATGTGGCTGACAAGATCACTGTGATCCGGGATGGCTCTACGATTGAAACATTAGAGAAGAAGACGGATGATTTCAGTGAAAACCGGATCATCCGGGGGATGGTCGGACGTGAACTGGAAAACCGTTTTCCGGCCCGTGAAAATGTGGAGATCGGAGAAGTGAGCATGGAAGTAAAAAACTGGACCGTGTATCATCCCCTCACGCCGTCTAAAAAAGTAGTAGATGACGTATCTTTTTATGTGCGGCAAGGAGAAGTCGTCGGCATCTCCGGGCTTATGGGAGCCGGACGGACAGAGCTTGCGATGAGCCTGTTCGGAAGAAGCTACGGAACCGGGATCACGGGAACCCTCCGCATCAATGGCAAAGAGGTACATTTGAAAAACGTAAGGCAGGCGATCGACCACAAGCTGGCGTATGTGACGGAGGACCGGAAAGGAAACGGGCTTATACTGGAAAACCCCATTTATACCAATACAACGATGGCAAAGTTAGATAAAGTCAGTCAGTATGGCGTGATCGATTCATTAAAGGAAATCCAGGTGGCAGATGAATACAGGAAAAAGCTCCGCACGAAATGTCCGTCGGTGAGACAGGATGTGGGAAATTTAAGCGGCGGAAACCAGCAAAAGGTGCTGCTTGCCAAATGGATGTTTGCAGATCCGGACATCCTGATCCTGGACGAGCCGACGCGGGGGATCGATGTGGGGGCAAAATATGAGATATACTGCATTATCAATGATCTCGTGGCGGCTGGCAGATCCGTCATCATGATTTCGTCAGAACTTCCGGAAGTACTGGGGATGAGCGACCGTATTTATATTATGAATGAGGGAAAGATGGTAGGAGAAGTCGACGGAAAAGAAGCGACACAGGAAATCATTATGACATACATCATGGAATCGGGAAAAGGAGCGTGAAAAAATGACCGCAGCAAAAGAATTATTAAAAAAGAATACGATGATCATCGTACTGGTCGTCGTGGCATTATTTTTTACTATACAGACAGACGGGGCGCTTTTGCTCTCCTCCAATATTACGAATCTCATCGCCCAGAATGGATATGTGGTGATCCTTGCAGTCGGAATGCTGCTCTGTATCCTCACCGGCGGCAATATCGATCTCTCGGTCGGTTCGATCGTCTGCCTGGTGGGAGCCATCGTCGGTAAACTGATGGTGACAGAAGGTGTGAACATGTGGCTTGCGATCGCCGCCGGACTTCTGGTGGGACTTGGAATCGGTGTATGGCAGGCATTCTGGATCGCGTATATCAGGATCCCTCCGTTTATCGTGACACTCGCAGGGATGCTGTTATGGCGTGGGATCGCGCTTATCGTACTGGATGGCCTGACGATTTCACCGATGCCGGATGAGTATATTGGATTATTTAACAACTATGTGCCGGGTTATGCCACAGCGTTAGCCGCTGGCGTACTGATCAGTCTTGCCTTTGCTGCCTCTGTGGTTTTCAGGCGTATCCGGGCAAAAAAGAACGGATATCAGCAGGAAGGACTTGCCGGGGATATCATCAAATGTGTGATACTGGCAGCAGTGGTGATGGCTGTGTCTTACAAACTTTACAGTTATAAGGGTCTGCCGATGATCCTGATCCTGCTGGCAGTGGTCGTGGCAGCTTATGCCTATTATACGTCCCAGACCGTATCCGGACGGTATTATTATGCGGTGGGAGGGAATGAGAATGCAGCGAGGCTGAGCGGGATCAAAACGAACCGGGTGTATTTTACTGCTTATGTAAATATGGCAGTTCTGTCCGCAGTTGCTGCCCTTGTCTGCATCGCCAGATTCAATTCGGCGGCGCCGACGGCCGGTACAAACTATGAGATGGATGCGATCGGCGCTTGTTTTATCGGAGGGGCATCCGCTTATGGCGGGATCGGCACTGTTCCGGGGGTCGTGATCGGTGCGGTCTTTATGGGTGTTTTAAACAACGGAATGTCTATTATGGGGATTGATGCGAACTGGCAGAAGGCGGTAAAGGGACTTGTGCTTTTGGCAGCAGTTGCTTTTGATGTGATCTCCAAGAGAAAGCAGAGCCGCAAATAAAGGAGGGATACAAAAGATGAAAAAGAGGATATGTATATTTGTATGTACCGGACTGCTGGCCGGACTGCTCACCGGCTGCGGCGGGGAGTATGCCGGGAGAACCGAAGGAGATGCTGTGTCAGGGGGTGCTGTGAGCGGAAATGCCGTGAGCGGGCAGGCCGTGTCCGGCGGTGCGGTGTCAGATCCTGTGGTAAGCGGGCCGGCGGTCTCTGAAAAAGAAAAGACGACAGACGTAGAAAAAGATTGGCTGTTTCGGACGGATACGAACCTGTATGATGCTAATGGGAGGACGATCATTCAGCGGAGGCTGGATGGTTCCCAAAAGAAAAAGATCAAGATTTCGGGATGCAGGGAATTTCTTGGCATTGTGGAAGACCGTCTGTATTATGCCAAAAGGAATGAGGATAAAAAGGGTGACTGGTTTGAATGTGTCTGCGCCATTCCGATCGAAAAGGATGCGGATGGTTTTGATGTACTCCGTACCGGTAAGCCGGAGGAAGTGACACCCATCAGGGAAACCCATGGTATCGATGAATATTACCTTGATTCGGAGTATCTGATCCATACGGATGGTGCAGCCCAAACGGTGATCAAATATGATATAAAAACAAAAAGGAAGCTGAGTGAGACCAGTTGGAATCAGGCGGTCGACTGTATGCGGTGCGGCGATTATTTTGTCGCATATGATGGGTGGAATGAGGAACTCCGTTACCAGAAGTGTGAGGACACAGGAGGAGAGTGGACATTACTCGCAGCGGAAGGGGACTATGACGGGTTTGATGAAGAACTGGCGGTCAGTGGCAAAAATCTGTTTTTCTTTGAGGGACGTTCGGAGTCCGGAGAAGAGGAGGGGATTTATAAATATGACCTTGAGAAAGGGGAAAACACCTGTTTTATCACGGACAAAGAACTTCTGGCTGCGGCGGCAGAGGCGGTGGGACAGGAGTTAAATCTGGAAAAGGGCTGCTGTACTGTCAACAATATCTGGTATGAGAGGGAGCGGGTGTATGTGCAGGCCGAACTGTGTGATACCCGTGATGGTATTTATTATATGCAATATCTTTTGTTTAGCAAGGCTCCCGGAGAGAGCGGATTAGCGTATGAGCGGGAAATGACAGAGTGTATGCAGTCCCATGGGACGGTACAGAAGGGAAAATGGCTGGCTGCGGAGGATTATAAATCCAAGAAAAAACGGGTCGCCATCGAGCATGCCAGGGTCAATGACGCCCAGTGTTACCGCATCATAAATGGAAAGGCTTTTTTCAGTGTTAATGATCGCGGGCAGGAAAAAAGACGTGTCGCATGTTATGATCTGGAGACCGGGGATTTTAAATGGCTTACAAAAAAAGACAGGGAATATTACGAGCCGTGTTATGAACCACAAAATACTCTGTGCTATTATGGCATGTCCGGGGAATACGGAGCGGCGGATCAGGATACGGAGTATACAGGTTTTTATTATCCGCCGTTTTTAATACCATATGAAGAGGAGGGATGGGAAAGTGCGAGCTGGTTTGTGGAAGAAAAATAAGTTATCAGGCATACTAAGCTTTGCCGTTGCCGGGATGCTTATCGTGGCAGCCTTGTCCGGCTGTGGCGGGGAATTTGCCGGAAGGCCGGAAGGAGATGTGGTATCCGGCAGTGCAGTAAGTGGAAATGCTGTGAGCGGAAAGGCCGTGTCCGGTGGTGCGGTGTCCGATCCTGTGGTATCCGGATCAGCTGTCTCTGAAAAAGAAAAGAAAGCAGAAGAATATGACGACAGCGCCTATACATATTGCAATGACCGGTATGTGTATTATACTGATGCTTTTGAACTGGCCGCATGGAACCGGGATACAGGGGAGAAGACAGCGGTCGAGATAAAAGATATCGAGCAGGTGTGTTATGCAGATAATGACTGGGTCTATTATGTGACAGCCACAGAGGAGCACGATGATGTCTGGCGTATGCCTGTGAAAAAGGATGGGAAGTGGGGGCTTGATGAGCAGGGAAAAGAACTTTTATTAGAGGAAGAGGAAGGGTTTGACGAACCAGAGAGGGCATTGTGCGATGGCAGATACATCGTCTATATCACCGCAGAGACATATAAGTACCGGGAGTATGACATTGAAAAGAAAGCCTGGGAGACAAATGAATATCTGGAGAAGTGGGATGACTATGCCGGTGGGATCACCTTGTGTGGCGGGAGTGTATTTCTCACTGGTCCCGAAGAACTGCTCCGTAAAAAACTGGGGAGTGACGAGGTGGAGACAGTCATAAATGAAGAGCCGGGATCCATGGCAGAGGGAGAAGGTGAGCTGTTTATCTTGTCCGCTGAAAAACACAAACGTATCCGGCAGTATTCCCTGCAGACGGGCAAAATAAAAACATTTATCGATGAGTCCGAGATAAAAAGGGTTTTAAAAGAGGAGGGGCTTCTTTCGTGCCCGATCAGGAAAGAGCATGTATTCAGGGAATATGGAATGTTTGTGAGCGGCTCCCGTCTGTATGTGCAGATCGCTATCGAAAACAGCGTTGATGAGAACGATACTGAGTGCCGGAATATCGCTGTGCTCAGTAAAGGAACAGAGGATTCCGGAGAACTCGTTTATGAAAAGGAGCTGACCCGGTGTCTGCAAAATCCGGAAGGACGGCAGAAGCCGGTTACAAAGTTCATGCCGGGGAGCGGGGTGGCGTACTATGAGGAGGAAGTGGTTTTCAGAAACCGTGGGCTTCTTGTGATGGTAAATGGCGATCAATTTTTCATGTATGTCGAGCAGACACCGTCTGACGGCAGGGAGAAGGAGACGAAAAACCGGTGGGCCTGTTATGATCTGACCAATGGGGAGTTCCGCTATCTCACGAAAGAGGACAGCGGTTGGTATATGAGGTATTGCGACCGGCGTAATCATATTTTTCAGGGGTGGTTAAGCGACGATCCGGTCGATCTGTATCCATATGGTTACCAGGCGATATTATATATGATGCCAAATAATTATGATTTCTGATTTTTAGGATTTCATATTTTGGTATTATCAGGGGAAAGACGGAAAGGATAGAACCAGTATGATAAAAGTAAGAGAGCTTCTCGAGGAAAATCTAAACGAAAATACCGTCCGTGCCGTGGTGAGCAACCGGCGCAGAAAACAGGCGGCAAAAAAGATCGTATTCCGCCCGTTTTTAGAGAGGGGCCATCTCAAATTCCAGAAGGAAGAGTACCGGAACGATCAGGTTTTTCATGAGAATATCGACAGGACGACTGCTGTAGAATATATTTGCACGCTGTTGCAGGAGGATCATAAGCAGCTGGATCTGCAGTGCGGGGAACGTTCTTTTAATGTACTTGTGAGTAAAAAAGGCGTATCCTCGATCCGGGAACACCGGGAAGAGAATATAAAAAAGCTCGAACTTTCCCATAACCGCAAAAAGAACTATATTCTTGATGCCGGGGAACCTATTCCCTTTCTTGTGGATCTTGGCGTTCAGACGAAAGAGGGAAAGATCGTTGATAAAAAATATAAAAAGTTCCGTCAGATCAATCGGTTCTTAGAATTTATCCGTGATGTACTTCCGAACCTGAAGGCAGCCGTGACAGAGGGACGCCCTTTGCGGATCATTGACTTTGGATGCGGCAAGTCGTATCTGACCTTTGCGGTGTATCATTACCTTACAGTCATGAATGGATTGGATGTGGAGATGACCGGACTCGACCTGAAAAAGGATGTGATCCGGCACTGCAGCCTTCTCGCCGAAAAGTATGGTTATGAAAACCTTCATTTTTCACAGGGTGATATCCAATCCTATGAGGGAGAAGAACGTGTGGATATGGTGATCACACTTCATGCCTGTGACACAGCGACCGATTATGCCCTTGGTCAGGCGGTGCGCTGGGGAGCGAAGATCATTTTATCCGTGCCGTGCTGCCAGCATGAGTTAAACCGGCAGATCCGGAATGAGAAGATGGAGCCATTACTTAAGTATGGGATTTTAAAAGAGCGTTTTTCTGCGCTCCTGACGGATGCCCTCCGGGGAAACCTTCTGGAGCAGATGGGGTATGAGGTTCAGATCCTTGAATTTATCGATCTGGAACATACGCCGAAAAATCTTTTGATCCGTGCAGTAAAAACACCAGGGAAAAATTATGTGGACGAGAAAGAAAAACGGAGATATAAAGAGCTTTGTCATGAAATGAACAGCCACATCACACTGGAAAAACTTATTTCCGGTAAGCATTAATTTTTTGCTTCCGGAAGCCGATAAATATGATAAGAAGAAACCTTTTAACAATGTATTTGCAAAAGAAGGAATAACCGCTCGTTTGGAACCTTTGGAATAAGCTCAAGGAGGAGATCAAAGCAAACACAATTCAAAAGGTAATGGGAACCCAGGCAGTTCGTCCGGTGAGACATGTAGCAAAGATCCGGTATGATAGAAACGAGGCACAGGATGGCGGAGGAAATTTCTATCAGGCGTTGGAGAAGGCGAGAAATAAGAGTGAAAGCAAATCCGATCGTGCGGACAGAGCGTCAGGCGGTGCGCTTGAGATGATGGGTGGGATGAATCAGTACGACAGGAATGCAAGAGAAATATTTTTTGCCCTGAGTTCCAATGCAGATTATAAATGCTAATGAGCCGGCCCGACGATCGTTCGGGGGGCATGTCGGGCAACTGTTTACAGGGAGGCCGTCACACAGAGTGAGTGTGTGGCGGCCTTTCTGTGTTGTACAAATTTTGTACGGTCGGGGGTTGACAGGAAAATAAAAATAGGGTATACTCTGTAAAGTGATTTGCTTTACAGGACGCAGACAAAGAAGAAATGGGGATTTTTATGGCAGGACAAAGTAGTTCGCTGACAAATCCTGATGAAGTGGTCAGGTTGTCCTATTTGTATGATTTTTACGGGCCTCTTTTGAAGGAGAGAAACAGAGAGATCTTTGAGGAATATGTGCTGAATGATCTTTCCCTCGGTGAAATTGCAGGGGAGTATGGGATCACGAGGCAGGGGGTATATGACATCGTAAAAAGATGTAGTAAGAAGCTCGAAGAATATGAGGAAAAGTTGAATCTGTTTGGCAGGTTCCAGCAGGCCAAAGAACATCTTGGGCAGATGGAAGAACTTGTGAAGACCAGTCAGGGGATGGAAAAGGATCAGATCCTCGACCTGACGCATAAAGTTTATGAGATTTTATAAGAAGTAGGTGTTCAGGGCAGAAAAGCTACAGGAGGTGAGCATCATGGCATTTGACAGCCTGAGTGAAAAACTGCAAAATGTTTTCAAAGGGCTCCGGAGCAAAGGGAGACTGACCGAGGCGGATGTCAAGGCCGCCCTCAAAGAGGTAAAGATGGCGCTCCTGGAAGCGGACGTAAACTTTAAAGTCGTAAAAAGTTTTGTGAAGTCGGTGCAGGAAAAATCGACCGGCGAAGAAGTATTAAACAGCCTTACACCGGGACAGACTGTGATCAAATATGTAAATGAAGAGCTCGTGAAGATGATGGGAGAGACGACGACGGAGATTTCTCTTCTTCCGGGTGATGAGATCACTGTCATCATGATGTGCGGCCTGCAGGGGGCCGGAAAGACAACGACAGCTGCCAAGCTTGCCGCGAAATTTAAAGAAAAGGGAAAGCGGCCTCTTCTTGTGGCGTGTGATGTCTACCGTCCGGCAGCGATTGAACAGCTCCAGACCAATGGGGAAAAAGTGGGTGTTCCTGTCTTTTCCATGGGGACGGGGCATGATCCGGTCGACATTGCAAAGGCTGCCTTTGAACACGCAAAGGCAAATCAGAATAATCTGGTGTTCTTAGATACCGCAGGACGTCTTCACATCGATGAGGAACTCATGCAGGAATTAAAAAATATCAAGTCAGAGGTCGGGGTTCACCAGACGATCCTGACAGTCGATTCCATGACCGGACAGGATGCGGTAAATGTGGCTTCTACTTTTGATGAGGCGCTGAATATCGACGGAGTTATCCTGACGAAATTAGACAGTGATACAAGAGGCGGTGCGGCGCTTTCGATCCGTGCCATAACCGGAAAGCCGATCTATTACGTCGGTATGGGTGAGAAGCTTTCAGATCTGGAACAGTTTTATCCGGACCGGATGGCGTCCCGTATACTCGGTATGGGCGATGTGATGACGCTGATCGAAAAGGCAGAGGCCCAGATCGACGAAAAAAAGGCGGCGGAACTCGGCCGCAAATTCAAAAATAATGAATTTGATTTTAATGATTTTCTGGATCAGATGCAGCAGATGAAAAAGATGGGCGGGCTCTCAAGTATCCTCAGTATGATGCCCGGGATGGGGCTTCCGGCAGATCTGGATATTGATGACGATGCGCTGAAGGGGACAGAGGCCATCATATATTCGATGACGATCGAGGAGAGGACAAAGCCTTCGATCATAAATCCTTCCAGAAAGCGGAGGATCGCAGAAGGTGCCGGTGTGGATATCAGTGAAGTGAACCGGCTGATCAAACAGTTTGAGCAGAGCAGGAAGATGATGAAACAGATGTCAGGCATGATGTCAGGAAAACGGATGAAACGCGGAAAGTTTAACTTTCCATTCGGAGGATTGTAAAGGAAAGGATTCAAATAGTTTTTACTTTTTGAATAGATAAAGTAGCACGTAAAGGAGGTGAAAGACGTGGCAGTAAAGATCAGATTAAAAAGATTAGGTCAGAAAAAAGCTCCTTTTTATAGAATCGTAGTAGCTGACGAGAGATCTCCGAGAGATGGAAGAAACATCGCTGAGATCGGTACTTATGACCCAAATCAGGAGCCTGCGGCAGTAAAAGTAGATGAAGAGGCAGCGAAGAAATGGATTGCAAATGGTGCAAAGCCTACAGATGTAGTGGCTCGTTTGTTTAAACAGGCAGGGATCGTAAAATAATCCGTTCTGAGGTATGCATAAGAGCGTGTGCGCATGGAGGAAAAGTATGAAAGAATTAGTTGAAGTAATTGCTAGTGCATTAGTGGACAATCCCGATGAGGTAGTCGTAACCGAGACAGAAAACGAAAAGGAGATTGTCTTAAGTCTGAAAGTTGCTCCTGACGATATGGGAAAAGTGATCGGTAAGCAGGGCAAGATCGCAAAAGCGATCCGTACTGTGGTGCGTGCTTCTGCGTCCAAGAGCGACAAGAAAATACTGGTTGATATTCAATAAGAGCGAACGTACTTTTAAGCGCTTGACGTGCCTGCGATGTAGTAAGACTACCGCAGGCATCTTTCGTGTGTGCAAATGGAGGAAAGGCGAAAAATGGAAGATTTATTGAGGATCGGTGTGATCACGTCGACGCATGGGCTCCGCGGGGAAGTAAAGGTATTTCCCACGACGGATGATGCGAAACGTTTTGAGGATTGTGACGAAGTCGTACTTGATACAAAAAAAGAAAAAATGACGCTTCATGTGGAGAAGGTCCGGTATTTTAAAAATATGGTCATCGTTAAATTCCGGGAGTTTGACGATATAAACCAGGTGGAGACGTTCCGTAAGTGTGATATCATGGTGACGAGGGAACATGCAGTCCCGCTTGAAGAGGGGGAATTTTTTATCTGTGACATCATCGGGGCAGAAGTGACTGAAGAAGACGGAACACCGGTCGGGACAGTAAAGGATGTTATGGAAACGGGGGCAAACGATGTGTTTGTGATCACGACGCCCGAAGGAAAAGAGGTATTGTTTCCGTCGATTCCGGAGTGTATTAAAAAAGTAGACGTGGAAAACAGAAAGGTAATAGCACATATTATGCCGGGGCTTATGGAGTTGTAAGAATTACGGAAATCAATTTTTGGCGCTCACAATTTATAAGAATCGTGACATTTGTACAGTAGCGGGAATATTTCCTGACCAGGACCCGCTCTCGCTTAAAATAAACATGTAGCGGTACAAAGGCTGCAAGGTGCAAACGCACCTGGTGTAAAAATCACACCTTGTGCGTAGCACCTTATACGCAGCCTAAGGACCGACACGTTTATACGGTCCTTATCAGGAAATATTCCCGCTACTGTACAAAGCTTTGTCAGCTTTCCATAAATTGTGACCACCAAAAATTGATTTCCGTGTGTAAGAATCAATCAACATTTACAGGAAAGATGGCGGGGGAACGGATGAAATATTATATTATGACGCTTTTTCCGGAGATGTTTCCGGGAATCATGGATGCCAGTATACTTGGCAGGGGAAGTGAAAAAGGACTGATCGGGTGGGAGACATTTAACATCCGCGATTATACACTTGATAAGCACAGTAAAGTAGATGATTATCCGTATGGCGGCGGAGCCGGGATGGTCATGCAGGCCGAGCCGGTGTACCGTTGTTATCAGGAGATCCGGAAAAGGATTTTGTCCCGGACAGGGACACTGCCCCAGGATGGGGCGGAGAAAAAGCGGGTCATTTATATGACTCCGCAGGGGCGTGTTTTTGACCAGAAGATGGCGCAGGAATTTGCAAAGGAAGAAGAACTGATCTTTTTGTGCGGGCATTATGAGGGCGTGGATGAGCGGGTGCTTGAGGAAATCGTCACGGATCATGTGTCAGTGGGCGACTATGTGCTGACCGGCGGCGAACTTCCGGCCATGGTCGTGATGGATGCGGTTTCCAGGCTGGTTCCCGGCGTTCTTGGAAATGAAGGTTCGGCAGATACGGAGAGTTTTTCAGAGGGACTTCTCGAGTATCCCCAGTATACGAGACCGGTGGAAGTACTCGGCAGAAGAGTTCCGGATGTACTTATGTCGGGGCATCATGAGAATGTGGAAAAATGGAGGCGGGAAAAGTCTTTGGAAAGGACAAGGCAGTTCCGTCCGGATCTGTATGAGCGGTGGAAAGAAAAACAGGAATAGAACTTGCATTTTTTGTAAGACCGTGGTAGAATAATAAGATAAAAGATGGCTTATTATGCCATCATGACAGGAGGAGTGTATCGTGGAACGATATGCTGAGTGTGAGCGGTGTACAAGAGAGACTGAGATTAAAATCGGACTGAATATCGATGGGGCAGGAAAATATGAGATCGATACGGGCATCGGATTTTTTGACCATATGCTGGAGGGATTTGCCAGACACGGATTTTTTGACCTGACGGTAAAAGTAAAGGGAGATATACAGGTGGATGCGCATCATACCGTTGAGGATACCGGTATCGTGCTTGGCCAGGCATTTTCAAAAGCGTTAGGAGAAAAAGAGGGGATTGGCCGGTTTGGCTTTTTTATCCTCCCGATGGACGATGCGCTTGTTCTGGCCTCCCTTGATCTGTCAGGTCGTGCTTTTCTTGCTTTTGAGGCAGAACTTGCGGCAGAAAAGCTTGGGACGATGGAGACGGAGACCGTGCGTGAGTTTTTCATGGGATTTGCCTCGGGTGCAGGGATGAACCTTCATATCAAACAGTTGGCCGGAACGAATACGCATCACATCGCAGAGGCGATGTTTAAGGCGGTGGCGAAGGCGATGGATATGGCTGTGAAGAGGGACGACCGGATTGAAGGCGTATTATCCACAAAGGGAGTTTTATAGATCGGCTCTGACAAAAAGCAGGCTCCCGGGAGGAGCGATAGCAGTCAGGGACAGAGGAGGAACTGGTTTGGGTTACAAAAAGATTATTCCGTACATAAATGGGGAAAATGAGCTTTCAGCAAATGTCGTGATGCAGGCGGAACAGTATTGTTTTGCCGGGGCAGACGCCCTGTTTATTTATAATTATTCGAAGATTGAAAAGGAGCGTGAGGAATTTCTTTCCACGCTCAAGGAGATAAAGGAAAAGATTGATATTCCGTTTTTTACCGGTATGTATATCGGGCGTTTTGAGGATGCGAAAAAGGCATTTTATGCAGGAGCCGGCCAGCTCGTCATCAAATACGATATCTGCCCGGATGAGGCGATTTTTAAAGAGGTGTCGGGACGGTTTGGCGCAGATAAGATCATGGTGGAGATCGATGGGGACATTGATTTTGAAAAGATTCATTTTCCGGCAGATACATTATTGGTAAAGCATGTGGATATGGGAGCAAATCTTGAGCGGAAGTGTACGCTTGCCGGAAAGAAGATCATTGTACGGGACAGCCTGCTCAGAAATGATCTGGAGAGCCTTTTGAAACTTCCGAATGTAGAAGGAGTTTCTACCGATCATTTTTCAGGAAAAGAACTTTTGAAGATAAAACGGAATATGAAAGCAGCGGGGATTGAAATGAACACGTTCGAGTCCTCGATGGATTTTTCGGAATTTAAAACGGATGATAAAGGGCTGATTCCGTGTATTACACAGGATTACAAGACGGGAGAGGTACTTCAGCTTGCCTATATGAATAAAGAATCTTATGAAGCTACCTGTGCGACAGGGAAGATGACGTATTTTAGCAGGAGCAGGCAGGAACTTTGGTGTAAAGGAGAAACTTCCGGCCATTATCAGTATGTGAAAGAATTGCGTCTTGACTGTGACCACGATACGGTACTCGCTAAAGTGCACCAGGTAGGGGCGGCGTGCCACACAGGCGCAAGGAGCTGCTTTTTTAACGAACTTGCCAAAAAAGATTATAACAATATAAATCCGCTTACCATTCTGAATGAGGTGTTTGCTACGATCGAAGGACGTAAAAAAAATCCGAAAGAGGGATCGTATACGAATTATCTCTTCGATAAGGGGATTGATAAGATATTAAAAAAGTGTGGAGAAGAGGCGACAGAGATCGTCATTGCAGCAAAGAATCCGGATGCAGAAGAATTAAAATATGAGATTGCGGATTTTCTGTATCATATGATGGTTCTTATGGTGCAGTGTGGCCTGACGTGGGATGATGTTGTGGAAGAACTTGCAAACAGGCATTAGAATTTAAGACAAAACATGGGATGATGTCGTGGAAGAACTTGCAAACAGGCATTAGAATTTAAGACAAAACGTGGGATGATGTTGTGGAAGAACTTGCAAACAGGCATTAGAATTTAAGACAAAACGTGGGATGATGTTGTGGAAGAACTTGCAAACAGGCATTAGAATTTAAGACAAATTTTGTGTCAGGACTATCGTGCCTGGCAGATTGGAGGTCATATATGGGATTAGGAGAAGCGTTCCTTACGTATGGAGTAAAGCTGATCGTGTATTCGGCAGTAGCCGGGGTCGGCATCTGGGCTGGGATTAAAATACGAAAAGCCAAAAATGCAAAATCAACAGACGGGAAATAGGTGATATGTTATGGTTGGAAGTAGTCGTAAGAGAATAGGCGATATGCTGGTAGATGCCAATGTTATCACAAATGAACAGTTGATGGAGGCACTGGCAAAACAAAAAGAGATGGGGAAAAAACTGGGCGAGACGCTGATCGAACTCAAATTTACAGATGAGTCCGAAATCGCAGAAGCGATCGGCCAGCAGATGAAGATTCCGATCGCCAAGATCAGAGAGGCGAAGCTTGCACCCGAGGTGATCGAACTTCTTCCGGAGAATATTGTCCGCAAACATAATGTTATACCATTTGAGTTGGATGAGAACAATCCGAACATCCTGAGAGTGGCGATGGCAGATCCGCTTGATATCATTGCGGTGGATGATATTTCGATCATTACAAACATGCAGATCGAAATCATGGTTGCAACCCCTTCGGATGTGGCATACGCGATCGAGAAATATTATGGAAACGAGCAGTCAGCTAAGCTTGCAGAGACATTTTCCCAGGAACGTCAGGAGAAAGACAAGAAGCTTAAAGGAGATAAAAAAGAAGAGGGAAATGAAGAAGTTGACAATTCGCCGATCGTGCTTCTTGTCAATAAGATCATTGAGCAGGCAGTCAATGAGCGCGCCAGTGATATCCATATCGAGGCGTTGGAGGATCAGGTACGTGTCAGGTACCGTATCGACGGTGCGATGCAGGAGGTTATGAGGTATCCGAAAGATCTCCAGAGCGCGATCGTAGCCCGTATCAAGATCGTCAGTGGGATGAACATTTCTGAAAAAAGAGCTCCGCAGGACGGACGTATGACACTTATTTTTAACCGGGTGGAGTACGATCTCCGTGTATCCTCTCTTCCGACGACGTTCGGAGAGAAGGTCGTAATGCGTATCGCTTCCAAATCCGGTTTAAATAAGGAAAAGAGCGAGCTTGGATTTCAGGAAGAAGAGTTGAAACGGTTTGACGGCATATTAAAAAATCCGCATGGGATCATTCTTGTTACCGGACCGACAGGTAGTGGTAAGTCCACGACGCTTTATACGGTACTGAATGAGTTGAATGGCGGAGATGTAAATATTATCACAGTAGAAGATCCGGTCGAGGCAGATGTGGATGGGATCAATCAGGTGCAGGTAAATGAAAAAGCAGGACTTACTTTTGCTTCTGCGCTCCGTTCAATCCTGCGTCAGGATCCGGATATCATTATGATCGGAGAGATCCGAGATGAAGAGACGGCAACTATCGCTGTAAAGGCGGCGATCACAGGACATCTTGTGGTCAGTACCCTGCATACGAACAGTGCGGCGAGTACAGTTACGCGTCTTGAGGATATGGGGATTGAACCTTATATGGTGGCCGATTCAGTCGTTGGTATCATCGCACAGCGACTGGTAAGAAGGATCTGTCCGAAATGTCATGTCCAGAAACAGATGTCGGATACGGATAAATTCAGGCTTCGCCTGAGAGGAGATTCGAACCCCCTCATATATGAGCCATCAGAAAACGGGTGCGCCTATTGTAATAACTCCGGGTACCGCGGACGAATCGGTGTGTACGAGATCATGCCGATCACACCGGCGCTCAGGGAAGTGATCAGCCGGGGGGGCGGCGCTGAAGAAATCCAGAAAGTGGCATTAAAAGAGGGGCTTACTACACTGCGTCTGGGGGCGGCAAAGCTTGTGCTGAAGGGAGTTACATCGATTTCTGAAGTGGAGAGGATCGCAGCGGAATAAAACTGGTTTAACATTGTGCTGTATAAGAATATACACAAAAAATGATAAAACAACATAAGGAGGAGAAGGGGATATGACACTGGATGACATACTAAGACAGGCGCGTAAGGTCGGTGCATCCGACGTTCATGTTTCGGTAGGAATACCGATCAAATGCAGAGTGCATGGAACGTTGAAAGAAATGTCGGCAACGCCTCTTACGGGGGCGGATACAAAAACGCTTGTAGAACAGATGATACCCAAGAGACTGATCGCAGATTTTAATGAGACCGGAGAGGCGGATTTTTCTTATGCGATTCCGGGAGAGGGGCGGTTCCGTGTAAATGTATTTAAGCAGAAAGGATCGATGGCATTTGTTATCCGACTGATCAATACGGAGATTCCGGAGCCGGAAAGCCTTGGACTGACCCAGTCGGTCATTGATCTTGTAAATAAGAAAAGAGGGTTGGTGCTCGTTACCGGGCCGACGGGTAGTGGTAAGTCCACGACGCTCGCCTCGCTGATCAACAGGATCAATGATAATTATAGTCATCATATCATTACGCTGGAAGACCCGATCGAGTATCTCCATGTACATAAAAAGTCGATCGTAAACCAGAGAGAGATCGGAATGGACACAGATAATTATGCAAATGCACTGAGGGCGGCGCTTCGTGAAGATCCGGACGTGATCCTCGTCGGAGAGATGCGTGACCTGGATACGATCGCTACAGCGGTAACAGCGGCAGAGACAGGACATCTTGTGTTCTCCACGCTGCATACGATCGGTGCGGCGGCGACGATCGACCGTATCATCGACGTATTTCCGCCACATCAGCAGCCACAGATCCGTCTGCAGTTAGCAACGCTGCTGGAGTCGATCATTTCCCAGCAGTTGATGAAGACGGCAGATGGAAACGGGCGGGTCGCAGCATTTGAGATCCTTCATGCAAACAGCGCGATACGGGCTCTGATCCGGGAGGGAAAGAGCCACCAGATCCCATCGGCGATCCAAACGTCGAAAAAAGAAGGAATGATCACGATGGATGATTCGATCTTTGAGCTGTACACTGCGGGCAAAGTCACAAGGGATGAGGCAATTACATTTGCCCAGGATAAAACAGCATTGAATAAACGAATTTACTAGAAAGGAGGAGGTATGAATGGCGACATTTAAGTACAGGATAACCGATAAATATGGAAAAGATAAAAAAGGCACGGTAGAGGCCAACTCAGAAGAAGCGGCTACAGCCAAACTAAAAGGAGAGGGCGCCATCGTTCATTCGATCAAGGAGACGACGAGTGTCGATGATGCAGCGTGGAACATATCGATCGGGAATCCTGTTAAATTAAAGGATATCACATTGTTCTGCCGACAGTTTTACAGTATCCTGAATGCCGGAGTTACGGTTGTGGAGGGGCTTAAGATGCTTGAGGACTCGACAGAGAATAAAGTGCTTCGTAAGTCGATCTACAACGTGCAGGTAAATGTGGAAAAAGGTGAGACGCTGGCTAATGCGATGGCTCTGGAAGGTAAGGTATTTCCGGATCTTTTGATCAACATGGTCGCTGCCGGTGAAGCGACCGGTAACCTGAGTGTGGCATTCGAGCGGATCTGTACCCAGTTTGAGAAAGATCAGAAGCTCCGCTCTATGCTGATCGGTGCTATGATCTATCCGGTTGTAGTGCTTATCGTAGCAGTTATCGTCGTGATCATACTGATGGTAGTCGTGATTCCGAACTTCCAAGAGGTTTTTGCAGAGATGGGAGAATCACTTCCATTGCCGACGCGTATCGTAATCGCTGTCAGTGATTTTATGGTGGCCAATATCGTATGGGTGATCGCTGGTATTATTGGACTTATTGCCGCTATAATTTCGGCTAAAAATACGGAGGCCGGAAAGCAGTTTACAAGCCGGATGTGTTTGAAAATACCTTTGATAAAAGACTTTTCTGTTAAAAATGCAGCGGCAAAATTCAGTATGACGATGTCCACTCTTGTCGTATCCGGTGTACCGCTTGTGGAGGCACTTGGTATCGTAGCCAATGTCGTGGAGAACCGGGTTATAAGAAAGGTACTGAATGATGCACGAGAAGAGGTCATGCAGGGTGTTCCGATGTCAGAGCCGATCGAGGCCTCAGAGGTATTTCCCCAGATGGTCCATCATATGATCCGGATCGGTGAGGAAACCGGTAATACAGAGGCGATGTTAGATAAAGTAGCAGAGTATTATGAGCAGGAAGTAGAGACTGCCACAAAGAATCTGACGACAGCGATGGAACCGGCTGTTATCATCGTTCTGGCTGTTGTCTGTGGAGGCGTAGTAGGTGCGATCGTCATGCCGATGATGCAGATTTACACGATGGCAGGATAATAAACAGGTGATACAGAGAAATAAAAGAATAGTCAACATAAAAGGGCCCGGCTAAAAAGCCGGGTCTTATTTATTTTAATCGGTATATTTTATAAGGTCCGGTAAAACCGTTCTCCTTTGTAATAAATTTACACATTGTCGAAAAATTTGCAGAGGATAGTTTCTCCAGAATATCGGCCATGGTCAAATCATACGTAAGAGCTTCTTGGATAGACTTCATATTTGGAGGTGTGCTGTTGTCGTTTTCCCAATCGTCGGCACGGAGCCGGTTTTGTTCAACGACAAGATATACCGGGGAGTCGGAAGGATCATCAAGGTCGTTTATCGAATCGAGAGAATCCATAAAGCAGGAGGTGTCTATGGCATAAAAGCTCCGACAGTCTTTTAACAGGGTGCTATAGCATACTAAGTGCCAGTCATTTGGAGTTACGATGATCACGTTGGCGTCTTTTGTGATCGTTTCGATGGTTGGTCCGTTCACATTATTCCGGGTGAATAAGTAGTGACATGGGAAATAAATATAATTGATGGCTAAGCCGGTCAGTGTAAATGCGATGATCAGACTGATACGGGATCCGGCGGAAAACTTTTTAAATACCAGACGGATCAGTTTAGATGCCACACCAACGAATAGTGCAGTGGTGATCGGCATCAGAAAGAACAGATAACGGTCAAATGCGATTCCCATCATATAAATATTACTTACTTTGGCGATGATGACCAATGTAGCCAGGCAAATGATTCCCAACAAAAAATATTTTTTATTCATGCGTTTTATTTTTTTTGGAAAAGACAAAAATGCATGCTTTATTTTATGAAAGATTCTTCGTATAGCAGAGCGGAACCATGGTTCGTTTCGGAAAAGAACCGATAGTCCGGCGGCAATGATCAAAAGGAAAATAAGGCATACGTTGATGATCGCGACCTGGTAGGCGTCAAGATAATAAACGAGAAATCCGCAGGATTCCCCGACCAGAAACTGAAAGCAGGCCTTGATCTCCCACCATAACGGCATGTGACGTTTGTACAGATCAGAAGCACCGGAGGAGATCAGATCGACCGTATGAGGCCAGAGTAAGAGAACGATGCCGACAGACGCTGCCATAGCGACAGTATACAGACCGGCAGCTTTGAAATGTTTTGTGACCATCTGGTAGAGGAAAAAAATGACAGCGAAGCAGAAGGCAAACGCCAGAAAATAGTAGTGCCCCAGTCCGCCGATAATGTTCAGGACAAAGATACCGGCGAGGCAGAAAAGGGGTTTCTGAAAATTCTTATTATATAACCGGCAGTGAAAGTAGGCATACAGGATTGCGAGCGCCGTAAGCAGTGCATAGGAGCGCAGATAGATAAATGTATTCAGGGCGCCCGAAAGTATCCCGTAATAAAAGCAGATAAACAGGGCGGTTTTCCGGGAATGGGTTAATTCTTTGCCCAGAAAATAAAGGGCGATCATGGCGGTGATAAATGAAATGACATTAATAATGTAAGCATACCACCAGGAAAAACGATCCGGAAAGAACGAGCAGATCGTATGTAACAGCATACTGTGCAGGGGAGGGTTAAAGTCAGCCGCCATATTATGTGCAACAGAGCCATAGGAAAACTGCTGCCCTTCCTGGACTTCGATATAGTTCCGGAAAACGTCACCGGATGTCCATGTATTAAAATTCGTGCGGTGTTCGTCCTCGTCGCAGTATATCTGGGGCTGGTAATAAGCGTTTGCGTAGCCATAACTCCAGTTTTCATCGGAGTGGTATCCTTCCCGCTGCCAGCCGAATGTGTAGGTGATGTATGCCAACTGGATCAGTATCATAGCAGAGAGTATCAAAATGATTTTTTTACGTGAAAGCCTGGAATGTTTCATGTTCTTATTCCTTTCTTTAATCCGGATGTCGATCTCTTTCATAAAAAGGGGATTGACACCCAAATGTTTTTTCCTGATTGCTTAAAAACCTTTTATAGTTTATCATGAAAAGGAGACAGTATCAAGTTTGTTTTAGGTTCAGGTAATAGAAATTTTCGTATTTTGTTACGGAGATGACCTCAGATGTGTGCAAAAAGATTTCAAAATTATTAAATTTGTATAAAAATGTGTAAAAATGAGGAAAAATTATTGAAAAGTTTCTGAATGTATGGTATGATGAATAAAATCAATTAACATGTTCAAGTTTAACTTGGACTAAAAAGCAAAAAGGAGAATGAGAGTATGAAAAAAAGAATTCAGAAGTATTTAAGTGGCTCTAATGAAGGTTTTTCTCTGGTGGAGCTGATCATCGTTATTGCGATCATGGCTATCCTCGTCGGAGTAGTAGCATTGGCGGTTATCCCATATCTTGAGAAGAGCCGTGAGTCAAAGGATCTGCAGGCCCTTGATACGATTGCCAGCGCATTGACAACAGCAGTGGCAGATGTTAAAGCAACAGGTACGGATTCGTTCGCTATTGACCCATCAGGAGTTATTGCGTCTGGTTCGAACTCAAAAGTTGCACAGAATATGGCAAGTACACTGGGTGATTCAACTCTTACTTTGAACTCAAACGGTGGTGCAGGTCAGTCAATCATGTGTTATTATAACACGGCAAACAACAAGGTAGTTGTATATGTTGCAGAAACCACTCAGCCTGACAGTATGACAGGCTCGGCATCTACTGCATATTCAGGTGGGCCGAACGTACAGCACTGCAGATACAATGACAATGCTCCACTTATGGTTTCTAACTAATTGATGTTTGAAACGACAGAAACATAATAGTACATTAAGGAGAATCTACCGTGACATCACTGACTGCATTGCTTTACATATTTATTTTCGTATATGGCATTGTGATTGGAAGCTTTCTGAACGTGTGTATCTATCGGATTCCAAAGAAAGAAAGCGTTGTCACGGTAAATTCTCATTGTATGAATTGTGGTCATGCACTTGCATGGTATGATTTATTCCCGCTTTTCAGTTTTCTCTTTTTAAAAGGGAAATGTAGATATTGCGGGATAAAGTTGTCCTTACAATACCCTGCAGTGGAGTTTTTGAATGGGATATTATATGTCATCGTTTTTTTCGTGAATGGCATGAATGTTGAGAGCGGTTTATATTGCCTTCTGGTATCAGCACTTTTGGTGCTGAGTGTAATCGACTACCGAACGATGGAGATACCTCTCAGCGTGAATGTGGTAATCCTTGGCATTGGGATCGTACATATGATATTTGATCTGGATCGTTTTATAGACTATATCATTGGCTTCTTTGCGGCAAGTCTTTTTTTGCTCTTGTGTTTTATCGTGACGAGAGGCAGAGGAATCGGCGGAGGAGACATCAAACTTATGGCGGTGGCCGGAGTGTGCCTTGGATGGGGGAATATTCTGCTTGCACTGGTATTTGGGTGCATCATAGGTTCAGTGATCCAATGTATTGTGATCGCTGTTACGAAGAAAAAAACGAAGTTTGCAATGGGACCTTACCTTTCGGTAGGGATATTTGTCGCTATGCTGTGGGGAGAGCAGTTTTTGGAGTGGTATATCGGGTTGGTATAAGAACACAGGATTTATGCTGTTTTGAGTATGCTATTTTGTGGATTTTAGTGTTTTTTCTTTTTTTTACTTTATACATTCTGCTTGTGTAGTAACTACACGGATAGAAAAAGCAGTAAAATCCATAAAAGTGAGAAATGAGGAGGGTAAATGTGCGCAGAAGATGAGGTGTTGGCTGTCTGGCCGATGTGCGCATTACAAAGGAGGTTATTATGGCTAAGAAAGTAATCGTAGTACGTGTTGGGGCAAAGACGATAAGGATCGTACATATGGACAATAGTCCGGTGAATCCTACCGTATATGGCTGCGTGCGTGTGCCGACGCCCCAGGGCGCAGTTGTAGACGGAGAGGTAAAAAATATCATAGATGTCAGCCGGAGGATCAAACAGGCGTGTATGGAAAAAGGCATTGCGACCAAAGATGTCATTTTTTCCCTTACATCTTCTAAGATTGCGAACCGTGAGACGACGATTCCGTTTGTAAAGGATAATAAAATACAAGGGATCGTGGATGCTAAAGTTAACGATATGTTTCCGGTTGATAAGGAAAAGTATATCTTCTCTTATGTAAAACAGGGAGAGGGAAGAGATATCGCAGAAAATGAGGAAGTGACCGACGGCAGCGAAAAAGAAAAAGAAGAAAATGAAGTGACCGACGACACGAAAAAGAAGAAAAAGGGACTTGATTTTTCGATTGGTAAGAAGAAAAAGGAAAATGAAGTTGAAAGGGTCATTGACCTTTTGGTATATGCAGCACCGATCGATCTGGTCCGTTCTTATTATGCGCTGGCCGAAGGGTGTGACTTTAATGTAGTAGGCATTGAAGTGGATGGAAATGGCATTTTCCAGATCATGAGACGTCAGGTGTCCGAAGGTGTTGAGATGGCAGTTCAGATCAACCGTGAGAATACCCTGATCAATATCATGAGTAAAGAGAAGCTTCTTCTCCAGAGGGTAATCCCATATGGAGCTACGAATATTATAGAGGCAGCGATGGCGGAGCCGGCATTTCAGGTTCCGGAATATGACAAGGCAGTGAAACTTCTGGCTTCCCAGAGAGTGCTGCTTCATACGCTGAATGCATCAAATCCGCAGGGGGACCTGTCGATGCAGAAGAGGATCGAGCTCACGCAGAGTGCTTCCTCGCTGATCGGGAACATTTACCGTGTTATGGAGTATTATAATTCCAGATACAGAGAAGAGCCGATCCAGTCGATCATTGTGACCGGAAACGGTGCAAATATAGCCGGAATCCATGAATTAATGAATAATGAGCTCGGTATACCGGCTCGCACACCGAATGAGCTGACCGGTGTATCGTTCAACCGGCAGATCGAGGTGAATGCGAATATCCTTCAATATGTGGGATGCTTTGGTGCCGTATACAGTCCGGTAAACTTTATTCCGGATGACATAAAAAATAAAGTGGCTACAAAAGATTCTGTCATGAGTATTGCTGTGGTGTTTGTGGCGGCGATCGTGCTCTGTGTGGCGGTGTCAGTATTTTCTTTTATCCAGCTTGGATCGGCAGAGGATACTTATGAGGCGGCGAATGCGAAGGCACTCAGTCTGGCACCGATCGAACAGCGTTATAATGAACTTCAGCAGACGAGAGCCCAGGTCGGGGTTTACCGTCTGATTGAAAATACGGTTAATACGAATAATAACAGGTTGCATGAAGTGTTAGATGATATACAAGAGGGATGTCCTGAATCTTTCAGTATCAATGGGATCACGACGACAGATGAGGGTGGTACGATCAACTGTGTTTCAACAGATAAGTTATCTTCGGTAGCAGCTCTTGTGATCCGGTTGAACCTGATCCGCGACATTAAAAATGTTACGATATCGAGTTCGATCTCCAAGGGAGAAGATACAGTGACAAAGAAGAGACAGTATGTTTATAGCATTTCTTTTGATTATATAACGAATGTAGAGCAGATGGATTCGGTTGAACTGGAATATCTGCAGGATATATTACAGGTAGAGAAGGAGGCGGAGTGATTATGAAGGGAAAACTGACACTGACACAGATACGGGTCATACTTATACTTGTAGCAGTTCTGCTTATTGTTCTCACCTATTTTTTCGTTTATCAAACGAACATGGACAAAGTTTCGGATTATGAGAAAAAAACAACAGAGGCAAATGAGCGCATCAGCTATTTGGAAAGCCTGCAGCCGCAGGTGACGGATTTAGAGATATTTACATCACTATATGTGGATGATATTGATGATTTTATTCAGTCCTTCCCCGTGAAGATCACGGAGCAGAAGTCTCTTTATCTGCTCTATCGTCTGATGATCAATACGGGAATTGATGTGGAGAGTATTGCCAAAGGAAGTCCGGCTCCGTTTTATTATAAAGGGCAGGTTCTTTCCTCTGGTACGACGGTGCCGGAAGAGGAGATGGAGGCAGAAACAATGTCTGAGATCACGGTAGTGGATATGGATCAGATGATCGGTTCTTCGGCTACCTATACGATAAACTTTTCGGGAACAGTAAAACAGGTTTATAAAGCGTTGGATTGGATCACGGAGAATAAGGAGAAGCTTTCCGTCGGAAATGTGAGTCTTCAGTTTGATTCCAGTACGGGTAAGCTTTCAGGAAACATGGGAGTTAATTTTTACTGCATGCTCGGAAATGGTGTGCCATATAAAGATCCGGATATGTCAGAGTTTAATTATGGTAAGGATAATGTTTTTGGTACATACGAGAAGAAATGATTGTAGAAAGGCGGTGTGAGCGTGCGTTTTAAGGAGTCATTCCAGGATAATAGCGGTTTTTCTTTGATAGAAGTCATGCTGGCAGTTGTCATACTGGCACTTATCACACTGCCGATCATAAATTATTATACATATTCTTCCGTGCAGACGATTGATGGGCGTGAGCGGCAGACAGCTACGATGGTTGCTGAGGATGCGGCAGACGAATTGAAAGCGTATTCAAATTTTGATCAGATCAGTGAGGTCATATCGACGGGGACGCCTGCGCCGACCGCGACTCCGCTGTCGGCAACGGATACATATAATGTGCGCGTATATTACAGATATGCCTATCATGTGCCGACGGGAGCGACAGTGACACAGGCAGATATCAAAGCGGGCCTGAGCCGTGTTGTATGCATGCATGTAGATGACGGAACCAGTGTATTGTCATCTCCTACGCCGGTTACTCCTACGCCAGCGGCATCTCCGACGGCGACGCCGGTCATGGAAGACGGGCCATGGGAGATCGATACAGATCCTCTTTCTGAATATCCGGCGGTGGCATCTGCTTCTCCGGAACCGATGAATCTTAAGAAAAAGATCAAAGTAAATGGCTTTGACTATTTAGCCAAAGTACATATGGATTTTGATACATACGATAGTGATACACAGACGGTTGACGGAGCGGATATTGATTCCGAATATAACGATTATTATATCCCGAGACCGGAAGAGGTTTATGCAGAGACAAATGTGGTGGCGGCAGAGGATGACGAGGTAGATGTGGCAGTCAGTGAGATCTACACGGATGTAATGTCTGACGGATTTCCGGGAGGAACCGTAACAAAAGAAGTGACGGTTGAGATGACGGAGATCCGGAAAGATAAATTGAAAAATATTTTTGTATTCTACAAGCCGGCGTGGGATGCTGCAAGAACAGAACATTTTGAGATTACGTTCGGCGCAGGGATTTCTGATACGGAAATGGCTAAAATGAATTTTTATCTGACTTATCAGAAGGTGGCGGGGGTCACACCGCCGGATGTGTCGAGTATCGGTACATATAAGTTAAAGATGGTGAATAGTCCTTCGGTTGGTTATACGAATGTTTATTCAAATCTGAACCGGCCGGATCATCCGGATAACAGTATTGGAGTGGAAGGTTTTACCCTGAAGACGAACAGCAGGGGGAAATTTGATTCTTATGTAAAAAAAGAGAAATCCAGGCGGATCGGTAAGATCTATGTGGATGTTTTTGACTATGATGCGACCAAGACAAACTATGAAGCAGATGATGCGATTGCTCACGTAGAATCAACCTTTGCAGAGTAAGACAGGATCCAAAAGGCTTTTGGGAGGATAAATGGAGGTTTTTCAGATGTGGAAAAAAATCAAGATGAAACTGAAAGAAAAACTCAATAAAATAAACGAGGATGACAGAGGGTCTGCTTTTGTATTTGTGATCATTGGTGTTATGTTTGTATCGATTGTGGGTGCTACTGTTTTATCACTTGCGACAAATTATGTGACGGCAGTCATTGTAGACCATTATTCGACCGATAATTTTTATCAGACAGAGGGTTATCTTTCTGAGGTCAGAAGCGGGATTGAAGAATTGGCGGGAGAGGTAAATGAAAAGGCATATCTTGATGTGATGGAGAATTATACATCTACAGTTTCCACTTCGCCGGCTCCGGGTGTGACATTACCCGGTTCTCTGAGCGGCAAAAAATTTGAATATGGGAAAAAGTATCTAATCGGGGTTTTGAGGAAGCTTAATAGTGCCCCGGGTTCAAGTGTGCCGGCAACTGATCCGGCAGACGATGTATTGGATCCGCTCGTTTCGCAGGTGCAGGCATACGAAGCTCTTTCAGAGGACGACAAGGAAAATGCGGAAAAGTTGAAAACAACGTCCTGGCAGGATCTGAGTGTCGAGAGCATGAATAATATAAAGAAGATGACGACAAATCCGGCGTCGCTTACTTCTGTTTATGGAAATAATCTTAAGTACCGGTTTACTTATGATGTGGAAAGTAAGAAGCTGTCTTTGACGATAAGGGGACTTTTGATCAATTATACGGATGAGGCAGATTACCATACGAATATCCAGACGGATATCAATATTGGTGTACCGGATTATGCGTTTGAGGGAAACAGTACGTTTGATCAGTTGAAACATTATATTTCGATCAGTGATGATATTTTTTCCGTAGGGAGCGGGAGTGTGATGAGTGCCGGTGTTTCCGGAAGTGTGTATTCAGGTACTGCGAAACAGCCGCTCAGCAGTCAAAATGGGGATGATACGGATTCCGGAATTGAGATTTTACCAAATTCTACGGTTTCGTTCAACAGTAAACAGATCATCAGTCGTGGTAACCTGAATATCTTCTCGGGATCGAATGTGACGATGAATGGATTAACCGGGCTCAGCAGTCTGGGGGATCTCTGGTTAAAGAATATCGTACTCCGCCAGCCGATGGGAGGGACGAATCTGACCTCTAATGTAAATATCCAGGAGAATTCCTATATTCTTGATGATACGAGTATAGAGGATAATGATTCCACGCTGAACATTGGTGGAAATTATTATGGCTACAGTTACAATGAACAAAACACCAATACGGCAGGATCAATGCGTTCGGATTACAGCAGTGCGATTCTGATCAATGGAAAAAATACAACGCTTACAAGCAGTGCGCTTACGAAACTCGTTCTGGCAGGACGTACCTTTGTCCAGAGGAACGAGTCAACGCCGGGAGCAGATGGGAAATATCCGGATTCTGCGGATGATATCATGATGGGTGAATCTCTGGCGGTAAAGAGTAACCAGATTGCTTATCTTGTTCCGGAGAAATATATTGTCGGCGAGCATAATCCGCTTGTGAGGGATGAAATTGATGCGGATAATATTTTGGCGTCAATCAAATTGGAACAGTTGAAGAATGATCCTAATATATGGAATTATGTGGACCAGCATACGGATGCATCCGGAAATTATGATAAGTTGATCACGGCGAACTTTAGCAACACAGGAAATTATGTATATCTTTACCTGAATTTTGCAAGTGAATCGAAAGCAAATGAATATTTTTCAAATTATTACAGCGGAATGGATGAAACCGGGGCTGCGAATAAGACCAATCTGGATGACAAAGCAGAGACATATATTTCTCCGACAGATGGTGAGGGAATGAAAATATCACCGGCTCTTTATCTGATCGCCGGAAATATCATACATAATTATTATGCACAGGGGGGATCCAAACAGCA
The DNA here is from genome assembly GCA_021770615.1 of Lachnospiraceae bacterium. The sequence continues at coordinate 19,902 of JAETQR010000005.1, read as the reverse complement.
GTCTCCCAACTATTATGATGGAAGTGGAAACCCCAATCAGGCTCTTTTGGAGGATGGGAGATCAAAGATGAAAAATTATCTTGGACTCCAGAGGACGCTCCTTCCATCCGGAAGCGACGGGATCGGCGATATCCGGGGAGAACTCAACTCTCCTTCGAGTGAGCTCGTTTGTGATGTGATCCTGAATATTGATACGGGCGGAACGGATACTTCAGATGATAATCAGTTTGTGAGAGGCAGCGAGGCACTTCCGGATTTAGATACGAGTGTTCCGGGGCACAGTGACTGGGCACTGCATTTCCACAATGGAAATTATACGATTCCAACGGGTGTACATAAAGGACTTATTCTTGGTGCGAAGAATGTTACCGTGACAAGTGATTTTGAGGGACTTATTATTGCAGGCGGCAAGGTTTCGATCGAGGCCGGCGGAAGTTATAAAGCAAACCCTGCGATGATCGGAGAGATCCTGGATATGATCAGGGATAACAAGGATACCGGATGGTGGAAGTATTTCCGCTGTCTGGATGATGAAGAGAAAACTTCTGTGAATGTAGCAGATTGTATCAGTTATGAAAACTGGGAGAGAAATTCGAATTAACTGGATGAAAAGTAGGTGATGAGGATGAAAAAATTAGAAAATGCAGGATTTTCGCTGATCGAGTTGATCGTTGTCATTGCGATCCTTGCGATCATGTCTGCGGGTGGTGTGGCAGCTTTTGGTTATCTGAATCTTGCCAATGCATCAAAATGTGCGGCTAAGATCGATAATGGACTGACTTCCTTAAAATCCCGCAATATGTCAAAAACCTCATCAACTTATATGCATCTGTATTATTATGATGATGATTATTATATTTTGTTTGATGACTCAGCATCCTTTACTCCATCTGCCGGTAATTACTCAGATGGAGAGGTAGTGGGAAATCGTGATTTAAAGATATTTTTTGATACGCATGACATTTCTACGCTGCCGAATACGTGTGTGACGATCGGAGTCCGCAGAAAGGATGGTGCATTTTTAAACACAGCGTCACCTACGAGTAAAATTAAAGTGGTGAAGTCATCAGGTGATTCTGCGCATGAGATCACATTGGTTACAAGTACAGGAAAGCATTTTATTGATTAACTAAAGGAGGGAAATGTGGGATGAGGATGAAATTGAATAATAAAGGTTTTTCCCTTGTCGAACTGATGTTAGCAATCGTAATTTCTACGATTGTTTTTGGTGTTGTTACAGCGCTCATGACATTTTCCTCAAGGAGTATGAGAGATACCGAGGCAAGGATCGAATTACAGAATCAGGCAAAAGATGCTATGAATCATATGGAGAGTTATGCGTTGGAATCTGAGAGGGCATACTGGGACGAGAGTGAGAAATTTCTGATTCTTTTTACAAACGAAAAGCAGGCAAAAGAGATGATCAAGGGTTTGGAGGATGCAACAAAGAGAACCGAGACACTTGCGAAGATTAAAGATATGAAATCGGATTCTTATGTATACTGGTTTAAGGATACCGGAGCAACAGTAACCGGCGGTGAGGAATGCGTCTATTTTGGACAGTGTTCAAGCGAGGCTTCATCGGGAGCAACTCCGGCACCGGGTGCTTCTCTGCCACCGGGAGCGACTGCGACACCGATGCCTTCGTTTGATCCGACGGTACAGCTTGTGGATGTATCGACTCTTTCTGCGTTGAGTGCGAGTGACTTGAGGAATTATCTTCTGGCAGAATATGTCAGAGAATTTGATTGCGAAGTAATACAAAATGAAGATTCAAAGAAATATGTAATTGATATTAATATGGAATTGAACGATGGTATTGCACCGGAGTATAAATGTGGAAAAAAGGTTTATCTCAGGAATCAGTAGATCAGTAGAAAGGAGAAGTCTATGAAGGGGAAGAAAACGGTAACTGTAAAAAACAAGCGGTCCCGGATCATAAAGTATAGTGCCTTTACAGTGCTGCTTACCTGTGTCATTGTGGCAGGATATTATCTGGTATCCAATGGGGTTATTTTTGGTAAATATTTATCAAAGAGTCCGTATATTGATGAAAAGTATATCAATAATCCCAATCTTGTACAGACGGAGTCAGAGGCGAATCCGGATCTTACTGTAACAGCTAAAAATTCTTTTGGCTCTTATAAGACTCCGTCAAAAAGTGAAGAGGGAGAACCGGTTGAGCAACTTGGATTCCGTGAGAAGGAGAGTTATACAGGAGCGACACAATTTTCCGGAAAGAGGGAAATCTATTTTAATCTGGGAAATCAGTTGAAATTGGGTAATCCATATACGACGATCCAGGTGGCATCGGTAGTTGCGGACGCGGAACTTACATTGTTTTCTGCAGAATTTGTAAAAGGGATCGGGGATGACAGCGGAAAGCGTCCGGTTAGTATTTTTTCTGTCAATGAAACATCTGCTACAAGGGACAAGGAAAGCAGCCGGACAGATGTATCATGGAATCCGGATGGAAGTGTCACTTTTGTAACAAAAAATGACGGGATGCGCTTTTTTATCGATGGTTCTAAAAAAGAGCCGATCGATCTGAAAGAGTATGGATATTTAAAACTTGTTGTAGATTCACAGTCTGAGGTGATGGTCAGCGGCTATAAATCACTTCCGGCGGTGCCACAGACGGATGGTACTGTCCAGAAGGGAACGAAGGGAAATCCACTGGTGATCCTGGAAATCGTGCCGGATATGGCACAGCAGTCACTTGGATTTCTAGTTTCATCCAGAGAAGAGGGATTACCGATTGATCCGCTTGAGTTTAGTTATGAGGTGAGCAGGAAAAATTCTAATGTAAAGTTTTTCCAGTCAAACCCACAGAATATGGGGGACAATCGTTATGCGTTTAATGATCAGGTCATTACAGGGAATGACGTTAAGTCATGGGATACGACAAACTTACAACTGTTAGGTGGATGGCTTGATAATAATAACGGTGGCTATGCAATCTATAATCCGAATGGTACGGTGACAGGAGCGCCGCGGGCGACGACGAATGAAGACGATCGTGTGAATGCTTCTTTGTATTATTTGGATACCTATCGTACAGTAGAGATCAGACAGGATAAAAGTTTTGTTTCTGAGATAGTGAATGGACAGAGCAAAAAGCCGATTGCAGAGATTCAGGCGGCCCATCCGGATCTGTTTGTAGATAAGGATGGAAAACAGATTGATAGCAAGTATCTTAAAAATGATAAACAGTGGGCGTGGAGTTTTGAGAAAGATAAGGATGATAATAACGAGTACACGGTAGATGTGACGGGTGATGAAAGTTTTACACAGGATCTGCAAAGATATAAGAATAAGGAGATCACTTTTACGCAGCTTGCTGCAGCTTATCCGGATTTATTTAAAAAGACATCCGATGGCAAAGATATTTTAGAGAAAGAGCTTCAAAGGGCAGACTGCTGGAAAATCGAGAGAGAAGAGAATCAGGCAGTTGGATATCTTGTATATGTAGGTCCGGGAAAAGGTGATTTTTCATATGGCATCTGGAATGGTTGCTGGGTTGATGGCGACAGTGCTAAAAATGAGTGGAAATATTATGAGAACGAGAGTGATATACCGAAAGAATATAATTATACCAGTATATGGCCAGAAGGAAAGGCGAATTGGGAAATTGCGAATAGCGGTGTTTTGAATAACCTTAAGACAGGGGATGGATTCCCGGTTTCCCGCATATCAATTGATAAGATTCCGGGAACAGACCAGGCGGTTCCGAAGAAGCAGACATGTACCTTTAAGTATAAATACGAGGGTTATATTTTCAAATTTGAACTTATAGGAGTTCGCTTTAATGATATTCTGAAACGGATGTTGTTCTATTATGAGGATGATGTAGATTCCAATGGAAATGTGATCATGACAGCAGATCAGAAATACGAGGATACGTATGTCAAGGTCATTACACTTACACCGGCCATGATCAATCAGATGGATGCAGATGATACAGCAGACACACTTGATTATATTGAGAGAGCGGATATGTTTTACGTCAGCAGTTACCGTTCTGGAGATAATAGTGTTGTTTCGATGAATTCTTTGTATTATAATTATGTGGATCTGGCAAGAGATAAAAATTCAGTACAAACGCAGAATCCGAATGTAGAGTTTGCTTCATTCCATGAAAATGATCTGGAGTGGGTAGATTGTATGAAGATCATGAAGCGTTTGAGCGGAGATAGTTCATTGCCAATGTTTTTCACAAGTACGATTGGTGCTTTATTAGATGAGGGTGTCACCCGGGATAAGGCTGCGAATGCGCATATGTACGTGGACAGCGGGCTGAAATGTACGAAAAGACCAGGCAGTTTAAATAATATATCCAAACTTTATCTGGTATGTACACAATTTGATCTGTCGGCATCGAAGGATAAGCCCAATAATGAGATTGAATATGTCAGCACTTTTATGGATGATATATTTGATAAAATCAGGCAGGTTCCACTTTTGGCAGATGAAGAAAGTGACCCCAATACGGCAAAATATACAGGATATTATCAACGTCCGAATTTGTGTGATTGTGCATCTGCGAGTGATATTGAAAAGCAAAAAGTGTATTATTTATGGAATCTCTTCACATTTTGGCCGGATGTTCCCGTATCCCCGTCAGAGGATGCCCTATATGATCCAGACCACAATCATCTTAATGTAGAGAATTTGTGGAAGTATGGTTTTTTGGAGTCAACTTTTTCAGATGGACTGGGCGGTATGGATACGTATACGAATGCTTACAATAAAGGCGGTTCATCTGCAATGGGAGTAGTGGCAGGTACTACGGATCCTGACAGGGATTTCCAGAATGTTGTTGTTGGTCAGGAAGAGGGAACCCGTGTTAATAATAACTTTACACCTTTTGGAAATGGTGTGTTTAATCGTTTAGGAAAGATTTTCTATAAGATTCTGAACAATGGTACACCACTTACACCGAAAATGATATTTGGTGTTTTGAATACGAAGGAATCCAGAAAATATTATCAGAAGATTTCGAATGATTCGGTTCTGATCGATTATGATCAGAGTGCGAGGTATAAAAATGACCGAACTTTATATCTGCACTGTAATTTGAACAATGCTGATAATGAGGAGACGTCGATCATCACTTCGATTTCATTTGTTAATCCGGATACAGGTGATAAAGAGGTAATTGTGCCACAGAAATTGGATGGTTCGCTGTTAGAGAAGAAAGAAGTAGATTTTAGCCAGAGCCAGAATGTGTATGCTAAGATAACGGGTTATGAAGTGTCTAAAAATGACAGCCTCAAATTTGCATTGCCATTTAGTATGAAGAAATGGCAGGCGGGTTATACGACATTGCGCGTTGACTGGGTGGCAAGGACTTCTAAGATAAGAGGAACTACATTTACTCCATATCAGAATCCGCATGATCCGGCGAATGAGGAACAGGTGGAGACTGCGAAACAATATGCGGAAGTCAATATTGGCCAGAGAGGATTATTTGAACTTCAATAATTATGGCATCAGTTGGGAAAATATCATTTGTTCCTGATAGTTGCTTATAGATACAAAGAAATAAGACCTGCATCCAGTGAATGGGTGCAGGTATCTTTCTGCCACATGATAGAAATGAGAGATTAGGTTGAAAAATAAGCTCGATAGCTAATTTTTCAACCCACTATTTGTGCCGAAGCGCCACAAATAGTATTGATGCACAGAGCAAAAACAGCTATGCTGCTTTTTGCTCGTGCCTCCTCCGCTGCGCTTCGGAATGGGGATTAGTATGACAAAGAAAATTGCCGATATAAAAAGTGAGTTTGAACATAGCCATATGGATGAGTGGGACAGTCTTTTTCAGATTTATGAAGGAGATGAAAGAGCCGGGGTGATCCGTTTGACAGAGTCTTTCCGGAAAAAAAAGGAGGCTTTTGAGAACGAGAAGAAGAGGCTGGAAGCGATGCGGGAATTTGAACGCAAATACGGAGATGAATTTTCATGTATCTGCGGGATTGATGAAGCGGGGCGAGGGCCTTTGGCAGGGCCGGTAGTTGCGGGGGCGGTTGTTCTTCCCAAAGATTGTGAGATCCTGTATCTGAATGATTCCAAAAAACTGAGTGCAAAACGCAGGGAAGAGCTTTTTGTTGAGATCAAAGAAAAAGCAGTGTCTTATGGAATCGGAATGAGTTCCTCGGTGCGGATCGATGAGATCAATATATTACAGGCGACCTATGAAGCAATGGTTCATGCAGTAGAGGATCTGGGGGTGGTTCCGGATCTGCTTTTAAATGATGCGGTCACGATCCCCCAGTTGCCGATCCGGCAGGTAGGGATCATCAAAGGTGATGCGAAAAGTGTTTCGATCGCAGCAGCCAGTATTATGGCAAAAGTGACAAGAGACAGATTGATGACAGAATATGCAGAGTTGTATCCGGATTATGGGTTTGAGAAGCATAAGGGCTATGGATCTGCTGCACATATTGAGGCGATCAAAAAGTTTGGTCCCTGTCCGATCCATAGAAACTCATTTATTAAAAATTTTATAGTTTAAAGATTGTAGAACTTTTTTGAAAAAATTCTTGCAATTTATAGAGGTCTGTGTTAGACTTTCTTTAAGCAAGTAAACTATATGATATATATTTCTTTAATTGAATTCTATCTTTCAACATTCTTGCTTATTAATCCGGATAATGAATATAAGCGGGAATGATCAAAATATTAGATGCATTCCCATTTTAAAATGAATAGGAGGGGGAATGCGGATGAAACAGGATCTTGCGACAAAAAGTCTGGAGGAGTATCCAGATGTATTTGCTGATATTATAAATGTAAATCTGTATGGAGGGAAACAGATTATTTTTCCGGAGGATCTGGAAAAGCTTCCGTCTAAAATGCTTTACCGGAGTCCGGAAGGACATATGAAGGAGCTGGATTCAGATATACGCATGAAGGTTTGGCGGGAAGGCCGGGAGATTGCTATTTTTTGCATTGAAAACCAGTCGGGCATCTGTAATACGATGCCGGTGCGTGATATGGGTTATGTGTTTGCTGGTTACACAGAACAGATCCGTGGGATAAAGGAAAAGAACCGAAGATGCAGAAAACACTATTATACAAAAGAAATCGGGGATGAACAAAAACTGGTTCCAATTCTTTCACTGGTTCTATATTTTGGCAGGAAAGAATGGAATGAGCCATTGTCTCTGACTGGAATACTTGATATACAAGAAGAAGCGGGGGAACTTGTGTTACCATTCATACAGGATATATCTATGCGAGTGATAGATCTTGAGAGACAGGATGAAAAAACACGAAATAAGTATCGTTCTGATTTTCGGCATGTGGTGGATTACCTTGCTTGTCGAAAAGATAAACAAAAGTTGGAACATTTTATAAAAGATACTACAAGAAATTTATCACATCCAGAGGAATTTCTGGATGTGCTCGGGGCAGTTGACGGCGATGTAAGATATCGGACGATAAAGGAAGCGATCCGGAGTCAAATGAGGAAAGGAGAGGAAGTTAATATGTACTACAGCATGATAGAAGAAGTGGAAAATATGGGTATTCAAAAAGGAATGGAGAAAGGAGATATGCTTCGCTTGATCCGTCAGACATTAAAAAAGCAAAAAAAGGGGGTTTCAGCTTCCGATATAGCAGATATGCTGGAGGAAGAGGAAGTGAGGATCCAGCAGATACTGCTTGCAGCAGCAGAGGCTGGAGTGGAGAGTGCAGAAAGGATTTATGAGTGTCTTTGAAACTGAGTCAAACGGAGGGGAATCTTATGGCAGAGTTTGATAAAAATAAAACAGCAGTTGCTCTGGAATATGAGCCGGGAGAGCAGGCGCCAAAGGTTGTGGCGACAGGAAAAGGCCATCTGGCAGATCGGATCATTGATACGGCAGAGGAGGCGAGTGTGCCGGTCCACAAGGATGAAAAATTGGCAAAGAGCTTGTCGATTCTGGATGTGGGAGAGTATATTCCACCGGAACTTTATGGAATCGTAGCAGAAGTTCTTATTTATGTGGATGGCATGGAGAAGATACAAAAGAAGATGGATCGAAAGTGAACGATTGACAGAACATAAAAATTGTGATATGATTTTAGCAGATTGAGGATATCTCATGAAGGGGTACACCACCACGGGTGTAGTTTTCATGTGATATCCTTTTTTGTTTTATAGAAAAGTTTGTGCGCAGATGGAGGAAAACATGATTACAGTGAATGGAGAGCAGAAGGAGGGCTTTGATGGAATGCTTCTCACACAGGTTTTGGAACGGGAAGGATATGAAATCAAGCGTGTAGCAGTTGAGATCAATGATGAAATCATACCGAGAGTGCATCTGGGTGAAATTTCTGTCAAAAAGGGAGACCGTATTGAGGTTGTGAGCTTTGTGGGCGGTGGTTGAAAAGGCACGGTCAAAAAGGTATTAGATTGAAAGACAAGGAGAAAAGAGAAATGAAAGATGATAAGCTGATATTGGGCGGGCATGAATTTTCATCCCGGTTTATACTTGGTTCGGGAAAATATTCCCTGGAGTTGATCCAGGCGGCGGTAGAAAATGCCGGAGCAGAGATCGTTACACTTGCACTCCGGCGGGCAAATGCAGGAGGGGCGGCCAATATACTTGATTACATACCGGATGGCGTGACGATACTGCCAAACACGTCCGGGGCAAGAAATGCGGAGGAAGCAGTCCGTATTGCCAGATTGTCCAGAGAGGCAGGGTGCGGCGATTTTGTGAAAATAGAGATTATGAGAGATAGTAAATATCTTCTCCCGGATAATGAGCAGACGGTGAAGGCCACAGACATACTCGTAAAAGAGGGATTTGTCGTGATGCCATATATGTATCCGGATCTGAATACGGCGAGGGATCTGTGTCAGGCGGGGGCTGCATCTGTTATGCCTCTTGCTGCACCAATCGGCTCGAATAAGGGGTTGTGTACGAAGGAGTTTATTCAGATTCTGATCGATGAGATCGATCTGCCGATCATTGTAGATGCAGGGATCGGATGTCCATCCCAGGCCTGTGAGGCGATGGAAATGGGAGCTGCTGCCGTTATGGCGAATACAGGGATTGCGACAGCAGGGAATATCCCGATGATGGCCGGAGCATTCAGAAAGGCCATTGAGGCAGGAAGAGAAGCATATCTTGCAGGAACCGGCCGGGTGTTAGAAAAAGGAGGGAGTGCGTCCTCACCTCTTACCGGGTATATCCGTGATACAAAGGAGGATGCAGTGTGAGCGCAAATATGAGTGACAGACAGGATGGGAACGAAAAGGTAAATCAGAGTATCCTGAGTGATGAGATCAGGGAGCATCTGAAAGAGAACCGGATCGATCATATGAAATATATGGAGGGAATGGAGATTCTGGATTCGGAGATTGACCGGCTCGTGGTGGAAGCAGCGGGCGGTTATGATTATGGTAAATATAGTGAGGAGGATGTGGAACGGGCGCTCGGCCATACAAACAGGGGACCGGAGGATTTTGCAGCCCTTCTCTCACCGGCGGCAGAACCGCTTTTGGAGGAGATTGCATGTGCGGCTCAGATAGAGACGAGAAAACATTTTGGGAACTCGATCTATATGTTTACACCGCTGTATATTGCAAATTACTGTGAGAATTACTGCATTTACTGTGGATTTAACTGCCATAATAAGATACGTCGTGCCAAATTGAACCGGGAGGAGATCGAAAAAGAAATGCAGCAGATCGCGGAAACCGGGTTGCAGGAAGTGCTTATTTTGACCGGAGAAAGTCCTTCAATGTCAGATGTCAGATACATTGGTGAGGCGTGCCGGATCGCCAGAAAGTACTTTCATGTGGTAGGGCTTGAAATATATCCGGTAAACTCAGAAGATTATGCGTATCTGCATGAGTGTGGAGCAGATTATGTCACAGTATTTCAGGAGACATACAATGCCCAAAAATATGAGACACTTCATCTGGCGGGGAGAAAACGGATCTTTCCATATCGTATCAATGCGCAGGAGCGTGCGGTAAAAGGGGGAATGAGGGGAGTAGGTTTTGGCGCACTGCTCGGACTGGATGATTTTCGCCGGGATGCTTTTGCGACAGGAATGCATGCATGGTATATCCAGCGCCAATATCCCCATGCAGAGATTGCGTTTTCCTGTCCGCGGCTCAGACCGATCATCAACAATGACCGGATCGATCCGATGGATGTACATGAGGCGCAGCTGCTTCAGGTAGTGTGTGCCTATCGGTTGTTTATGCCATTTTCAAATATTACGGTTTCAACCAGAGAGTGTGAGAGGGTGCGCGATCATATGATCCAAATAGCGGCGACGAAGATTTCAGCGGGCGTTAATGTGGGGATTGGCGGTCATAGTGGGGCAGAAAAAGGGGATGAACAGTTTGAGATTGATGATACCAGAAATGTGCAGGAGGTATATGATGCGATTCTGGAAAATGGGCTGCAGCCGGTGATGAGTGATTACATATATGTATGAAATGAAATGCATTTGTGTTACAAACCGTAAACTTTGTGAGGGCGATTTTTTTGAACGGATAAAAAGAATCGGGGAAGATGGGGAGGCAGATGCATTGATTCTAAGGGAAAAGGATCTGTCAGAAGAGGAATATTTCCGCATGGCTGAAAAAGTATTGGAAGTATGTGAAAAATCGGGGTTGGAGTGTATTTTGCATACGTGGTGCCGTGTGGCTGACAGTCTGGGGTGCAGAAAGATCCATCTTCCCCTTGACGTTTTGCTATCTGTAGAACCGGAATATTTACAGAAGTTTGAAAAAGTCGGCACCTCGGTACACTCTGTCAGACAGGCGGTTTTAGCAGAGAAACTGGGCGCAGATTATGTAACAGCAGGGCATGTATTTGAAACGGACTGCAAAAAAGGAATTCCCGGAAGAGGAACCGGTTTTGTGAGTAAAATCTGTCGTGAGATATGTATTCCCGTCTATGGGATCGGCGGGATCACAAAGGATAATGCAGCGGAGGTCATACAGGCAGGGGCGGAAGGGGTATGTATCATGTCAGGATTTATGAAAGAGACCAGATGACTTATGGAAGCCAGATGGTCTCTTTGTTAGTCTGACGATGTCTGGTCAGAGTTTATCAATGTCATAAGGTGTATTCTGATATACATAATAATTCAGCCAGTTTGAAAAAATAAGCTGTCCGGTAGAACGCCAGCGGACGACTGGTTTTTTATCCGGATCATCGTCCGGGAAATAATTACATGGAATTTTGGGATTTACCCCTTTCTCAAGATCCCGATAATATTCCGTGGCCAATGTATCCGCATCGTATTCCGGATGACATGTCATAAAGAAATGTCTGCTGTCGGTGGTCTTTACGATCGTCACCCCTGCTTTTTCCGAAACTGCCATGAGTTCCAGGTCATCAACCGCCAGGATATCTTCTTCCCGTACACTTGTAGCCCTTGACTGGGGAGCATAGAATATATCATCAAATCCCCGGAAGAGAGGAGAGTTCTTTTTCACTACGGTGTGTTCGTAGACACCGGACAATTTTTCGGGTAGATCGTATTTATCGATACCATAATAATGATACAGACCGGCAAAAGCAGCCCAGCAAAGATGCATCGTACAGTGTACATGTGTCTTACACCAGTCCATGATCTCGCAGATTTCCTTCCAGTATGCGACTTCTTCAAGGCGGATATAGTCTAAGGGAGCTCCGGTAATGATCATTCCGTCAAATTTGCGGTTCCTGATCTCATCAAAAGTAGTATAAAAGGTTTCAAGATGGGAGGGATCCGTATGTTGTGGAATATAACTCGCTGTTTTTAAAAATTCAACTTCGATCTGAAGCGGAGTATTGGACAGTTTTCGTAATAACTGGGTCTCTGTGACGATTTTGGTCGGCATGAGATTTAATATAAGTACATTTAACGGGCGGATATCCTGCTGGATCGCACGGGTTTCCGTCATAACAAATATATTTTCCTGTTCGAGTATCTCTGTCGCCGGAAGTGAGTTTGGAATTTTGATCGGCACAGAAAATCAACTCCTTTCCTGTCGGTTTCAAAAGTATGTCATGACACCTTGGTGTTTCAAAGATGCCTTAGTGTGTAGTTTAACACAAAAGGAATCGTGTTTCAAGCGTAAAACGCCAGTGTCTCTCCGATCGGAGCATTGATCTCCAGATCAGCATGGGCATTTCTGCTTGTCTTTGATTTATTGATCAGGACGAGTTTATTTCCGTTGTAATAGTCGATGAGACCCGCTGCCGGGTAAACGGCGAGAGAAGTTCCTCCAATGATGAGGACGTCTGCATTTCTTATGTAGGAAATGGATTTTTCAAGGATATAGGAGTCCAGTCCCTCCTCATACAACACGACGTCCGGCTTGATTGTTCCGCCACAGCTGCACACAGGAATTCCTTCCTGTGAAAGGATATCGTTCAGCCCGTAAAATTTTCCGCAGTCCATACAGTGATTGCGAAGAACAGAACCGTGAAGTTCCAGAACTTCTTTACTGCCTGCTTTCTGGTGCAGCCCATCGATGTTCTGTGTGATGACTGCTTTCAGTTTTCCCATTTTTTCAAGATTTGCAAGAGCTTTGTGTGCGTTGTTTGGCATAGCATCCTGAAACAACATTTTGTTGCGGTAAAACCGGAAAAATTCACCAGGGTTGCGCATGAAAAAAGTATGGCTCAGTATCGTTTCAGGAGGATAGTCATACTCCTGATTATACAGGCCGTCCACACTCCTGAAATCCGGGATGTTACTTTCTGTGGAAACACCGGCTCCGCCGAAAAATACGATGTTGTCACTGCCATCGATCCATTCTTTTAATTGTTCTGTCTCATTCATAGCTATCTCTCCATTTCGTAGTATCATATTATGATTATAGCATAAAAATACATGCACCGCAGTATATTTTTTACATATATTCTTTAAAAAAGGAATAGGAGTAAGGGCGGCAATTACGCTGTCCTGTCGAAAAAATGAAAAAGTTAACTGCAATGATACTTGTACTTTCACTTGTGATATTCCAGTTGTGCGGCTGTGGAAAATCGGCATCGGAAGAAGAACTGGTGAGTGTGACGTTAAATGAGGTGGCACATTCCATTTTTTACGCACCGCAGTATGTGGCCATCGAAAATGGATACTTTAAGGAGGAAGGACTTGATATAAAACTGGTAAATGGGGCAGGGGCTGATAATGTGATGACCGCTGTCTTGTCGGGAGAGGCAGATATCGGTTTTATGGGATCCGAGGCATCGATCTATGTGTATAACGAGGGGGCCGGAGAAAAGATCGTGAATTTTGCCCAGCTTACGCAGAGAGCCGGGAATTTCCTTGTGGCGAGAGAGGAAGATAAAGAATTTACCTGGGATAAACTGAAGGGAAAGACGGTTTTGGCAGGAAGAAAAGGCGGAATGCCACAGATGGTATTTGAATACATACTAAAGAAAAATAAGATCGATCCACAGAAGGATCTGAAGATGGTCCAGAATATTGACTTCGGGCTGACAGCAGAAGCGTTTGCATCGGGGCAGGGAGATTATTCCGTTGAGTTTGAACCGTTTGCGGCATCTTTGGAAAAAGAGAAAAAAGGAGTTGTTGTAGCCTCTCTTGGAGTCGACAGTGGGATGGTTCCGTATACGGCATATTCAGCCAAGGAAAGTTATATCGAAAAAAATGGTGATATCATCCAGAAGTTTACGAATGCACTCCAGAAGGGAATGGATTATGTACAAAAACACACGCCGGAGGAAATTGCAAACGTGATAAAACCACAGTTTTCGGAGACGGATCTCGATGTTTTGACTACTATAGTAGAACGTTATTATGAACAATATACATGGAAAGATAATCTTGTATTTGAGAAGGAAAGCTTTGAGCTTCTTCAGGATATTCTGGAGTCAAGCGGTGAACTTACAGAACGTGTTCCGTATGAAGAACTGGTAAACACAGAATTTGCACAGAAAGTGCCTCAGACTAAATAATCTGTCATATATGCCGATATACATTATGAGAACATTTACAAGGGTAAATGGATTTGCCCGCCGGTGAAAGATGCCGGAATGTTTCAGACAAGGATGTGATAAAATAAGTCCTAACGGACTTATTGGCAAGGTTGCTAAAGCTGCACAAGTGCAGCTCCGCAACCTAATATGTGCAGAAGGCATGCACAGAAATGAGGATAAAATGTATATTGCGAAATCGGCAGACTATAAACATCTGCAAAATACACACTCGTCCAGTCAGAGGAATAGTTCTGTGAAAAGTGCCGACAGGAACGGAGGCTCCGGAACGCAGCCGGTGCAGATGACAAAAGGAAAAGAAGAAAAGGCAGTGTCGCTCGAATTATCGGAAGAAGGCAGGGAACTTTCCGGAAAGAGGGCAGAGCGGAAAGAAGCAGAGAAATTAAGGGCCGCCTGGGAAGCTTTTTGGGAGAAGAAAAAGAAAGAGCAGTCTCCACTTAACAGAATGCTCTCCAAGAGTCAGAGTGCTGCCAAAAAAAAGAAAAAATCAAATAGTAATGCCCTGTCAAAAGCGCTTATGATCGCCAGACGGATCATGCGCGGGGATAAAGTTCCACCAAAGGATGAGAGCTTTTTGTTCCGTTACAACAGTGACTTGTATCTGAAAGCGAAAATGATGGCGGTACAAAATAAGGAAGCAGAGAAGCACAAAAGCCTCCTAGAGGACGAAGAAGGGGGAGGCGGAGCAAGTGTGTCCGGTAGCTCGTCTCCAGCGCCTTCCGGGGAAGTTTCGGTTTCTGGTGGAGAGTCCTCTTCCGGTGGAGAAGAAGGCTCAGATGGAGGAACTGAAGGAGAATAGAGTACTAGCAGAATAAGTACGAACAGGATATATAAAAAACAATCAAATGAGCAGCAGAATGCACGAACCATTTCGCGGTGTGCCGGCTAAAAAATTCTCTAGAGGATTTTTTAGCCGGCACACTGGTCTCAAGCGTGGAAATCGTGTTCAGCAAAGGCTTCCACGATTTCCTGAGTCTCAGCTCCATCGTGCATAAGGCAGCTCATTTGATTGTTTTTTATATATCCTGTTTGTACCTTATTTTAGTTTTAGGTGGAGCAGAGCGGCCTTACTTTTCAAAGTGGAGGAGCGGTACCCATACAAGCGGATGGTATAAGTTCCTTTTTTTAAAGTAAGTGTTGTTTTAGTGGAAGACAGAAGTCGGTTCTTTTTCTTATTGATCTTTAGTAATGTTTTTTTGGTGTTTTTTCCCTTTTTCCAGGAAAGTGTAACTTTATAGCTTCCGCCTGCTTTGCGTTTCTTTTTTATTTTTATATTTTTGGGCTTTTGAGGGCGTACAACAGAGTTCGTTTCAGGGTCAGTATTTCTTGTGTTACGATCTGGTTGCGGAGGAACAGAAAGGGTGGTGGCGGGGGAGGCTGTTTTTTTGGAACCGCCTTGTATCTGTGAAGAGGGGGATTCCGGTTTTGACGGGGATGCCGGTTCACCAGTTTCTACTGGAGGCGGCGTTACGATATCATTCTGGGAAAAGCCCTCTGCCACAGCAAAAAGAGTTCCGGAGTCGTTGGAATAATATAGTGTCCCATCGGTGTCTGCAGCTACGCTTGCCATACAAAACTGCGGGTTGTTTTTCGGTTCATATAAAGTCCGCATTTCAGCTGACGTCGCATGGGAGTTGTCCTCCATGTAATAAATCCCACCTGGTGCCCTGTTTTGTGTAAAATAAACATATACTTTTTGATTATTTTCGTCATTCGCATATCCGGTGCATACAAGAGGAGAGGATTTAATATCGTGTAAACCGGGAGCAGTGGTAAAATAGATCACTTTCATGGAAACAGCATCGATAACGCTGATGAGCCCGGAAGTGTTGTAATAACTGCACACGTATATTCTACCATTGTAGATCGTTGGGGTGCTGGTGCAGTTGACAAGATCAGATGGCGTATCGCCGAGAAATACCGGGATCACACGATCAAAATGGCCGTCGTCGGTCATTGTTATCTTATATAAGTATCCGTTATTGGATGTGGTGTACCAGGCATTTGTGTCGGGATCCCAGGTAATGCCGGCACGGATCTTTCCCTCTGAGCCGGTGAGCTCAGACAGATCAAATACATCATACACGACATCTTCTGTCAGACTGTGGGAAATGAGGAATCCATTGTCTCCGCCAAACAGAAGACATTTGCCGGAGTTCGGGATATTTGCCGGTATCGCGCCGCTCCAGTAATAGCCACAGGGGGATTCCTGATCCTTATATTTCCAGGTGGTTTGCCCATCGGATGCACGAAGACAGTAGTACAACCCATCCGTACCCGCCGCATTTGTCGTACCGGCATAGAGATAACCGTTGTAAAAGCATACAGTAGTCAGAGACTGGAGTCCGAAAGATTCGCTTGTCCATATGGAAGTCATTGTATTTGTGTCGATACACTGGATCATTCCGCCTCCTAATGGGATAAAAAGTTTATTTTCATGCAGCGCCATATGGCAGACGGAATTCATCGATGCATCCAGAGAGAGGGTGGAAAGAATATTTCCGTCTTTATCAAGTTTAAATAATGTTTTTTCACACACGATAAAGATATTTTTGTCTGTCAGGATGGGTGAGGAATTGCAGACAGCTTTCGTGCTGTCACTGAACCTGATCCGCCATTTCGGGCCGCTGGTAGCAGTGTTCGTCGGAGTTTTGGCAGATGTTGTGTTTGCGCGGGAGAGTCCGGTTTCATCCCGAAAGGAATACCAAGCGTCTGCTTTTGCACATGGGATAAAGATCAATGTGACGATCAGTAAAAAGCTGAATAATTTTTTCATGGCGTCTCCTTATAAAGAACCGGGTGCCTGACACGCCCGGTTGTAAAAACAGGTTATTTTATTTTGAGTGAAATGATCGTACTATATTTACTATAGACTTTTTTGCCATTTACGGTTTTATAACTGCGGATCTTTACAAAATAGGTTCCTTTTTTCAGTTTTTTCGTAATGGTTGTCTTCTTTGTGGAAGCAAATTTTTTAAAGTTCTTTTTATTCTTTTTTGACAGGGAAATGACGTAGCCTTTTGCGTCTTTCACCTTTTTCCATGATAAAGTTACCCGCTTCTTTTTTATCGTGGCTTTTAATTTCTTAGGTGCTGCCGGTTTTTTGACTGTGGAACGGAGTGTTTCCGGGGCAGGAGATGGTGTTGGCTGTAATGTTCCTGCGGGTGCGGCAGTCGAAAGAACCGGAGCTGTCTGGGCAGGAGAGTCCGGAACAGGAGTAGCAGAAGCAGGTTCGCCCACCGTGACGGTTGCATAAGCCCGGGAGTTTACGCAGAGTCCCTCATCCGTATAGCGCTCGGAGGTGATCGTATAAGTACCTGCCTGATCAAAGGAAAGATCAGCAGTTCCGTTCTCATCCGTAGTAACAGTTTTTATGACGGAGCCGTTAAAGGATACAGAAATCGTCTCACCGGCAGCTCCGGCGATGAGCGTCTGATAATTCTCATCGTATCCGTCTTCTTTTTTTAATGTGACAGTTATGTCTTTTCCCACAGTAGTTTCATAAGAGTCCTGGTCAAAGAAGCTGTAATTTGTATATAATCCATATCCAACGGAAGGATCGTACAGCTCGGAATAGAAAAGAACAATATTATCACCATTTTTGATCTGGTAGCGGTCCATACTGCCCTCTGCCGGATAGGCGTTACCCACGCGGTAGCTCCATGCATAGTCGTTTGGTGTTTTTTCTCCCCTGATATGGGCGACATTATGGGAACCATCAAAATAAGAGGTGTTAAAGATAAGATCCTCTGTCGGGGTCTCTGATGTATGTATCATATAAGATGCGATCACATGGGCTGCTGTAGCGTGATCCGGCAGAAGCGGGATGCTTTCTAAAGTCCCACTTTCTACGGAACCGGTCTCTACGGTATAGGTCTGATTTACCTCTTTTATATCTTCGGGATCTATCGTGATCTGAGTCGTTGGAAGCAGCGTTTTGCCGCTGTCTTCGATCCGTAGTGTTACCGTGACCGTATCTGTCACGGAATCTGTTGTTCTGCCTGCCGTATTTCCCTCGTTTGCTGTAAAGATGTTCATCGAAAGGGCAAATACGAGAAGACAGGCGAATAATCTTTTTGTCGTTTTCATTTTTTCATCCTCATTTCTGCGCCTATTGCGCGGTATTCTTTTGGATTGAAAGTAAATCCGGCGGATGCCGGATCCTGAAATCAAAAATCCCCTTATTTCCTGAAAAAGGGCATAAGGGGACTGTAATGACAAATGGAATAAGTTGTCAAAACATTCCCTCTCCCTCCGAGAGGTAGTATTTCAAACGGTATGGCAGGTCTTCCGACTTATGGATCATCTGCGGATAACGCCTTCCCGGAGTTTGATACGCTCCAGTGACTGACCTGAATGTCAGGTATCCTGATCGCAGGATAAAACAGGTCTTGTTATACGCATCCTCAAATACGGCAGCGGGGGCTGTGCCGGACTCGGACCGGCTTCCCTATTAATTCTGCTCACATGCCAGCGCATGCAAATGAGATGATGGTTGTACAGCTCATATACAGAAACCAATACAGTTACTTATTTTAATCCAGTTCATTATTATAGCAGAGAAGGGGACGGGTGTCAAAGAGGGGTGTGGCAAGTGATCGTTGGCAATTATTTTTGATTTTCTTCAAAATACTGGAATTCAGAAAGATTGGAAACGATTGTTTGACGCAAACTTTTCGATCCACTGGGTAAGTTTCCTTAACTATCTTTTTCAATACAATGTGTATTTTGCTAATCTAAATTATACATTGACTGCAAGCGGTTATAGATTCTGCCCGAAATACGGCAACTCCATAAAATCGCAGGGGAGTGCCCATACAGCACAAAATAGTTCGATTTGACAGATTCCCTATAAAAATGTTATGATTCTTAAAAATTAACATCGGAGATAAAAAATGAATGCAAATAAAAAAGGGATAACGATCTGTGTGGCGGTTCTTTTCGTGTTATGTGCCATTCTTTTGATAAAGAATATGTGGGCGGGGCCGGGAGAAAATTCTACAGAGGTAGTTAACGACTTGGCGCCGGGACAAAATGTGACGGGAGAAAGCGTAACAGGTGCATTGGCTACGGTGGCAGCTGCAGATCAGGAAACGCCCACAGAACCGGAGGAGAAAAGAGATCCTGCCGGGAAAGGGAAACAAGATGGGAAAGAGAATGAAAAAAGCGGGAAAAAACCGGAAGCAGAGGCTGATAATAAAAAGAATCCGTCAGATACGGAAAGCGATCCGGATGTCGAAAACGCTTCAAAAAGCAGTTTGAAGACAAAAGATGAAAAACAAAAGCCTGACGGAAAGAAGAGCAGTAGCAAAAAAGGGGAAGGGAGAGCGGGCGCTGCTGCGGCGAAGAAGGATGAGAAATCTTCGGCAGGTGCGGAGTCTGGTGGTGGGAATGCACCATCGGAGGCCAGCTCAGAACCCACAAGAGCGCCACAGGAGGAAAATAAGAAAACTGAGTGCTCGCTGACGGTGACGTGTGCCGAGGTGTTTTCGCATATGGACCAGCTGAGCGAGAGCGCCAAAAAGGTTATTCCGGCAGATGGTATTATGATACAGGGAACTTATGAGTTTACGCAGGGAGATACGGTGTTTGATGTTTTAAAACGGGTATGTGCCGAAAAGAAAATACATCTGGATTATGTATTTACTCCGTTGTATGGAACCTATTATATCAAGGGAATCCATAATCTGTACGAATTTGACTGTGGAGATGAGAGCGGCTGGATGTATTCGGTGAATGGGACAGATCCGGGTTGCGGATGCAGCCAGTATGAGCTTTCCAAAGGAGATCAGATACGATTTAATTACACCTGTGAATATTAGGAGCATTCCTGTAATTCAGAAATAATGCCAATTGAATAAAAGAAAACCTCGAAGTACAATAAAGGTGTTCATCTTGGCCGGATGAATAAAACATCTTTATAAATACTGGAGGT
>JAETQR010000004.1 GCA_021770615.1 Lachnospiraceae bacterium | reverse complement strand
GTGGAGCGGATGATGGACCATATCAATTCGTACCGGAGAAAGAAACTGAACGGAAAAAGCCCGTATGAAGCATTCAGCTTTTATTACGGGGAAGACCTGGCGGAGAAACTGGGATGTCATAAGGTTGCAGCCGGAGACATCAATCTCACGCCAGGGCTTCTAAAAAAATAACACAGAAACAAGATAAAAAGAGCAGACCGCCGGCCGGAATAAGGACGACAACAGGCGTGAATCTCGTGGTACAAAATTTGTAAGACGGAACTGACGTCCCATTTTGGTGCGCATTTTTATCCTGCTGTGGGACCATTATACCACAGATTCGGAGAAAAAAACGGGAAAGTTGTTACAAAAGTGGAATTTCAGGTACAAAATTTGAAGGTCGCTTTCAAAATGTGAAACTCGTTTACAAAACGGGAAGGTCGGGTTACATTTGAGCAAAATAGAGGTTTTTATTCTATGGATTTGTCGTCTGTCGCATATTTTGGTTGTCTGTCACAGGAGGGAGAAATCCGTGTGGTAATGTGGTACAATGAACGCATAAGTACAAATGTTGGGAAAGAGTAGGATGTATAGTGAATGCTTATGTACAAATCCGTATCATAAGTGATTTTTGGGTTCAGGTTGAAACTCAAGCGAAGGTAGAAATTGCTTTGAAGTGAGAGAATGAGAATTAAGAAAGGAGAGCACACTTATGATGAAGAAATTTGTAAAGGGAATGGCAATAGCACTTTTATCTGCTATTATCTTGCTTAGGACAAATAATGCGTATGCTGCATATAATGGTATTGCAGCAGTAAAATATGCAGAGACATGGTGGAATGGTTATAATACGAGCCAGTATTATAAAGCAGATAAGGATTGTACAAATTTTGTTTCTCAGTGTTTAGTTGCTGGTGGACAAAAACCCTCTGCTAAATTACCAAGCTATTATGATACAGGTTATTGGCGTCCGCATTCAGCAACATGGGAAAATGCGACATATTGGAGAAAATATTGGAAAGATAAAACGACACGATGTGGAAGAACCATTGGAACAAATAAACTTGCTATAAATAATGATTTATATTCTATGCTTGGTCTAGGAGATGTTATCCAGTGGGGATATAGCAGTTCAGATATACATCACTCACAGTTGGTAGAGGGGTTTATAATAAGAAGTGATGGTATTCGTACATGTTATATGATTCAGCATACGGATTCTAAACGGTTTATTGATTTATATGATTATTTAAATGCCACGTATTTTACATATGCATGCGGATATCATTTTAGTCCAAAATAAAAAAGGAGAGGATTGCATGAAAAAAAGAAAAATGAATAAGAAAATAATTATTGTTTTTGCAATATGTGCCTGTGCTGTTTTATGCGGAACTACGGTCTATGCCCTGGTTAAGAGCGATGAGAAAATCATGGGGGGAAAACTTGCCCAGATTGATAGATATGAAGAACAGGCTACAGATTTAATGGAAGCAGATGCAATTACTGCTGACGCTGACAAAAGACGTCAGTTAAAAGAAGAGTTACAGACGGTTTTGGAGGAAAAGATAAAACTTGAGATGGAAACGGATTCCTATGATTACAAAAGTGAATTGGAAATTTCCATTAATTCCGTGCTTACTGCAGTAGAGGATTCGGAGCGGTTTTTGAAAGAAAATCCGGAGAAATTATCCAAAAAAGAAGAAAAACGCCTTTCTTCCCTGCGAGCACTCTGCGAAAAATATGAAAAGCAACTGGAGACTTGTAAGGATCACAAAAAATTACTGGAAGACTACCGCAGAGAATTAGACGAAATAAACAGCAGATATCGCTAACAAGAAAGAAGATATTGTTTTTTATTGCAACATATAAAAAAAGGGGGCTTTGACACCCAAACCAGATTACAAAGCCATTTCATGATATTCCGTGTAGAATTTCTCAGAAAAAGCCGATATAAAAGTCAGAAACTTAGTATAATGGCGCCGTTGTGTTGGGTATCGTTATATTGGCTTTATAAAAATGTGCAAAAAACGTGCTGGGAAATGAGGAATATGTATGGAACCATTCATGATACAAAACATAGCAAAAGAAAATACAGAACCAGTCTCTTCTTTGCCGGGACAGGATGATTTCTTTGTCATAAAAAAGGTGCGATTGAGAGACGAGCACCTTGATACGTTTATGAATGAGGTGGAAAGGCGGCAGCGCAGCAGAAAACGTCAGCAAACTTATTTTGAATTACGGGCCGAGAAGCAGAGACGGGTGAAAAAATATTATAAGAAGCTCAGGGAGCGGGAGCAGCTGAAAGCAAAAAAGGAGCAGGAACTTTTACAAAAAGAAATTTACCAGAAAGGTATTGCACAGTTGAAGCAGATCCGGGGAGAAGGAGAGGATCGTCATGACATAAAGACGCCAAGGAGTTCTTACATTTTGGATAAGAGTTCCCTGTTAAAGATATTGAATGGCGGATTATAGTGATAATTTTGAAAAACTGGTATGAAAATATCAGTTTTTGTTTTATAATGATAAGTAACAGAAGCGGAAAATTTTGTCTGTGAGACAGAAAAGGAGGTATCATTATGTTGGGACAGATCGATGTAAATAAGACAATGGACAAAAAAACATATGATTCCAAGATGGAACAGTTAGAAGTCCGTTTTGGGGAGCTGCAACGGGAGTGCAAAGAAAAAAAGATACCCGTCATGGTCGTGTTTGAGGGGCTGGATGCGTCAGGGAAGGGGACACTCATAAACCGGATGATACAGTCTCTTGATCCGCGTGGATTTAAGGTCTTTACTCTGGGAAGGGAGAAGGAAGATGAGGTCATGCGTCCTTATTTCTGGCGCTTTTTTACAAAAACGGCAGAGAGAGGGCGAATGCATATCTTTGACCAGAGCTGGTATAAGGGATTTTATGAAAAGGACTTATCGGAGAAAGATGTGCTGGATTTTGAGGAAATGCTCACAGAAGACGGTACGCTGATCGTAAAATTCTTTCTTATGATCTCGCAGGAGGAACAGAAAAAGAGACTGGATAAGCTTCAGAAAAATAGTGAGACAAGTTGGCGGGTGACACAGAGAGATAAAGAGAACAATAAAAATTATGAAAAATGCCTGAAAAAATATGATCGGATCCTTGTTCACACAGATACGGCAAATGCTCCGTGGACCGTCGTAGAAGCAACTGATAAATTGTATGCCACCTGTAAAATAGTCACTACAATGGTAGAAAAAATGGAAAAAGCGGTGATGGAAGCCACAAAGGCGGCTAAAGTGTCGACGGGAGACACGGAGATGCCAGACCAACCGTCAAAAACGGAAGCAGAAAAGTTCCGGAATGGCGTATTGCAGGGAATCGATCTGGATAAAACACTCACCAGGGAAGAGTATAAAAGAAAGAAAAAAGAACTCCAGAAACGCCTTCTGGTTCTTCACAATAAAATGTATCTCAAACGGGTTCCTGTCATATTGGCATTTGAGGGATGGGACGCCGGAGGAAAAGGGGGTGCGATCAAACGTCTGACGCAGGCAATGGATCCCCGTGGCTATGAAGTCGTACCGGTCGCCGCGCCGAATGACATTGAAAAGGCGCATCATTATTTGTGGCGTTTCTGGGAGAAGATACCGAAGGCGGGACATATGGCCATTTTTGACCGCACATGGTATGGCCGCGTATTAGTTGAGAGAATTGAGGGATTTGCTTCGGAGGAGGAGTGGAGCCGGGCCTACAGTGAGATCAACAACATGGAGGAACAGTTTACGAATGCCGGTTATATCGTCCTCAAATTCTGGATGCATATTGATAAAGAAGAACAGGAGCGGCGGTTCCATGAGCGTGAAAATACACCGGCCAAACAGTGGAAGATCACGGATGAGGACTGGCGCAACCGTGCGAAGTGGGATGAGTACGAAAAGGCAGTTGACGAGATGGTCGTGCGGACTTCTACAGAAAACGCACCATGGATCGTGGTTGAGGCAAATTCCAAATATTATGCAAGGATCAAAGTGCTGGAGACGGTAGTTGCTGCTCTGGAGGAGAGGCTGATCTAGTGTCGTGCGGACTTTTACAAAAAAACGGGGCAGACCGAATGAATATTTCGGAATGCCCCTTGTTATCAAGAAAAAATATCAGGTCGGATTGGCCACGCGGATCCCGTTGACAGAGACCTGATCGTTGCATTCGATGACGATACAGGGAACGCCGTCGATCACTCTTGTCTCGATGAGGTCAGTGCGGGCTGGATTGACCTGGATCGTCACATCCGGAGTCTTCAACTCAAATTTTCTGACGTTTGCGATGTTATCCGCCATGAGTTTTTGTGAATCACCGATATTTTCTGTAAATTTTTCTTCAAATACGTCAAGCTTTTCATCCGGAACACCGCTTGTCGTCAGGAGTTTTTTGACGTCTTCCCGGTCGAGCTCGAGTGGTTCCGGGTTTTCTTTGTTTTCTATGATCATCTCATTCAGATTGTCATGGATATTTTTTACGACTTCATAATCACATGTGTTTCCAAGGGATTCCTCCACAATCGTCTGGAATGTTTCTTTTTGCTCCTTTGCCGGAAGAGGGAGTGTGCATCCGAGAAGATCATAGGAAAAGTCGATGTCGCTGTCATCCGCATTTTTGGCATAATATAGCAGGCTGTGGATATCTGTGTTCCGGTCGTTAAAGGCCGGAAATAAAAATCCGTTTTCCGGTGGTTGGACGAGCCAGTCACGGATACAGTCCTCGATGCTGTTTTTTTCCGGGTTGTAACAGAGTCCCGGTTTGGAAAGCTTGACCGGGCAGATGCTGCACAGCATGAAATCATAGACATAATCCGAAGCATCAAAATTTTCAATCCCATCTGCCGTGACAGAAGGGATGTCATAGGCATCGTGAATGAGAATGATAAAATAATTTCCGGTGTAATCATAGGTCTTGATAACTCTGTCATAAAATTGTTCCAGCAGTTCATTGTTTTCCAGTTTGCTCCGGAGAAGCTCCATCAGAAATTTTTGGCGGCCATCTTCGTTTGTTTCCTCTTCTGTGGGAAATTCCATGTTCATCAGATTTTTCCCAAGAGTACCGGAAAGTGTTTTCCGGAACAGATCAGAATACTTAAACATTTCTTCCTCCGGAAGAGAGAAAAAGGCCTCCTTTAATTCCAGCCGCCGGTTTTTTTCCGCATCTACATAACACCCGCAGATCCGGGTGATCCCATTGTCTTCTTTCTTTAATAATTTTTTGATTTCTGCGATTTCTGCTCGGTTCATTGGTACCTCCATATGTATATGTTTTCGTGATTTTGATTTATAAAGTCTGTTTTTTTAGTATAACACAGTTGCAGCTTGTTTGACAGTAAAAAAATATATGTTATAATAACTGCTGACGAGGAAATAAAAGCAAGAGAGGGATGATAATGTGGGACTGAATGATACTCCTTCGGCTGACCGGCTTCATATTGGCTTTTTTGGCTGCCGGAATGCCGGAAAATCAAGTGTGGTAAATGCGATAACCGGGCAGGAGCTGGCAGTCGTTTCGGATACGCCGGGGACGACGACCGATCCGGTCATGAAGGCGATGGAACTTCTGCCATTAGGTCCGGTCATGATCATAGATACTCCCGGTTTTGATGATGAGGGAGAACTAGGGGAACTCCGGGTGAAAAAAACAAAAATGATCTTAAACCGGACAGATCTTGCGATACTGGTAACGGATAGCACAAAGCCATTAAACAATACGGACCGGCAGCTGATCAATATTTTCCGGGAAAAAAATATTCCTTATCTGATCCTGAAAAATAAGTCGGATCTTTTGGCAGACATTCCGGAGTCGGGGGAACACGAGCGGTATGTCAGCGCTGTGGCCGGAAAAGGAATTGAAGAATGCAAAGAGATGATCGGCAAAATGGTGGCGGTGGAGGAAATGCGGCTGCGTATCGTGGGAGACCTGATCCAGCCATCCGATTTTATCCTGCTTGTCGTCCCGATTGATGAGGCGGCTCCCAAAGGAAGGCTGATCCTGCCGCAGCAGCAGACGATCCGTGATATTTTGGAAGCGGATGCCACGGCGATCATCATAAAGGAAAATGAAATCAAAAAAACGTTAGAGACTCTTGGGAAAAAGCCCGCACTTGTCATCACGGACAGTCAGGTGTTCCAACGTGTTTCAGCAGATGTGCCGCCGGATATCCCGCTGACCTCTTTTTCAATCCTTATGGCTAGATATAAGGGATATCTGGAAACAGCAGTACGGGGAGTGGAGGCGGTAGAACATCTGAAAGAGGGAGACCGTATCCTTATTTCCGAAGGGTGTACGCACCACAGGCAGTGTAATGACATCGGAAGTGTGAAGATCCCCCGTTGGTTAAAACAGTATACGGGAAAGGAATTTCAGATCGAACTGAGTTCCGGAAGGGAGTTCCCGGAAGATCTGTCGCCATATTCCCTTGTCATCCATTGCGGGGGATGTATGCTCAATGAACGTGAGGTAAAATACCGTATGAAGTGCGCAGTAGATCAACAGATTCCGTTTACAAATTATGGAATCATGATTGCTTATATGCAGGGGATACTGGAACGGAGTACCGAAATTTTCAAGAATTGACATGCTTTCATATTTTTCTTGACAAAGAATGTAAAGGATGTTATAGTGTTGGAAACCAAAAAGCAAAGGAGAACGACGATGTTTGTGGATGAGAGATCAAACAATCTGATCATGATTTCATCCGAAGACCTGATGTCCCACATGATGGTTATCATGATGGAAGATGCAGGTCTCATTAGCGTGCCACAGACATCCGTTCAAATGTGATTCCTTTTTAGGTTTATTTTATTTTAGATCATAAGGCGAATCAGGAAACAGGTGTCTGGATCATATCCGGTGTCTGTTTCCTTTTTTGTATAAATAGAAAAATTGCGGAAAGGATGTGACAGGAGATGGACTACAAACAAAAGGTGCTCCAGGCTTATGCCGGAGGAGGAGAAGTAAACAGAGCAGAACAGGCGGGTGAATATGGCATGGAATTTATGTATACGAAAAAAGCGTTGGATCCCTATATCAAAAAGGACAAAAAGGTCATTGAAATCGGCTGTGGAGGCGGTTATTATGGTATGCACTACGGGCCTTTGTGCATGGAGTATCATGGTGTGGATCTGTCGCCTGCGAATGTTGATATATTCCGTGACAGGATTGAAAAGGCTGGTTACAAAAATATGCAGGCACATACCGGAGATGCCACAGATCTGAAGGAGATCAGAGATGAAAGCTATGATGTGATACTTTGTCTTGGACCTATGTACCACCTGAACCGGGAAGACCGCCGAAAGTGTATTGCCGAATGCCGCAGGATCTGTCGGGAAAATGGGATCATCGTATTTGCTTTTATCAATAAGACCGGGGTGATCGCGAAATTTGGTCCTGTTTTTGGATGGGATAATGTGCTCACTCCAAGGATTGAAGACTGTGTATTAAAACGGGGAACCGATGATGTACATACCGATATTTTTTTCTATACGATGCCGGAAGAGATTCTGCAGGACACAGCGGAGAGGGGACTTTCCAAAGTCAGGATGACCGGTGTGGATTTTCTCATAGAAGATCATAAGATTGGGGAATTTACCGAAGAACAGCGACGGATCTGGTTCTATTATGCGGATCTTGTGGCGGGAAGCGAATATGCCACAGCGTTAAGTAACCATGCACTGCTTATATGCCGGAAGGAAAAAATAAAATGAAACTTGTATTTTTAATTGGAGATTCTGCGGTGGGAAAAATGACGGTAGGACAGGAACTGATGAAACGGACAGGATTAAGGTTGTTTCACAACCACATGACGATTGAATTGGTGTTAGAGATTTTTGGAGAATACGATGGAAGTGTTATATCGAAACTTCGCGAGGTGGTTTTTCAGGAATTTGCTGTATCAGACAACGAGGGTCTTATTTTTACATATATGTGGGCCTTTGACCAGCAGTCAGATTGGAATTATGTAGAGCATGTCAGCGATATTTTCCGCAGACAGGGTGCAGATATTTATTATGTGGAACTCGTGGCGGCACAGGAAATCCGGTTGCAGAGAAACCGGTCAGAAAACCGTTTGAAAAATAAAGTGTCTAAGCGTGATATCCAGGTGTCAGAGGAGAGGCTTTTGCAGGCTGATGAAAAACACCGTCTTATCAGTGAGGAAAACGAAATTCCGTATGACAATTATCTGAAGATTGATACTTCCGACTTGTCAGCGGAGAAAACGGCAGAGAAGATCAGGAGATATTTTCAGTTGTAACCGTTGTTTGTAACACGGAAAAGTTGACATTTTCTCTTATCTATTGTATGATCAATCCAATATTTTACAAGAGAGAATGTTTGATGACAGAACCAGCCGGGAGAAGTGATATGAAAGAAAAAAGACATTTGAGAGATAAACCATTTTATGCTGTGTGGGCGTCCGTGTTTATCAGTATAATGTGTTGGGCATGTTTTTGCGTGACCGAGATGGCATTAGAAGGCGACTGGCTTGAGATGTTTCCTTTTTTGGTCGTCATACAGGTGACGGGGTATTGTGTTTTTGAGAGAAGATATCGGGGAAAGAGTCTTTTTGCATATAATTCCGTCTATTTTGTATTAATGATACCGGTTAATGTTGCCGGGATGTTTCTGGCTTGGCAGCTGGTAGAAACCTTTGGAAGTCCGGGGGGATTTTTCTGGGGGATACAGTTCCCGTTTTATCTGGGTATCATATATACCATTCTTTTTAATATTCTGATTGTCCGTATCATGATTGCGTTATTGTGTCAGGGGATAAAGGGCGGGCAAAAGGGAAGATGGTTTCAGGCTGTAAATCTGATCGGCTTTCTTCTTGTTGCGGCTTTTTTCCTGTATCAGATATTAAGTGTCGCAGGTGTCGTTAGAGGTCTGTATGAGCAAAAAAACAGCCATGATGTTTCATATAGTGAAACTGATCCGGAATATGACATAGATCAGAAGGAGTACAACAGAAGATTTGATCAGGGAATGGTCAGGAATCATGAGAAATCAAAAGAAGAGGAAAATCTTATAATATCAGAAAAGGAAGAGGCGTCTGAGCCCATCGAACTTGATCCGGATATTAACGTGGATCAGGAAGAATATGACAGCCTGGTGAAAATAGCAGAGCAGCTTTTTGATGAGAAATGGAGCGAAATGGAAGTTCGGGAATGGTATGCCGCAGAGTGGATCTGTTTTCAAAATGAGTATCATTTGAGATCAATCAACTTACAAGGAAGCGACCAGTTAGGAGGAAAACTGGATCTGTCCCGATTTCGTTTTTTAGAAAATATTGATTTATCGTACAGCAATGTAAAAGAAGTGGTTTTCCCAGAGTATTTAAAAAAATTACATGGAAAGGTATTTGAAGGATGTCAGCAATTAAAAACAGTCACGTTTGGAAATAAGATTAAAGAAATCAGTGAAGATAGTTTTTATTATTGCGATTCTTTGAAAAAGATCGTATTTCAAGGTGACGCACCACAAATGACTGGATGGATCCGTTCGTGGAGTAAGGCAGATATTTATTATCCGCCATCCCAAAAGGGCTGGACGGATCCATATTGGGAACAATACAACATGATTCCACGGTCCTGAATATTTTATGATAGCTACAAAAGCCCCCTTTCAGCGGTGACGATCCAATAAGATTTATAAAAGGATCGTGATCGCCGAAGGGGGCTTTTTTGCCATCCGATTTGCATCCAATATAAGTCAATGGATGGAAATAGCATCTACCGGACAACCGTCTCTGGCTGTTTTTGCGTCCTCTTCGCATTCTGGTGGGATCTCATCGACCTGGGAGGTCGCTTTCCCGTCATCATTAAAAGTAAAAACTGTTTCACATGTACCGACACACAGACCACATGCAATGCATGTATCTTCATCTACTACGGCTTTCATAGAGCTGTCGTCTCCTTCCTTTTCGTCCGGGGAATTTTTATGTCCCGCACTCTTTTTAAAGGAAAGTATGTCCAACTGTCCGGAAAATATTCAATCGTCCTCTTCGATGACGTGGATCTCCAAAAAATCAAAATCAATGCCGTCAATAAAATTATCACTTGTAAAACGGGTCTTGTCGATCCGTTTGAATTCAGAAATATTGTGATCCAGCCAGATTGGCTTTGATAGGTCAAATTCATAGCAGATCTCATCGATCGCCAGAAAAACCTTTTTGGTCCGGTTTAAGTCTGGTTTGTCATTTTCAATGACCATATCCCGCAGCATTTTATTGTTTCTGAATTCTTTTGCCCAAAGTCGAAACATGTATCCGCCTCATTTCATTTTTGTGTACATGGCGGGACAAACAAGAGATTGTCCGCATTGTTCTGGAATGATTATACTTTGGCCTGCTGAAAAAGTAAAGAACTATTTGACTTTATACCTGTTTTCTTATAAAATTAGAATGTATGTGTATTTTATGACATTGGGGATGAAAAGGAGATTGTGTAGCATGTTAGAACAGGAACTCAGCACATCACTTCTGAACCACATCCAGATACCTTCCGATGAATCTCATGTGTTTGTGGATCAGGAGAAAAATTTCAGAAAAATGATGATGATGTATAGTTGTGCCATTAAAGAGGTAAAGACAAAGCTTCAGGTCTTGAATGATGAATTGTCGATCACCAGACAGCGAAATCCCATTGAATTTATAAAATCAAGGATCAAGCAGCCGATGAGTATTGCCACGAAATTAAAACGGAAAGGATATCCGATCACGGTGGAATCGGCGATGGAAAATTTGTCCGATGTGGCAGGTGTCCGGGTGATCTGCGCATTTATCGATGATATCTATAAGGTGGCAGATATGCTTAAGGCACAGGATGATATTGAACTCATCAAGCGGAAGGATTACATAAAAAACCCTAAGATGAACGGATACCGGAGTCTTCATCTGATCGTTGAAGTCCCCGTATTCTTTTCCGACCATAAGGAACAAATGCGGGTCGAGGTACAGATCCGGACGATCGCGATGGATTTCTGGGCAAGTCTCGAACACCAGCTCAAGTATAAAAGAGATATTGACGATGCCGAAAATATCATGTATGAACTTCGTGCCTGCGCAGACGTCATAAACCGTACCGATTATCATATGCAGTCGCTCAGGGATCGGATCGTGGAGAATTCTTAAAGACAGATGGTCAAAAAAACAAATAGTCAAAAAGAGAAGAGATACGTGCCCCCGGGCAGGAATGGAGGAAAAGAGGAAAAATGGGAAAGCGGATTGATGGAAAAGCAATTTCACAGATGGTAAAGGACGAATTAAAAGAACGTGTAAAAAAGGAGAACATAGACGCGTGTCTGGCAGTGATCCAGGTCGGGGACGACCCGGCATCCACTGTATATGTGGGAAATAAGAAAAAGGCGTGCGAGTATATCGGTATCCGTTCTCTTTCCTATGAACTGCCTGAGGGGACAAAGGAAGAAGAACTGCTGGAGCTGATCGGTGAACTCAATGGGAGAGAAGATGTGGATGGAATTCTTGTACAGCTCCCGCTCCCCGCTCATATGGATGAAGATAAAGTGATAAAAACGATTGCCCCTGAAAAAGATGTGGATGGTTTCCATCCGCAGAGTGTCGGTGCACTCAGCATCGGACAGCCGGGATTTGTTTCATGTACGCCGGCCGGGGTCATCCAGCTTCTGAAACGCTCCGGAGTAGAAATCGAGGGAAAAGAGTGTGTTATCGTAGGACGAAGCAATATCGTAGGAAAACCGATGGCGCTCCTTATGCTCCGTGAAAATGCGACGGTGACGATCTGTCACTCGCGGACAAAGGATTTAAAAGAAGTGACAAAACGTGCCGATATCCTTATCGTGGCGATCGGGAAACCCAAATTTATCACAAAAGATTATGTAAAGGAAGGCGCTGTGGTCATTGATGTCGGAATCCACAGAGGCAGTGATAACAAATTGTGTGGGGACGTCGATTTTGAAGGAGTAGAGCCGGTTGCCTCTGCGATCACTCCGGTTCCGGGCGGTGTCGGACCGATGACGATCGCAATGCTTATGAACAACTGTGTCGAGGCGAAAGGACTGCAATAAATCATGAAACTGTATTTTGTTTCTCTTGGATGCGACAAAAATCTGGTAGACAGCGAGAAAATGCTTGCGATACTTGATCATGAGGGATATGTGCTTACAGATGATCCTAAACAGGCCGATATCATTATCGTTAATACCTGTGCTTTTATCCATGATGCCAAACAGGAGAGTATTGAAACTCTTCTTGAACTGGCAGAATATAAAAAAAGTGGGAATTGCAAGGTTCTCATTGCTGCCGGATGTCTTGCTGAGAGATATCAGAAGGAGATCCTGAACGAGATGCCGGAACTCGATGGCATCATCGGGACGACGGCCTATGACGCAGTCTCAGAAGTGGTTCATCAGGCGATACAGGGAGAAAGGCCGGTGACGACAAAAGAGCTTTCGTACCTTCCTTCCCGGCTTACCGAGCGGCATCTGTCAGGCGGCAGTCATGTGGCTCATTTAAAGATCAGTGAGGGATGTAATAAAAACTGTTCGTATTGTATTATCCCATCTATGCGGGGAAGATACCGCAGTATACCGATGGAGGAACTGGTAGAAGAAACAGTCCGTCTCAGTGCCAAAGGAGTAAAGGAAGTCATACTGGTTGCCCAGGAAACTACACTTTACGGGGTAGATCTGTATGGGGAGAAAAAGTTTCCGGAACTTTTGACGAGGCTTTCCCGGATCGAGGGCGTGGAATGGCTGCGTATCTTATATTGTTATCCGGAGGAGATTACGGAAGAACTTGCTAAAGTGATCCGTGACAATAAAAAGATCTGTAATTATCTTGATATCCCGATCCAGCATTGCAATGATGTAATTCTAAAAAAAATGGGAAGACTTACAAATAAACAGCAGTTGTATGAAAAGATCCGGATGCTCCGGGAACTGATTCCGGACGTTGCACTCAGAACGACACTGATCAGCGGATTTCCGGGAGAGACGAAAGAACAGCACGAAGAGTGTATTGAGTTTGTAACGGAGATGAAATTTGACCGTCTCGGCGTTTTCCCTTACTCTCCGGAGGAGGGGACGAAGGCAGCGGAATTTGACGGACAGATCGATGAGGAAATAAAGAGGGAACGGGCAGATGCGATCATGCAGGTTCAGCAGCAGGTTATTTTTGAGCAGAATGACAAAATGACCGGGAAGAAGATCACCGCTATCGTGGACGGCTATATGCCGGAAGATGACGTTTATGTGGCGAGAACATACCGGGATGCGCCGGATATTGATGGTTGTGTATTTTTTCACGCACCGTTTGAAATCATGTCAGGGACATTTGTAAAACTTGTGGTAACAGATGCGATGGGATATGATCTGATGGGAGAATTATATGATGAGGAGGAATAGATGATGAATGTGCCAAACAGACTGACGATACTCAGGGTTATCATGATTCCGGTATTGATCGTGTTCATGATCTGGAAATCATTCCCATACTCGGATATCATTGCGGCGACAGTATTCATACTCGCCTGTATTACAGATTTTTTTGATGGGTATATCGCGAGAAAATACAATCTTGTTACGACTTTTGGTAAATTTATGGATCCTCTGGCGGATAAGATCCTTGTCTGTTCCGCAATGATCTGTTTCGTGGCAGATCCTGACTGCCCGATGCCGGTCTGGGTGGTCATCGTGATCATCGGAAGGGAATTTATCATCAGCGGATTCCGGCTTGTGGCCGCAGAAAAAGGCATTGTTATTGCAGCGAGTTACTGGGCAAAAGTAAAAACGACAGTGCAGATGATCATGGCCATTGTCCTGATCTTTAATTTCCAGAATCCGGTATTTGAAGTGATCGAACAGGTGTTGATCTATGCGGCGCTGATTTTGACAGTGATTTCTCTCTTTGATTATATTTATAAAAACCGGGATGTATTAAAAGACGTATCCTGAGAAAAATGGAGGATTATCCTATGGAAAGCCTGGAACAATGGCTTGTCAAAGAATTGACAAAAAGACATGCTAGCATTACAACAGCAGAGTCGTGTACCGGAGGCCTTGTATCGGCGGCCATCGTAAATGTTGGGGGGGCATCGGAAGTTTTCGGGCAGAGTTTTGTCACCTACTCGGATGAGGCAAAGAAAAAACTGCTTGGCGTGAGAAAAGAGACGTTGGAAAGCGTTGGAGCCGTGAGCAGGGAGACAGCAGAGCAGATGGCGTGCGGCGCAGCGAAAGCAGCAGAGGCCGATGTGGCACTCAGTGTCACAGGGATCGCCGGCCCCGGTGGAGGAACACCGGAAAAGCCCGTTGGGCTTGTTTATATCGGGTGTTATCATTTCGGAAAGACGACGATAGAACGACATGTTTTCCAGGGAGACCGGCAAAGCGTACGGGATGCTTCTGTACAGGCGGCACTGACTCTTGCTAAAAAATGCCTGAAGGAGTGACCTGTTTGAAAAAATATATATTATACCTGTCAGCTTTCTTTATGATTCTTTGTTTTATGGGATGCAGCTTTCTGAATGACCAGGAGGATGATATGGAGTTGACACAGGAGGATATGCAGCTGGCAGAGCAATCTGAGATGCCATCTGTATCCGGAAGCGGGGTAAGCGGGATAAAGACGCTGTCTGTCTATACGGTAGATGGTGTAAATGAACAGCTTGTTCCGTTAAAGATCCCGGTAGGTACAAACGACCGGGTGAATCCGGCTTTTATCATCAATGAAGTTGTGGGAAATATGGATGAAAAGGTAGAGATCACAGAGATCGAAGAAGAGAAATCCCGTATTTATATAACATTTAACAGTGATTATGCACCGGTTAAAAAGTGCTCAAAGAAATATGAAACGTTGATTTTGGATTGTATCTCGAATAGTATCCTTGATAATATTCCGTATATTAATGAGGTGGTGTTCCGGGCAGGGGATGGTGCTTACCGGTCCGGTAATTTTGTGTTCGGAGAGGAAGAGGTATATAGCTCAAAATAAAAAAGGTGCGCCTGAGAAACGCGCACCTGTCAAGTTTGCCTGCCGGCAAACTTGCTCCGCATATGAAGAACTTTCCTATCAAATAAAAAAGATGAGGCTGAAAATGAGAAAGTATGATATACTGGTGATCGGAGCCGGGGCGGCCGGTATGATGGCCGCTGTTTCTGCAGGGGAGGCCGGTGCAAAGGTATGTATTGCAGAACGGAACGAAAAACCCGGCAAGAAGATCTATATCACAGGAAAGGGCCGGTGTAATATCACGAATGCCTGTGATACAGAGGACTTATTTCAAAATATTGTTTCAAACCGCAAATTTTTGTACAGCAGTTTTTATTCTTTCACAAATTTTGATGTGATCAGTTTTTTTGAAAAGCGGGGCCCGGGGATTAAAATTGAACGTGGGAACCGGGTCTTTCCACAATCAGACAAATCTTCAGATGTCATAAAAACGCTCCGGGAAGAGTGTGAAAAAAACGGGGCGGAATTTTTATTCCATAACAGAGTAAAAGAAATTCTTATAAAGGAAGATCAAGCAGTCGGTGTGAAGTTTGAAAACGGAAGAGAACTTCTGGTAAAAAAAGTCATCGTGACTACCGGAGGCATGTCTTATCAGAGTACCGGTTCAGACGGGGATGGCATCCGTTTTGCGAGAGAAACCGGTCATGAGACCATTCCATGTAAGCCGGCGCTTGTGCCGATGAATCTTAACAGCAGGTATCCCGCACAGATGCAGGGATTGTCGATGAAAAATGTAGAAATGTCTTTTTTCATCCGGAGAGAAAACGGTGGAGAAAAGGAGTTGTACCGTGAATTTGGTGAAATGATGTTTACCCATTTCGGGATCACAGGGCCGATCGTTTTGTCTGCGTCCTGTTATATCGGGAAAGAACTTTCTGTCAGACCGGTTTTTGCCAGACTCGACTGCAAGCCGGCTCTTTCGAAAGAAAAACTTCACAAAAGGATCGTGCGCGATTTTGAGGCGTCGCCGAATGCCAGCCTGAAAAATGCCATGGGCGGTCTTCTTCCCAAAAGCATGATACCTGTCCTGCTTAGCATGACACAGATCGATGGGGATAAACCGGTAAATCAGGTTACAAAAGAAGAACGGGAGCATCTTGTAGATACAATGAAAGAAATGGTTTTTCAAGTCGATTCCCTGCGGGGCTGGAATGAGGCGGTCATCACGGGAGGTGGCGTAAGCGTAAAGGATATCAATCCTTCCACGATGGAGAGCAAACGGATCAAAAACCTGTACTTTGCCGGCGAGGTACTGGATGTGCACGCCCTCACCGGAGGTTTTAATCTGCAGATCGCATGGTCTACCGGGTATCTGGCCGGACAGAGTGCGGCACAGGGAATTCTTTTACAGGAAAGATCAGGGTGTTAAAAGCTCCTAATAAATAGAAGAATTGAGGTAAAAAGAATGAATATTGCTATTGATGGACCTGCCGGGGCAGGAAAAAGTTCGATCGCGAAACTTGTTGCAAAGAAACTGGAGTTTGTTTATATTGATACCGGGGCAATGTACCGTGCCATGGCACTTTATTTTATAAAAAATGGTATTGATACAAAGGAAGAGGCAGAGGTTTCAGCCCACTGTGATGAAATCAGCATTACGATCACGTATGAAAACGGCAGCCAGCAGATCTTTTTAAATGGAGACAATGTTTCTGCCGAAATACGAAATGAACAGGTGGGCAATCAGGCTTCCGTCGTTGCCGCTTATGGGTGTGTCCGGGAAAAACTCGTGGCGATCCAGAGAGAGATGGCGGCCAGTTCAGATGTTATCATGGATGGCCGGGATATCGGAACCGTCGTACTTCCGGATGCAGATGTCAAGATCTATCTCACAGCAAGTTCTGCCGTGAGGGCGCAGCGAAGATATAAGGAGCTGCAGGAAAAAGGCGTGGCATGTGATCTGGGTAAGATCGAGGAGGATATCATACTCCGGGATAAGCAAGATATGAGCCGGAAAATCTCTCCGTTAAAACAGGCAGAGGACGCCGTATTGTTAGATTCCTCAGACATGGGGATCAATGAAGTGGTAGAAAAGATCATTTCTATTGTCAAAAAGGCTGACTGAGAAACGAACTCTCTTAAGTCTGCCTGTTCTTAAAGGAGGTTTGCTGCATGGGCACAAAAAGGAAGAAAGTAACTCTGGCAAAAACAGCAGGTTTCTGTTTCGGGGTCGAACGTGCAGTGGATATGGCCTATAGCGAAGCAGAGAACGGGAAAAATGTAGTTACGCTTGGTCCGATCATACACAATGAGGAAGTTGTGGCAGATTTGGGAAAAAGAGGAGTGTCTGTCATTGATGAGACCGATTTGCAGCCGGATGGCACGGATCTGTCAGGGACGACGGTAGTCATCCGTTCCCACGGCGTATCGGAACAGGTATATGAGCTTCTGAAAAAGAAAAACTGTAAGATCGTGGATGCTACCTGCCCCTTTGTGAAGAAAATACATGACACAGTCCGGAAATATGCCAGTGAGGGATATGATATCCTGATCATAGGAAGCAAAAAACACCCGGAGGTGCAGGGAATCCTCGGCTGGTGCCTTGGAAAAGGGCAGGCGATGGAAACAGAGGCCGAAATCCGGTCATTTGAACCTGAAAATCCTGAAAAAAAAGTGTGTGTGGTGGCACAGACGACATTTAATTACAAAAAATTTAAAGATTTAGTTGAAATTATTTCAAAAAAAGGTTATGATATAATTGCTGTGAATACTATATGCAATGCTACAGCAGAGAGACAGAAGGAAGCAAGAGAGCTCGCTTCCGTTTCGGATGCCATGATTGTTATAGGCGGAAGGAACAGTTCAAATTCCAGAAAGTTATTTGAAATCAGTAAAAATCAGTGTGAGAACACTTATTTTATACAAACATTGGAAGATCTGGATATAGAAAGTATCCAGTTTTCTGAAAGCCTAGGTATTACTGCGGGGGCATCCACCCCAAAAAACATTATTCAGGAGGTTCTAGAGGCATGTCAGAAGAGAGAAGTTTTGGAGAATTATTAGAGGAATCATTAGTAACAATCCATAATAATGAGGTTGTAGAAGGGACAGTTATCGGCGTTAAGGATAGTGAAATTATCTTAAACATTGGATATAAAGCAGACGGTATATTAACAAAGAATGAATATAGTAACAATCCGGACGTTGACCTGACAAAAGAAGTCAACGTAGATGATAAACTCACTGTCAAAGTACTGAAAGTAAATGACGGCGAGGGTCAGGTTCTTCTTACTTACAAGAGATTGCAACAGGATAAGATGAACAAAATCTTTGAAGAGGCGATGGAAAACCATGAGGTTTTGAAAGGAACAGTAGCTACTGCATTAAAGGGCGGTCTGAGCGTAAACTATGGCGAAGGAAGAGTGTTTATTCCGGCGAGCCTTGTTTCCGATGTATATGAAAAGGACTTATCCAAATATGCAGGACAGGAGATTGAGTTTGTTCTCACAGAAGTAAATCCACGTAAGAGAAGGATCATCGGTGACCGCAGACAGTTGATCACTGCAAAGAAGAAGGAGATGCAGGAGGCGTTGTTTGCCCGGATCGAAGTTGGTATGATGGTTGAAGGTACTGTGAAAAACCTTACTGATTTCGGTGCTTTTATCGACCTTGGCGGAGCAGACGGACTGTTACATATCTCTGAGATGAGCTGGGGACGTGTAGACGATCCGAAGAAGCTCTTTAAGGTAGGTGATCAGGTATCTGTCATGATCAAAGATATTTCAGACACAAAAATTGCCCTTACGATGAAGCTGGATTCCAACAATCCATGGAAAAATGCAGCAGAGAAATATGCCAAAGGAACAGTTGTTACCGGTAAAGTTGCCCGTATGACGGATTTTGGTGCATTTGTTGAACTGGAAGAGGGAATCGATGCACTTCTTCACGTGTCCCAGATTTCGATCGAACATGTAGAGAAACCTTCCGATGTGTTGAAAGCAGGTCAGGAGATCACAGCAAAGATCGTAGATTTCAACGAGGAGGCAAAGAAGATCAGCCTTAGCATGAAAGCTTTGGAAATTGAAAATCAGAAGGAAGCGGTAGAGGAAGAAGAGGCGGAAACTGTTGAGGCAGAAGCACCGGAAGAGGTGGAATTGGCTGCAGATACAGAAGAGGCAGAAACTTCCGTGGCAGAGGATGCAGAATAAGTTCTCTGTTGGGTTGCCTTGGTGTGATATATGTTAAATAATTATGAAGATTTTAAAAAAGAGTTTTTAGGTCTTTCGAAGATCGATCTGAATGCTTATAAAGAGAATCAGATGAAACGAAGGATTAACAGTTTCATTTCCAAGAATCACTGTAATGGATACGATGATTTTTTTGAACGGATCAAAAAAGAAAGTGATATCTATGACAGGTTCATTACTTATCTGACAATAAATGTTTCGGAATTTTACCGGAATCCGGCACAGTGGCATACGTTGGAAAAGGATGTTGTTCCCCATCTTTTGAAACTCGCAGGCAGGAAGATCCGCATATGGAGTGCAGCCTGTTCGACAGGGGATGAGCCTTATACTCTGGCGATGGTCCTTAGTGATTTTGTTCCCCTGAGCCAGGTTGAGATCATTGCTACCGATCTTGACAAAGAGGTTTTATCAAAAGCAAAGAAGGGATTATATAACGAGAAAAGTGTCAGAGGCCTTCCGGATCGTTATATTAAGGATTTTTTTGAAAAGGATGAGTGTGGATTATATCAGGTATCCAATACGCTCAAGTACTGTATTACCTTTAAAGAGCACAATCTGTTAAAAGATCCTTACCCCACTGATGTAGATCTGATCGTCTGCAGAAATGTCCTGATCTACTTTACAGAAGAGGCAAAGGACGGTATATACAAAAACTTTGTCAGATCATTAAAAAAAGATGGTATTCTTTTTGTGGGAAGCACAGAACAGATCATTGGTTCAGACCGTTATGGTCTGGAATCCGTTCAGTCATTTTTTTATAAAAAACTATGAATTAGATAAGCCACTCGAATGATCGGGTGGCTTTAAATAAGAATGCAAAATAAATTATGCACAGAAATGAGGTAAAGGATGGAAAAAGTTATTGTTGCCCTGGACGCAATGGGCGGAGATCACGCTCCTGCTGAGACCGTAAAAGGGGCGGTCAATGCAGTAAATTCAAGTGATGAGATAAAGGTGATCCTTGTTGGGAGAGAGACACAGATCAAAGAGGAACTTTCTAAATATGAATACGATGAAAATGAGATTGAGATCGTAAATGCGACGGAGATCATCGATATGGGGGATGTGCCGACATCAGCGATCAAGGATAAAAAAGATTCTTCTCTCGTAGTGGCGATGAAACTCGTAAGGGAAGGCCGGGCGGACGCTGTGGTATCTGCGGGCAGCACCGGAGCGATTCTTGTGGGCGGCCAGCTTGTGGTCGGCCGTTTAAAAGGGATCAAACGACCGCCGCTTGCACCATTTATACCGACGACGAAAGGCTTTTCCCTGTTGATCGACTGCGGCGCCAATGTGGATGCCAGACCGGAGCATCTCGTGCAGTTTGCCCGAATGGGATCGATCTACTTTGAAAATGTGATGGGAAAGAAAAATCCGACGGTCGGACTTCTGAATATTGGAACAGAAGAGGAGAAAGGTAACCAGCTTGTAAAAGATACAAAACCATTATTGAAAGAATGTTCCGATATCAATTATATAGGAAGTATTGAATCCCGGGAGATCGTAAAGGGGGCCGCCGACGTCATTGTCTGTGAGGCATTTGTAGGAAACATCGTACTGAAATTTTTTGAGGGACTGGCGCTTACGCTGTTTGACAGCCTCAAACAGGGACTTTTATCAAGCCTTCGCACAAAGATCGGTACGTTACTCATTAAACCGGCCCTGAAAGGGTTAAAGAAACAGTTTGATACGAGTAGTCAGGGGGGAGCTCCGCTTCTCGGATTGAAAGGGCTTGTCGTAAAAGCCCACGGAAATTCTTCTGCAAAAGAGATTGAAATTGCGATCAAACAGTGTATCTCTTTTAAGAAGCAAAAAATTAATGAAAAAATAAAAGAAAGTATATGTGAATGATCATGAAAGGTTTATCAGAATTTCAGGCAGTCATCGGATACAAATTTAAAGATGTCCGGTATCTGGAGACAGCGCTTACACACAGTTCGTTTGCGAACGAGAAACACTGGCCATATAAAAAGAACAATGAGCGCCTTGAGTTTCTCGGTGATGCGGTGTTAGAATTAGTAAGCAGTGATTTTATTTTTCACGAGCACGGTTCGGATATGGAAGGCGACATGACAAAGCTGCGGGCAAGTCTTGTCTGTGAGCGGAGTCTTGCCGATTCTGCAAGACAGATCGGAATCGGAACGGTGATCCGTCTTGGCAAGGGGGAATTTTCCACAGGAGGGAATGAACGGGATTCGATCTTGTCAGATGCCTTTGAAGCGGTGATCGGAGCTATTTATTTAGACGGGGGAATTGAAAGTGCTATGTCATTTATCCGGCGATTTGTTCTTTCGGATATTGAACATAAAAAGTTGTTTTACGACAGCAAAACAGCGCTGCAGGAAGTCATCCAGGAACGTGGGGAAAATACGATCATGTATGAGCTCGTTTCAGAGACCGGTCCGGATCATGCCAAGGTATTTGAGGTGAATTGCCGTCTGGCTGATGAAATCATTGGGACCGGGAAGGGGAAATCAAAAAAAGCTGCCGAGCAGAATGCCGCCTATGAGGCATTGTTGAGATTAAAAAAATGAATGGAGTTTGTTTATGTACCTGAAAAGTATAGAAGTGCATGGTTTTAAATCCTTTGCAAATAAATTAGTATTTGAGTTTCACAATGGCATAACGGGGATCGTCGGACCAAATGGAAGCGGAAAAAGCAATGTGGCGGATGCGGTGAGATGGGTGCTCGGTGAACAGAGCGCCAGACAGCTTCGCGGATCCAGCATGCAGGACGTCATTTTTGCAGGAACAGAACTCCGTAAACCGCAGAGTTATGCTTATGTTGCACTTACTATTACGAATGAAGACCATAAACTGAATGTACCATATGAGGAAGTGCAGGTGGCAAGGCGGGTCTACCGTTCTGGTGAGAGCGAGTATCTTTTAAATGGGACGACATGCCGCCTGAAGGATGTTCAGGAGCTTTTTTTTGATACTGGTATCGGAAAAGAAGGATATTCGATCATTGGACAGGGACAGATCGACAAGATCCTGAGCGGAAAGCCGGAAGAGCGGCGTGAACTTTTTGACGAAGCCGCCGGGATCGTCAAATTTAAAAAACGAAAGGCGACGGCAGAGAAAAATTTGGAGGCAGAAGGGCAGAATCTCCTTCGGGTCAACGATATCCTCGCAGAATTGGAAAAACAGGTCGGGCCGCTTGAAGAGCAGTCAGAAAAGGCAAGGGAATACCTTCGTCTGAAAGAAGAATTAAAAAATTATGAGATCCGTTTATTTATTCAGGATTACGATAGTTTTCAGGAGGAATTGACAGAGACAAAGACCAATATATCGAATGCGGAAGAAGAACTGGCAGAGGTTAAGAAAAAACAGGAGAGTACAAAATCTGAATTTGAACGGGTAGAGAGCCAGATCAGGGGATTTGATGAGCTTCTCGAACAAAAGAAGGAAAAATGCAACAGAGACCGGCTGACGATGACGAAACTCGAGGGTGAAATCCGAATCGCCAAAGAAAAAATCGCTTCTCTTTCCCATGGAAAAGAATATTATGCAGAGCGTATGGAGAGTATCCAGTCGGGAATCGATGAGGCCGAAAAGGAAAAAGAGGGATATCTCGCAAGCCAGAGAGAATTTTCGGAAACGCTTGCCGCCATGCAGAAAAATGAAACAGAAAGCCAGAAAGAAGCGGACACACTCTCTGAGGCGATCGCACAGATGGAAGAAGGAATCGCAGCACAGAATGACCGAATGCTGTCTGCGATGAACCGGACGTCTGAAATCAGTGTTGAACACCAGAAACTGGAATCCATGATGGAGCAGAACGCCATACGCAAAGCAGAGCTGAACCAGAGGATTCTGTCAAATAAAAGCCAAGTATCTACTGCTGTAGAAGAAATGCAGCGCGAAGAGAAGGCACTCAATGAGATCCGGGATTCACTGGATCAGGAATATGTAAAACGAAAGGAATTCCAGAAAAAAGCAGAAGAGAGCCGTAATACGATAAAGGAAATCCAGAGACAGGTTGAAGATACCCAGCGGGATTACCATATGAAATCTTCCCGGCTTGCCACTGTAAAAAATATGACGGAGCGGTATGACGGATATGGACAGAGCATCCGCCGTGTGATGGAACAAAAGAAAGAATATCCGGGCATCGTCGGCGTCGTGGCAGATATCATCCATGTGGATAAAAAGTATGAGACCGCTGTGGAGACAGCTCTTGGCGGGAGCATACAAAATATCGTCACAGAGGATGAACAGACAGCGAAAGCAATGATCGGTTTCCTGAAAAAGAACCGGTATGGACGTGCAACATTTCTTCCGTTGACCACAGTTTCTGCCCAGTCAGGAAGGATCAAAGCAGATGTATTTTCAGAAAAGGGCGTGATCGGCTGTGTGTCGGAACTTGTCCAGAAAGATCGCCGCTTTGACGGACTGGTCGAATATCTTCTCGGCCGTTTTGTACTTGTAGATACGATCGACAATGCGATCGCTCTCGGCAGAAAATATAAACATACGCTGCGGATCGTGACGTTGGATGGCGAACTTTTTAATCCGGGAGGCTCTATGTCCGGAGGCGCCTATAAAAACAGCAGTAACCTTTTAGGAAGAAGGCGTGAGGCAGAAAAACTGGAGGAAGAGACCAGAAAACTCCGCGCTTCTATGGACAAGCTCAGGGATAAGATCCGCAAACTGGAGCAGGATGCCGCTAAGGCAGACCAGAAGGCAAAGGAAAAAGCTGACCTTCTGAAAGAACTGGAATTAAAAGAAAATACGGCAAATATCAAATATGAACAGGCCGTATCCGTAAAGGAACAAAAAGAAGCGGAATTTAATGCGATCGTAAATGATGGAAAAGAACTGGAAAACCAGAAAAATATCCTGAACGACACGATTTCCCGTATCAATGAGCAGCTGGACGAGAGCCAGAAAGAAAATGAAGAGGCAAAGGATACGCTGGAGAAAACATCGGAAGAGATGGAGGCAGCAAAAGAAAAGCTTACCAAAACAAAGGAAAATCTGGCTGACCTTCGTCTGGAGATTTCGTCTTTCACCCAGAAGAACAGCTTTTTGATGGAAAATCTGGAAAAGACAGAGAGCCGCCTGACTGAACTGGGAGAGGAATACAAAGCTCTTTTGGAAGAACAGAACAGTTCCGATTCCCAGGTAGAAGAAATGAATCATGCCATTTCAGAATTCGAGAAACGGATCGGCATGTGCAGACAGGAAATTTCCGCATTGGAAGAAGAAATTGAGGAATCCACGAAAAAGAAAGAAGAACTCATGAGTTCGCAGAAGGATTTCTTTGATAAGAGAAATGAAATGATGGAGCAGAGCGGGGAACTGGATAAGGAATGTTTCCGTCTCAGTTCAAGAAAAGAAAAGCTGGAAGAACTTTTGGAGAACTGCATCAATTATATGTGGACCGAGTATGAGCTCACCTATCGAAATGCAAAGGAGATCGTGACCGAATCCGATATTACATATACGAGGATCAAAAGCCTTGTAAATACGACAAAGAGCAGTATACGTTCTCTTGGCGACGTCAATGTCAATGCCATCGAGGACTATAAGAGTGTGAGCGAACGCTACGAGCTCTTAAAGACACAGCATGACGATCTGATCGAATCGGAGGAGGCTCTGAAGCAGATCAT
The DNA here is from genome assembly GCA_021770615.1 of Lachnospiraceae bacterium. The sequence goes on along the minus strand of JAETQR010000004.1, from coordinate 122,744 downwards.
CGCCGATCTGGACGAAGAGATGCGTCTTCAGTTTAATGAGAAATTTGCCCAGATCAAAATACAATTTGATAAGGTGTTCCGCGAGCTGTTTGGCGGCGGAAAGGGCACGTTGGAATTAGTGGAAGAAGAGGATGTGTTAGAGGCAGGCATCCGTATCATCGCACAGCCGCCGGGCAAGAAACTGCAGAACATGATGCAGCTTTCCGGTGGGGAAAAAGCGCTTACTGCCATATCACTCTTATTTGCGATACAGAACCTGAAACCTTCACCGTTTTGTCTTCTGGATGAGATCGAAGCGGCACTTGACGATTCGAACGTAAAGAGGTATGCTAAATATCTGCACAAGCTGACGAAAAACACACAGTTTATTGTGATCACCCACAGACAGGGAACAATGTCGGCGGCAGATGCGCTCTACGGGATCACGATGCAGGAAAAGGGGATTTCTACCCTTGTGTCTGTGAAACTGATCGAAGAGCAGCTGAAAGAGGAAGAAAAGAAAAAGGAGCAGAAAAATAAATGAGTGAAAAAAAAGGTTTTTTTAGCAAATTAAAAAGCGGCCTGAGTAAGACCCGCACCAGTTTTTCTTCCGGGATCAATTCTATTTTTTCCGGGTTTTCAGAAATCGATGATGATTTTTATGAGGAGCTGGAGGAGCAGTTGGTGATGGCGGATATCGGTGTGGAAAATTCCATGCGGATCATCGAAGAACTGCAGAGCCGGGTGAAAGAAGAAAAAATAAAAGAGGCGGCGCAGTGCCGGACGATCCTTATGGATACGATCAAAGAGCAGATGAAGGTACATGAGGACGCCTATGATTTTGAACATAAAAAGTCCGTCGTTCTTTTTATCGGTGTAAATGGCGTCGGAAAGACTACAAGTGTAGGAAAATTGGCCGGCCAATTAAAAAACGATGGAAAAAAAGTTCTTCTGGCGGCGGCAGACACATTCCGTGCCGGAGCGATCGACCAGTTAAGGGAGTGGTCTTCACGGGCCGGCGTGGATATCATCGCAGGACAGGAGGGCGCTGACCCGGCGGCGATCGTATATGATGCAGTGGCGGCGGCAAAGGCGAGAAAGACCGATGTGCTCTTATGTGATACGGCGGGACGTCTCCACAACAAAAAGAACCTGATGGCAGAACTTCATAAGATTTATAAGATCATCGAGAATGAGTATTCCGACGCTCATCTGGAGACATTGATCGTCGTCGACGGAACGACCGGGCAGAATGCCCTTGTCCAGGCAAAGCAGTTTAGTGAAGTGGCGGACATTACCGGCGTCGTTCTCACAAAATTAGATGGTACGGCGAAGGGCGGTATCGCGATCGCGATCCAGTCTGAATTAAAGATTCCGGTCAAATATATCGGAATCGGCGAACAGATCGACGACCTTCAAAAATTTGATGCAGATGCTTTTGTAGATGCACTTTTTGATATGACAGAATCCCAGGAATCCTGATAGAAAGGCAGATGACAGTGAAAAATGATGACATTGGAAAAATTTGAAGAGGCAAGTGACAGGGTAAAGGAGGTCATTCTTCCGACCAACCTTATTTATAGCGAGTATTACAGTGCGCAGACTGGCGCCAAAGTATATCTGAAACCGGAAAACATGCAGTATACCGGCGCCTATAAGGTAAGGGGCGCCTATTATAAGATCAGTACTCTTTCGGAGGAAGAGAGAGAGAAGGGACTGATCACAGCGTCTGCCGGAAACCATGCGCAGGGAGTTGCCTATGCGGCTAAGTTATTCGGCGTTAAGGCGGTCATCGTCATGCCGGATACAACACCGCTGATCAAAGTAAACCGGACAAAAAGCTACGGTGCAGAGGTGATCTTACATGGTAATGTATACGACGACGCCTGCAGCCATGCCCTGAAACTGGCAGAGGAAAAAGGCTATACGTTTGTTCATCCCTTTGACGATGAGACGGTTGCGACCGGACAGGGCTCGATCGCCATGGAAATTTTTAAAGAACTGCCTACGGTGGATATCATACTGGTTCCAATCGGGGGAGGCGGACTTGCCTGCGGCGTATCGACACTTGCCAAGCTTTTAAATCCGAATATCACAGTGATCGGGGTGGAGCCTGCCGGTGCAAATTGTATGCAGGAATCATTGAAAAAGGGAGAGGTTGTGTCCCTGCCGTCTGTAAACACGATCGCAGATGGTACAGCAGTGAAAACCCCGGGGAGCAATATTTTCCCGTATATCCAGAAAAACATTGATGATATCATCACGGTTGACGACCACGATCTGATCGTTAATTTCCTTGATATGATGGAAAACCATAAGATGGTCGTGGAAAACTCCGGCCTGCTTACCGTAGCGGCGCTTCAGCATCTCGACATCAAAGGGAAAAAGGTCGTGTCGATCTTAAGCGGCGGAAATATGGACGTGATCACAATTTCTTCTGTTGTACAGCACGGGCTTATCCAGAGGGGACGTGTCTTTACGGTATCGGTAGAATTGCCAGACCGGCCGGGTGAACTTCTGCATGTGGCAGATGTCATCGCAAAGGCACAGGGAAATGTCATCCGTCTGGAGCATAACCAGTTTGTGAGCATTAACCGGAATGCGGCTGTTGAGCTTACGATCACGATGGAAGCATTTGGCCATGAACACAAAAATGAGATCATACAGGCACTCAAAGATGCCGGATATGAAGCAAAGAGCCAGCAGCCAAAATCAATTTATCACTAATATTATGAACGGAAGGATTTTATAAAATGGATTATGAACAGAATTTACTCTTTACTCCGGAGGGAGTGAGAGATATCTATGGCCTGGAATGTGAAAAACGTGGAAAAATTGAGGCCGATATCCATAAGATCATGAAGTTGTATGGGTTTCAGGACATCCAGACGCCGACGTATGAGTTTTTTGATATTTTTAACAGGGAGCGCGGTACCGTAGAGTCAAAGGAAATGTTTAAGTTTTTTGACCAGTATAACAATACGCTCGTTCTGAGACCGGATATCACGCCATCGATCGCACGGTGTGTCGCTAAATATTATTCGAGAGAGGATATGCCGATCCGCCTGTCTTATTCCGGCAGCACATTTATCCACCGCAGAGGTTATCAGGGAAAGCTTTCAGAAATTTCCCAGATCGGAGCGGAACTTATGAATGATTCCAGTTCGGATGCGGATGCAGAGATGATCGCTCTCACCGTAGAATGTCTGGCAAAATCCGGGCTGAAGGAATTTAAGATCGACGTCGGACATGCAGGATTTATAAAAGGACTGATGGAAGAGACCGGATTTGATCCGGAGGAGATTTCAGAGTATAAAAAACTACTTGCCAATAAAAATATATTTGGCGTGGAGGAAATGATGAAAAACAGTTCCCTTTCCACTGAGTTAAAAGAACTTCTTGTCCGTCTCCCGGATCTGTTTGGCGGGATTGAGACGCTTGCGTATGCAAAGGAAAATGTACATCACGCTGACGCACTGGAGGCACTGGAACGGCTGGAGCGGGTTTATGAGATCCTTGCGATTTACGGCCTGGAGGAAAGTGTCACGTTCGATCTGAGCATGCTCAGCCATTATGAATATTATACCGGGATTATTTTTAAGGCCTATACATATGGAACCGGTGAGGCGATCGTGACCGGAGGACGGTATGACAGCCTGATCGAACAGTTTGGGAAGAAGGCTCCCGCGGTAGGGCTTGCTATCGTTTTAGATCAGCTTATGAATGCTCTTCAGAGACAGAACGTGTCGATACCGACCGAACAAAACGGAGTACTTGTCCTGTACCGCTCGGCGGACAGAGAGACAGCGATCCATACGGGAAACCGCTACCGTGATGAAGGACGAAAGGTACTTCTTATGCGTAAAGATGCGGACACTTCACTGGATGTGTATAAAAAATATGCGGCAGAACATGAGGTTTCAACTGTTGTGTACATAGAAGATGGAAAACTCACAACAACTGAACGATAATCAGATGCTGCCAGAAATAAATGGAGGATAAAATGAAATATATAACCATTGCATTGGCCAAAGGAAGACTTGCCAGACAGACGCTGGAGCTTCTTGAACAGACTGGTATCACATGCGAGGAGATGAAGGATAAAGATACAAGGAAACTTATTTTTGTAAACGAAAAACTGGGATTGAAATTTTTCCTTTCAAAAACTTCAGATGTTCCTACATATGTAGAATATGGAGCCGCGGATATCGGCGTTGTGGGAAGTGATACGATCTTGGAGGAGGGAAGAAAACTCCTTGAAGTTCTCGATCTGGGACTTGGCAAATGCCGTATGTGTGTAGCGGGGCCCGCTTCTGCAAAAGAACTTCTGAAAAACAATGAGATCATCCGGGTTGCTTCCAAATATCCGAAGATCGCAAAAGATTATTTTTACAATAAAAAGAATCAGACCGTAGAGATCATAAAGTTAAACGGTTCTGTAGAACTCGCACCGATCGTAGGGCTTTCGGAGGTTATCGTAGATATCGTGGAAACCGGTTCGACACTCCGTGAAAACGGACTGGAAGTCCTCGAAGAAATCTGTCCGCTCTCAGCACGGGTCGTCGTAAACGAAGCCAGCATGAAAATGCAGAGGGAGCGGATCACAAAGATCATCCGGGATTTAAAGCAGGCACTGGGCAACTAGTATAACGGAGCCGTTGGATACGGATGCCGGTACAAAGCAGCAACACAGAAAGGGAGAGGTTTTTATGAGGCGAATGAAGATTGACCAGGCCTCCATGGAGAATATTTTGGAGAACCTGTTGAAAAGAAGTCCGAATCAGTATGATTCCTATCAGGATAAGGTAAATGAAATCTTAAATGACGTGAGGAAAAAAGGCGATGAGGCACTGTTTGCCTATACGAAAAAATTTGACCATGCAGACATTCGTAAAGAGAATATCCGTGTGACAGAGGAAGAGATCAAAAAAGCTTATTCTCTTGTGGATGGATCGCTAATCGAGGTGATGAAAAAGTCCATCGAAAATATCCGTGATTTTCATAAAAAACAGCTTCGGAACACATGGATCGAGACGAGAGAGGATGGCGTGATCCTTGGACAGCGGATCACACCGCTTGAAAGTGTCGGTGTATATGTCCCCGGGGGAAAGGCTGCATATCCGTCCAGCGTCCTGATGAATATCATTCCGGCAAAAGTGGCCGGTGTGGAGCGGATCGTCATGACGACACCGCCCGGGGCAGATGGAACTGTGACACCTGCGACATTGGTAGCAGCAAACCTCGCAGGGGCCACTGAAATCTATAAGGCCGGCGGGGCACAGGCCATCGGGGCACTTGCTTATGGCACGGAATCCATCCGGAAAGTGGCAAAGATCTGTGGCCCGGGAAACATTTTTGTGGCACTTGCCAAAAAGACCGTTTATGGGCATGTGAGCATTGATTCGATCGCCGGCCCCAGTGAGATCCTCGTACTTGCGGATGAGACGGCAAACCCGAAATATGTGGCGGCCGATCTTTTGTCCCAGGCAGAGCACGATGAACTTGCTTCTGCCATTCTCGTGACGACGAGTGCAGAGCTTGCACAACAGGTAGAAACGGAGATTGAAGGATTTTTGCAGACACTCAGCCGTCGGGAGATCATTGAAAAGTCACTGGAGAATTATGGGTATCTCCTTGTGGCGGATTCGATGGAAGATGCGATACAGGTGACAAATGAAATCGCCTCGGAACATCTTGAAATTTTGACGAAAAATCCATTTGACACGATGACACGGATCAAAAATGCCGGAGCGATCTTTCTTGGGGAATACAGCAGTGAACCGCTCGGCGATTATTTTGCGGGACCGAATCATGTGTTGCCGACAAATGGAACAGCTAAGTTTTTTTCACCGCTGAATGTGGATGATTTTATTAAAAAATCGAGCCTGATCTCTTATTCTAAGGAGGCACTTGAAGAAATCCATAAGGATATCATCCAGTTTGCAGAGGCAGAACATCTGACCGCTCATGCAAATTCGATCGCAGTCAGGTTTACAGAGTAGGTCAGTCAGGTTTAGAGAGTAGGTCGGTCTCAGGAAATGGGTTTTGGAGAGGAGGTACATATGGAGCACGTAAAAAAATGTATGGATTTTTTCCTATCCCAGAAAGGACTTCTTGTTCTTATATGGGGAGAAAATGAATGGAAGCTTGTCACACCTCATTGCGATCTGTTAGAGGGGTTAGATACAGATCACATTGATTTGTGGGAACTTCAAAAATTAGTATTGGAAGAGGATCAGCCGCTTTATGAGTCATTTGTAAAAAAAATCGAGTCTGAGCTTTCCGGGGCGGAACAGGGCAGTTCTTTGGAAGAGGAGAGGTGCCATACTGCCTGCCGCATGAAAAATCCGCATGGAGGAATTGATTATTACAATGTGGAATGCTGGATCGAGAAAACAAAAGATCATGTTGTAAAGGAAATGCTCGTTATGGTCTATGAGCTTGACCAGGCAGATATTTACCGCATCCGGCTCGGACAGCAGATTACGACTGACCGGAATCCGGCTATCTTTAATGCACAGGGAAGGGATCTGGTCTTAAAGCATCCGGATCAGGCATATGCGGTGATCCAGCTTGATATTGCAAAATTCAAGCTGATCAATGAAATGCATGGAGAGCATACCGGGGATGAGCTTCTTAATTATTTTACGGACACCATAAAGATCATATGTGGAAAAAACCGTCTGTATTCCCGTCTTTCTGCAGATGTTTTTATGATCATTACTCCTTATGGAACGATCGAAGATATTAATCAGTTGATCGAGACACTCGATCAGAATCTTCTCGGATTCAAGGGGCTGAATTATACAGTTGTGTATGGGGTTTCTTTTATAACGGATATCAAAGAGGGACTCAGGAAATATGGAGATTGTGCGGCGATGGCGAGGCAGGGCATCAAGGGAGATGCCTTGCGTCACGTCGCTTTTTTTGAAGAAAAAATGATCGAGGGTTTTCACACGAAGAAGTTTTTGGAAGACAATATGAAAAAAGCCCTGTCGAATCATGAATTTGTTATGTTCCTGCAGCCAAAGTACAGTATTTCTAAAAATGAGATGGTGGGGGCTGAGGCGTTAGTCCGCTGGATGCATCCGGAGAGAGGAATGATCTCACCGATGGATTTTATCCCATTATTTGAACAGAATGGATTTGTGATCAAAATGGACCGGTATATATGGGAGGAAGCGTGCCGGACGATCCGGAAGTGGATCGATCAGGGAATCGAACCGGTTCCGATTTCAGTAAATGTCTCCCGACGCCATCTGGGGGATTCAGACTTTGTCTCCGTACTAAATGAGCTGGTCGAAACATATGGTATCCCGAAAGAATATCTTGAGATCGAGATCACGGAAACGATCGAGGAAGAACAGATCAACGATGGGATTTCCCTTTTAAAAGAGAGCGGCTTTAAGCTCTTGATGGATGATTTTGGTTCGGGCTATTCTTCCTTAAATATGTTAAAGGATACGAAGTTTGATGTGATCAAGATGGATCAGGGATTTTTGAGGGATTTTATCGGCTCGGAGAGAGGACAGCAGATCGTCGCGCACACGATCCAGATGAGTAAGGATATCGGGCTTGATATGGTAGCAGAGGGTGTGGAGACAAAAGAGCAGGCGACTTTTCTGCAAAGCTGTGGATGTGATACCGCGCAGGGCTTTTATTATGCCAGACCGATGAAACTAGAGGACTTTAACCGGTTATTGTATGAGAAAAATAACGAAAACATATGAAGCCATTTAAGTACGGACAACATGATGAAAAGAGTGTGAGACTACAGATGAGAAAGAAGAAATGGATTTTAAACAGGATCTTGTTTGGCATTAGCCTGGGAATTTTTTCAGGTATTGTAATATGTATATATCGTTATCTGATCAGTCTCTGTGACAAGATACTGAACGAATATATCTTTCCGGTCATCCATGGTGACAATCTTTTTGTACTGGCGGCATGGGGTATTATCCTTGTTTTTCTGGCATGGCTGGTCTATCGGATCCTGAAAGTAGAACCAGATGCGGCAGGGGGCGGTATCCCGCATGCGACCGATGAGATCCAGGGACTCTCTGATTCCAGGTGGTGGTCGGTTCTTCTGGCAAAGATAACGACAGCTCCCCTCTGTATTCTTGCCGGTTTTTCACTTGGGAAAACCGGACCTTCCATTGAACTTGGCTGCATGTCCGGAAAAGGGATCCAGCGTGCATCTGCCAGACTCTTTCCTGATCGGAATTTTCTCCTGTCCAGGGAAGAGCTTTGTTGTTCCGGCGCCGGTGCGGGATTATCTGCCTTGTTTAATGCCCCGGTTTCCGGCATGTTATTTGTCCGTGAAAAACTGCATACAAAATTGGATATATCAGTCATAACGATTGCCATCGCATCACTGACTGCCTATTTTGTGAGTGTCTCCGTATTTGGACTGGCTCCTGTTGTCGATATTTCTATTCCCGTTACGAGATGGGAATATTATCCTGCCTTTGCTATACTTGGCATTTTGCTTGGTATCCTTGGAAAATTTTATTCGGAATCTCTCTGTTTTTTTACCCGGCATATGGCACAGAATAAAAAAGCTTCGCGTCAGGTTATGTGGATCCTTCTCTTTCTCTTTGCGGGACTGATCGGTTATTTTTTCCCGGACATTACCGGAGGCGGCTCTCTTATGCTGTCCCGTGTGATGGACAATCAGACGGTTTTTTCCACGTTGCTCTTTCTTCTTCTGGGAAAATATTTGTTTTCCATGATTTCGTCCGGCTCCGGACTGCCCGGTGGGACAGTGTATCCACTCCTTGTGGCAGGAGCATGTATCGGGAAAATATATGGCACGGTACTTTGCTGGCTGTTTCCGTCCATGGCATTTTTTCCTACATTTTTTATACTAGGTGGTATGTCAGGTTTTTTTGCTGCCATCCTTGGTGCTCCCATTACCGGAATCTTTCTTATGTTTGAATTTTCCCTTTGTTATACAAATCTCATCCCCCTCACGGTGACCTGTCTTTTCTCTTATCTGACGATGAGAAGTATATCCCGTCAGCCTGACGGAAACCACCTTTATAAACCTTAAGTTCCCATGGCGTTAAAATCATGGAAATCAATTTTTTGCGGCCACAATTTATAAGAATCGTGACATTCGTACAGCAGCGGAAATATTGCTTGATAAGAACCGTATAAACGTGTCGGTCCTTAGGCTGCGTATAAGGTGCTACGCACCTTGCAGCCTTTGTACCGTTACATGTTTATTTTAAGCGCAAGCGGGTTCTTATCAATCAATATTTCCGCTGCTATACGAAGTTTTGTCAGTTTCCCATAAATTGTGGCCGCAAAAAATTGATTTCCGTGCGTTAAAATGGTTCGATATTGTGTTTTTTGACAGGATTTGATATAATTATTAAAAATACTATTTTGAGGAGGTAATTATGTACAAGACAAGCATGACCGAAACGACAAACAGGAAAATCATTGAAAAGAAAGGAAATGTCACGGTTTTCGAGTATGACAGGGATTTAAGCGTGAACCCCGGAAGTGCAATGCAGGCGTATTATTCATCTAAAATGAATATCCGCAAACGTCAGGTGATGATCGAATTGGATCAGGAGCATGAGGCCATCATCCAGTCAGGCGCCATGCAGTGGACCGCGGGATCTGTCAGCAGTGGAACAAACGTAAAGGGAATCGGCGATTTTGCAAAGAAACTCGTGAGTTCCAAAGTGACAAATGAATCTGCGATCAAACCACGTTATATGGGGGAAGGAGTACTCATTCTCGAGCCGACTTATAAATATCTGATCATTGAAGACGTCGGAGCCTGGAATGGTATGGTGATCGATGACGGACTTTTCCTTGCCTGCGATGGAAGAACGGAATTAAAGACGGTTGCCCGCAAATCCTTTTCTTCTGCTGTAGCCGGCGGAGAGGGCTTGTTCAACACATGTCTGACCGGGAGTGGTTTTGCTGTTCTCGAATGCAACTGTCCGAGAGAAGAGCTCGTTGAGGTTGAACTTCAGGATGATGAGCTTAAGGTAGACGGAAATTTTGCGATCGCATGGAGCCAGAGTCTTTCCTTTACAGTAGAGCGCTCGACAAAGACGCTCATCGGTTCTGCGGCAAGCGGAGAGGGTCTTGTTAATGTATACCGTGGAACAGGAAGGGTTCTGATGGCGCCACTGTAAAAAAGGTGTGACTGACAAACGCGCACCTTATTGCGCATCTTATTTACGAAATTTGTTGACGAATCCACGTTTTTATGTTATATTCTTAATGTTGTCGAAAGATAGATGGTCCTCTGGTGCAGCAGAAACAAGGTTTGAAAGTAAATGATATGTGAAAGAGTGGCTGCGTAATATTGCATTAAGAACATCAAAAAAAACAGGAGGAACAACAAAATGAACGAAATCATCAGAAAGATCGAAGCAGAGCAGATGAAGTCCGAAGTGCCTGAGTTTCACGTAGGTGATACGGTAAGGGTACATGCAAAGGTTATCGAGGGAAGCCGCGAGAGAACACAGGTTTTTGAGGGAGTTGTCCTGAAAAGACAGGGTGGAAGCAACCGTGAAACATTTACGGTCCGCAAAAATTCAAACGGAATCGGCGTCGAGAAAACCTGGCCGCTCCATTCACCGATCGTTGAGAAAATTGAGATCGTAAGACTTGGTAAAGTAAGACGTGCGAAACTCAATTATCTGCGTGACCGTGTTGGTAAGGCTGCAAAGGTAAAAGAACTGGTTCGCTAATTTTTGAAACTGATTGAATCATATAGTGTGTGTCACAGCATTTGCTGCGGCATGCACTATGTTTCTATATATGAGTATTTGAGGGGATTACATTGAACCTGAATTTTGAAGAAGAGATAAAGAAAAATAAAAGAAAAAAAATTATCAAAGAGTGTATCATCTGGTTGATCGAAATCTTTGCTGTGATACTGCTGGCTTATTTGCTCATCCATTTCTGTATCCGGAAAATGGGGACGATCGGATCGGCAATGGAACCTACTCTGTATAATGGAGAGGCCGTTTATATCAATACGAAGGCATATCTGTTTCTTTCACCGGGCAGAGAAGACGTCATCGCTTTTTATGATAAAGAGGGTGTAGATGATGAGGGAGAAGAGCCGCTCGTTATTTTCCGCAGGGTGATCGGCCTTCCCGGAGAAAAAATACAGATCACAGAGGGAAAGATTTTTATCAACGGTACCGAGTTAAAAGAAAAATATGAGTATAAACCGATGACGACGGCCGGTATCGCAGAGCAGGGGATCACGCTTGGAGAAGATGAATATTTTGTGCTGTGCGATTCCCGGGTGGATTCGGACGACAGTAGAAATGCCTCTTTTGGAATGGTAAAACAGTCACAGATCATTGGAAAGGTTTTATTCCGATACGATCCCTTTTCCAGGGTGACAGGCCCGGACAGCAAGGCGTACGAGACAGAAGAGCCGGAGAAAAAGGAGGAAAACTAATGCATTTTCAGTGGTATCCGGGACATATGACAAAGGCAAAGCGGGCAATGCAGGAAGATATCAAATTGATCGATGTGGTGATCGAGCTCGTGGATGCCCGCATTCCATTCAGCAGTAAAAATCCTGATATTGACACCCTTGCCGCCAATAAATCAAGAGTTCTTCTTTTAAATAAATGCGACATGGCAGACCGTGCTGTTACGGATAAATGGAAAGCGTATTATGAAAAAGAGGGCTATTTTGTCTGTACTGTAAATTCCACGAAACGTAATGAGTTAAAGGTGGTAAACCAGCTGATCCAGAAAGCATGTAAGGAAAAAATAGAACGTGACCGGAAACGTGGGATTTTAAACCGGCCGATCCGTGCAATGATCGTCGGAATCCCCAATGTGGGAAAATCGACATTTATTAATAGTTTTGCGGGGAAATCATGTACAAAAACGGGGAATAAGCCGGGAGTGACAAAAGGAAAACAATGGATCCGCCTGAATAAACAGGTGGAACTTCTTGATACACCCGGAATCCTGTGGCCAAAGTTTGAGGATCAGACGGTAGGACTAAAGCTGGCTTTTATTGGTTCGATCCGGGATGAGCTTTTACAGCGGGTGGAGATTTCCCTTGATTTTATTGATTATATGATAGAATATTATCCGGGAAAAATCGGCACTTTTTACGGTGTGGAGGAAACAGGGGAAGATACGGAAATCCTTGAACGGATCGGAGAGATCAGAAAGTGTTTGAAAAAAGGAAGCGAAGTTGACTTCGAAAAGACGGCAGCGCTTCTTCTGGACGATTTCAGAAATGCAAGGATTGGAAATATTTCTTTGGAATTTCCAAGCAAAGCGCTTCGGAGTGGAGGATAAGGATGGAAGAAAAAAGAACCGTACAGGAAGAGATTGAAGAGAGCCTTCGGATCTGTGAGGAATTATTGAATGATAATCCCGACATTATTTCAGAAAGACCGGATATTGATCTGGAAAAAATCCTCGATGAAACACATGATTTCGTTGAACCAGAGAAAGAAAAGACTGTCAGGGCAGAAGAACAGCCCACCGTACAAAATATCCGGCCACTGGAGATCACATATGAGGAAGAGCCTTCCGAAAAAATGAAACCGGACAAAAAAACGGTAGAGAAAATAGATAATGTTCCGAAAAAAAGTGTGGAAACCAAAACGAAAAAAAGGAGCATTGTCCGGACATTGATCAGTTTTCTGGTCTGTATTGTCATTGCGGTGGCAGCTGCTTTTCTCATCACTCATTATGTAGCAAATCATACGACAGTGGAGGGGAGCTCTATGGAGCCCTGCCTTGGAAACGGCGATGAGCTGATCGTAGAAAAGATCAGTTATCTGACCGGAAAGCCGGAACGGTTTGATGTTGTTGTTTTTAAATTCAATGAAACTACGAATTATATCAAAAGGATCATCGGACTGCCCGGAGAGGATGTCCGTATTGAGGAAGGAAAAATCTATATCAACGATAAGGCAATTTTTGATGAACACGCAAACGGAGTCATGGAGGATCCGGGGATTGCGGAAGAAACCGTTTCCCTCGGGGCAGATGAATACTTTGTGCTTGGGGATAACCGCAATGCGAGTAAGGACAGCAGGCATAAAGACGTGGGAGTCGTAAAAGGCGACCATATTATTGGAAAAGCATGGCTTCGTATGATGCCATTTGATGATTTTGGAATAATTCAATAAAAAAGGGAATCTATTATGGAAATCGAGCGAAAATATCTGGTGAAAGAAATACCGGAAAACATCGGGCAATATCATTCTTCCGAGATTGAACAGGGGTATCTTTCGATGGAGCCCGTCCTGAGGATCCGGAAGATTGACGATCAGTATATACTAACGTATAAATCAAAGACCGGCGTGGAAACAAGAGGGGATGTCTGCGTGAACCATGAGACGGAGCTTGCACTCACAAAGGAGAGCTATGAACATCTGAGAGAAAAGATCGATGGCATCCTGATCGAAAAAACGAGATATCGTATCGGCTACAACGGGCATACGATCGAACTGGATCTTTTTCATGGCAGCTATGAGGGAATGGTGCTTGCTGAGATTGAATTTGAGACAGTAGCGGAATCTGAAAAGTTTGTAAAACCAGACTGGTTTGGTAAAAATGTCAGTGGCGACCATCGCTATACCAACGCATTTCTTGCGACCTGCAAACAAAAAAATCTTGTACAACCATAAATTTTATTATATAATAATTTTGACATTAGTTTAAAGGAGGTATGACACATGTCATATGTAGATGAGGTATTGGCCCAGCTCGTTGAGAAAAATCCTGCCGAGCCAGAGTTCCATCAGGCAGCGAAGGAAGTGCTCGAATCCCTTCGTCCTGTTGTAGAGAAGAACGAAGAAGCATTCCGTAAAGACGCACTGCTTGAGCGTCTGACAAATCCGGAGAGGCAGATCAAGTTCAGAGTACCATGGGTTGATGATAATGGTAATGTTCAGGTAAATACTGGTTACCGTGTTCAGTTCAATAGTGCGATCGGACCTTACAAAGGCGGTCTGCGTTTCCATCCATCCGTAAATCTCGGAATCATTAAATTTCTTGGTTTTGAACAGATATTCAAAAATTCCCTGACAGGACTTCCGATCGGCGGAGGCAAAGGTGGTTCTGATTTCGATCCCAAAGGCAAATCTGACAGAGAAGTTATGGCATTCTGCCAGAGCTTTATGACCGAACTTCAGAGACACATCGGACCGGATACGGACGTACCTGCCGGAGATATCGGAGTAGGTGGAAGAGAGATTGGCTATATGTATGGCCAGTACAAAAGGATCCGCAACGCTTATGAGGGTGTCCTGACCGGAAAAGGTCTGACATTCGGTGGTTCTCTTGCGAGAACAGAGGCAACTGGATACGGATTATTGTATTATACACAGGAGATGCTTAAATGCAATGGCATCGATATGGCTGGAAAAACCGTTGCTGTCAGCGGTTCCGGAAATGTGGCGATCTATGCAACTGAAAAAGCTCATCAGCTTGGCGCAAAGGTTGTTACGGTATCCGATTCTACCGGATGGGTTTATGATCCGGAAGGAATTGATGTAGCTCTTCTGAAAGAAGTAAAAGAAGTACACCGTGCAAGATTGACAGAATATGCGGAGAAGAGACCTTCCGCACAGTATCATGACGGAAAGGGTGTCTGGACGGTAAAATGTGACATCGCCCTTCCATGTGCGACACAGAATGAACTTCTGATCGATGATGCAAAAGCACTTGTGGCAAATGGTGTTCTTGCTGTAGCAGAGGGCGCTAACATGCCGACTTCGATCGAAGCGACAGAGTATCTTCAGAGTAATGGCGTACTGTTTGCTCCTGGTAAAGCATCCAATGCAGGTGGTGTGGCTACATCCGCACTTGAGATGTCCCAGAACAGCGAGAGACTCAGCTGGACGTTTGAAGAGGTGGACAGTAAGTTAAAGGATATCATGGTAAATATTTTCCATGCCTGTGATGAAGCGTCGAAGAAATATGGTTTTGAGAAAAACTATGTCGTAGGTGCAAATATTGCCGGTTTTGAAAAAGTAGCAGAGGCAATGACTGCCCAGGGAGTTGTCTGACAGACGATTTTTCCTGATACATACAAAATGCAAGTCAGACAGTTTTGATAAAAACCGTCTAAAAATAACAGAAACAACCGGAATCATTAAAAACGGATGCAGGAAGATCTGCAAAACATGTTTTATGGATTCCGGTTCTTTTTTGTTCTTTGCTGTAGATATTTTTTATAACAATTAATTGCTGAAACATGCGAAAAATGTGGAAAGTTCCCGATCACGATTCAAAACGCCAGAATATGATCATTGAATACGGAATGATTTTCTGCTAAAATTGCAATATGAGAAATTCTTCAATTCACATTTTTCAGAAAATCTTATTTCAATTTTTTCCAAAGACGATCAATAAGTGACAAAAGGAGGTGTTTTTATGGGGAAGAATCTCAATATATACAAAGAAAGGATGATTGAATGGAATTAGAAACTTTTGCAAGTGCAGTTATGGAGGAAGTACAAAAGAGATTGGGGGGAGGATATGACATCTCTGTCGTCACAAACATGAAAAATAATTCGACGGTGTTTACCGGTATCATGTTCCGTAAAAAGAAAAAACGAACATCGCCAACGATTTATATTGATGATCTTTATGCCGATCATTGCGAAAACCATTTGTCTTTTTCTGAGGTGATCGAGGAGGTCATCGACCGGTATCAAAAGACGATGGGAGCGGTAGATGATATTTGCCGTTTCCGCACGGATTTTAAAATGTGCAAGACAAGGATCATCTACAGGCTCGTTTCAAGAGAACAAAACCGGGAGATTTTAGAAGATATGCCATATATCCCATTTTTGGATCTGGCGATCACTTTTCATCTGGTTATCTCCATCAATGATCGATATATGCAGTCGCTGAAGATCAGTAAAGATATCCAGGAAAAGTGGGGTGTTTCTGTGGAACAGCTTTTTAAGATGGCAAAGAAGAACACAGAAAAACTTCTTCCTGCCAAAGTCAGTGAATTAAGGCAGATGGTATCTGCATATGCGGATCCGGAGGAACTGATAGCGGAAAAGGAATTGACAAATGAAGAAAAAATAGATATGATAGTAGTCTCAAATGAACTTGGCATCAATGGTGCGGCAGCTATTTTATACGAGGGCGTTATTGAGAAACTGGCAGAAGATTATAAGTCAGATCTTTATCTGCTTCCCAGCAGCATCCATGAAATGATCGTGGTGCCGGCTTTGGACCGGACATTGTACGATTTCCTGGGAGAGATGGTAAAAAATATCAATGAGCAGTATGTAGAGAAAGAGGAAATTCTTTCAAACCGGGTATATATTTACCAAAGGGAGGAGAAAAAGTTCACATAAATAAAAATGCACCTGGAGGGACTCGAACCCCCAACCAAAGGCTTCGGAAGCCTCTACTCTATCCATTGAGCCACAGATGCATTGTTATCATTATATACAATATTCACACAAAAGTAAAGAAATTTTTATAAAAAGACACGGAAATCAATTTTTGGTAGCTGCAGTCAAGAAAAGTTATGAAAATTTGTACGGTAGCTGGTATAATTTCTGATTTAGACCCGCTCCCGCTTAAGATAAACATGTAGCGGTACAAAGGCTGCAAGGTGCAAACGCACCTTATACGCAGCCTAAGGACCGACACGTTTATACGGTCCTCATCAGAAATTATACCAGCCACCGTACAAATTTCAAAGATTTCAAAAAGTTGCAGCTACAAAAAATTGATTTCCGTGATGAAAAGAGGTAAAAGTTATATGGACTATATAATCCGGGCAGTTGCTGCCAATGAACAGATCCGTTGTTTTGCGATCCGGTCAAAAAATCTTGTTGAGGAAGCGAGAAGAAGACATAATACAAGTCCTGTTATCACGGCTGCTCTTGGACGGCTGTTATCCGGCGGAGCCATGATGGGTACGATGATGAAAGGAGAAAAGGATCTTCTTACATTAAAGATCGATTGTTCCGGGCCGGTAAAAGGCCTGACTGTAACAGCAGATTCGATGGGAAATGTAAAGGGATTTGCAATCGAACCCCAGGTATCCCTTCCGGCCAGTGCGGCGGGAAAACTTGATGTCGGGAAAGCCGTGGATCTCGGTGTACTGACGGTCATAAAAGACATGGGGTTAAAGGAGCCTTACAGCGGCAGTATCAATCTTCTGTCCGGGGAGATCGCAGAGGATCTGACTTATTATTTTGCTGCTTCCGAACAGACGCCGTCCTCTGTGGCTCTTGGTGTCCTGATGAATAAAAATAACACGGTAAGGGAGAGCGGTGGTTATATCATCCAGCTTATGCCGGAAGCTTCCGAGGATGTCATCCGGATCTTAGAAAAACGTCTCGCAGCAGTAGATCCGGTTACAACTCTTTTCACAAAAGGATATACACCGGAAATGATACTCGAGCACATCCTTGAAGGGTTTGATGTGGAGTTTACCGATAAAATACCGGCACATTTTCAATGCAACTGTTCGAGGGAACGAGTAAAGAAAGCGTTGGCTGCGATCGGAAGCAAAGAGATCGAGGCACTGATCGCAGAGGAAAAACCGGTTGAGATGAACTGTCATTTTTGCAATACGAACTATCTTTTTGACCGGAAGCAGTTAGAAGAGATAAAAAACTCATTAAAAGAATAGACAAACCGCTAAATAATTGATATAATTTGTATGGTTAGATTTATTTTGTCTGGAAATATGTTATTTACTATAAATTGATAAGAAGGTTAAAGCCATGAAATTAAAATACAAAAAACTGATCATCATTATTTCAATCGGGGCGCTGTTCCTCAGTTTTCTCATTCTTACGCTGATTCCGACAGGCGGGGAGTCAACAAACCAGATTGAGGACGCTCCGTTGGCCAAGTGCGAAGAGGAGGATATCATTACTCTGGTCTCGAGCTATTTTCAAGCGAAGCGGGATGTGGATATGGAACTGATGGAACCATTAGTAAGTGATATCAACCAGATCGATCAGGAAAAGCTGATCACACAGGCGGAGTACGTGGAAGATTACCAGAATATCACATGCTATACATTGGAAAATGAGGATAATGGTGCGCTGAGAGTTTATATCCGCTATGATATGAAATTGAAAAACATCAATACGCTGGCGCCATGCCTGAGCGGCGTGTACGTGACAGTTGGTTCAGATGGAAAATATGTAATTTATTTAAGTGCATTGGATGAGAACGAGGAAGAGTTTATTGTATCTGCCGATAAAAATTCGCATGTAGCAGAACTTCAAAAAGAGGTAACGGAACAGCTCCAGACGGCGATCAATGCGGACGAGGCATTTCGTCAGCTCTATCAGAAAATGGATCAGGAGATTGCTGCCGATCTGGCTGTTCCGGCAGAAAGCCAGACACCGGAAGCGCAGCCGTCAGTTGATCCGAATGCAGCACCTGCCGACCCGAATGCGGCTCCAGCTGATCCAGGCGCAACACCCGCCGATCCAAATGCGGCTCCGGCTGACCCGAATGTGACTCCGGCATCGTAAAGCGGTTTCAAAGAGAGAACAGATATAAAACACGGTATTCAAAAGATGGCACGCTGATTGGAGAACCAAGGAGCGTGTCATTTTAAAATCATCAGTTAGGAGAACAGGATCATTTTGGACGAAAGAGTAAGAATCAATAAATATTTAAGTATGTGTGGATACTGTTCCAGAAGAGAGGCTGACCGTCTTTTGGATCAGAACAGGGTGACGATTGACGGAAGAGCAGCCGGATTAGGGGATCAGGTTCATACCGGGCAGACCGTATGCGTGGACGGAACAGAGGTCTGTGCTAAAAAGGAGCGCATTATCATCGCATTTCATAAGCCGGCAGGTATCGTGTGTACAAGCAGTACAAAAGAGAAAAATAACATTATTGACCATATTCATTTTAAAGAGAGAATCTATCCGGTTGGACGGCTTGACAAAGATTCAACCGGCCTGATCCTCCTGACAAACGACGGAGAACTAACCGACCGTATCCTTCGTTCAAAAAACGGACACGAAAAAGAATATGTCGTGACTGTCAGCCGGCCTCTTAAAAAAGAGATTCTGGATGCTATGAGTCAGGGTGTCCCGATCCTTGATACAATGACAAAGCCATGCCGGATCAATATGATCGACGAGAGAAGTTTCCGGATCATCTTAACCCAGGGATTAAACCGGCAGATCCGTCGGATGTGCGAATACTTTGGATATAAAGTTGTCCGGTTAAAGCGGGTCCGGATCATGAATATTTTATTAGACGGACTTCCGGAAGGGAAATGGCGCTATTTATCCGATAAGGAGATAACGCAGTTAGAAAAATCTTTGAAAGGACAGAAATTTTATAATGAGTGATCTTGAACGAATAAAAGAACTGGTTTCTACGCTAAATCATGCTGCCAAAGTGTATTATCAGGGGCAGGATGAGGTCATGACAAATTTTGAATACGATAAGCAGTATGATGAATTAGTTTCGCTGGAAAAAAAGACGGGCATTGTCATGTCAAACAGCCCGACGATAAATGTGGGATATGAAACGCTGAGTGAACTTCCCAAAGAGGCACATGTAGCACCTATGCTTTCATTAGATAAAACAAAAGAGGCCGGAGAACTGTTGCAGTGGCTCGGAGGACAAAAAGGGCTTTTGTCGCTTAAACTCGATGGGCTTAGTGTTATTCTTACCTATCAGGATGGCGTCCTTACAAAGGCTCTCACAAGAGGGAATGGCGAAACGGGAGAGGTCATTACCAATAATGCCAGAACATTCAAGAATATCCCTGCCAGGATCCGTTATCCAGGTACTTTGATCCTCCGCGGTGAGGCGTTGATCCGATACTCGGATTTTGAAACACTGAACCGCTCTTTTTCCGATATTCAGGAACAATATAAGAACCCCAGAAATTTGTGCAGTGGTACGGTAAGGCAGCTCAATAACCAGATCACAGCCGAACGTAATGTTCATTTTTATGTATATGATCTTATTGATTCCGATCCCATGGATAAAGTGTTTCACAGCAAGGAAGAAATCCGCAGATGGTTCGACACTTTGGGGTTTGATGTCGTTCCTTATAAAGTAGTGAGCCAGACGAATCTGGAGAACGCAGTGAAAGCGTTCTCAGAGGAGATTGCCGGGGGGATGGATCTCCCCAGTGATGGTCTTGTGCTTACTTATGACGATATAGACTACAGCCGTAGTCTTGGAAGAACTGCAAAGTTCCCGAGGGATTCCATTGCTTTTAAATGGCAGGATGAACTGGCTGAGACGACTTTGCTTGACATTGAGTGGAGTGCATCAAGAACAGGGCTTATCAATCCGATCGCTGTATTTGAACCGGTAGAATTAGAGGGAACGACAGTGAGCCGGGCCAGCGTACACAATATCAGCATATTGAAGGAGCTTAAGCTGGGACTGGGGGACCGGATCACCGTGTACAAAGCCAATATGATCATCCCGCAGATACAGGAAAATCTCACCGGCAGTGGGACAGCATCGATTCCCGGAGTATGTCCGGTCTGTGGTGAACATACGGAGCTCGTCAATGAAAATGGTTCGGAATTTTTGTTTTGTGTCAATCCCGGATGTTACGCAAAAAAATTAAAGATGTTCAGTCATTTTGTCAGCAGGGACGCTCTGAATATTGATGGATTTTCGGAGGCAACACTGGAAAAATTTATTGCCCGTGGATGGCTTCAGGATTTCTGTGATCTCTTTGGGTTAGAAAAACACAAAGAAGAGATTGAAACAATGGAAGGCTTTGGCGAAAAATCGTGTCAGAATATGCTGGTAGCGATCGAGCAGGCAAAAAATGTATCATTGGAACGGGTTATTTATAGTCTCGGAATCAAGGGATTCGGACTTAGCATGGCCAAACTTGTGTGCCGACGGTATCCTCTTGACCCCAGCCGGATGAACGAATTGACGGAAGAAGATCTGATCTCTGTGGACGGGATCGGCGAAAAACTTGCCCATTCTTTTGTGTCATTTTTCGCCAATGAAGAGAATCTGTGTATGGTAAAAAGGCTGGAACATATCTTAACGATCTCTATGCCGGAAGGAACAGATTCAGGTAAACTGGAAGGAATCACTTTTGTGATCACAGGAAGCCTTACCCACTTTTCAAACCGCAATGAATGTAAAGAGAAGATTGAACTTGCGGGTGGGAAAGTGAGCGGTTCGGTGAGTAAAAATACAAATTATCTGGTCAATAATGACCGGGCCTCTTCATCTTCCAAAAATAAAAAAGCAAAAGAGCTTGGTATCCCTGTCATCACGGAGGAAGAACTTCTTAAGATGTTGTAAGATAGAATTTTAGTTCTTTGGTGCGTGGTTCTCCGTTGCACTTTCTATATGAGATCTTTGCGATCGATGAGTCCGGTGATCTTAAAGACCAGAAAAGATATAAGAAAGGCCGGGATAATGGAAAAAAGGAGCCATATGTCTCTCTCTGTATGCAGGGAGAGACATAATTTTTGCAGAAAAAAACGGCATATCATAAGCGAGAGTGAGAGACACATAAATGGAAAAACAAGCCATTTTCCCAGAAAAATTTCTGTATAGCCATTTTGGATCAGGTAAATGCCATCCAACAGACTGATAATGATCTGACTCAGGAGAAGACCCAGCAAATAGCCATACACACCATATACGGGAGTGATAAAAACAAGAAAGAGAATCCGGACAAACAGACCAAGAACGGTATTTCGGAACGTGATATGTGTCTTTGACAAACCATTTATGATACTGGAAAGAGTTGTTGAGACATAAATAAACGGGCAGATGACCGCCAGAAGGGTAAGTAGTTTTCCTGCATTTTCACTATGAAAAAAGATAACGCCAATCATTTTTCCAAAATTTAAAAATACCGCTGTTGCCATACAACCAAGGAGCAGGGAATATTTGATCGTGATACGTGTCGTGTGCTGGATCTTTTCCCTGTTTTTTTCATTATCTGCTTTGGAAATCTCAGGAAGCAGGAGAACAGAAAGGGAGTTCGTGATCGTACCGGGAAACATGATAAATGGTAAAACGATTCCGGTTATGACGCCATAAAGTGCAAGTGAATCATCGTGGGGAAGTCCATAACGGGTAAACATGATCGGTATGAGTACGGATTCAAAACTGGACAGCAGGGAAATAACAAGTTTGGTTCCACTGAGAGGAACCGCCTGCCGCAAAAGGGCACCGGCAATTTTTCTTTTTGTCAGGGTAAGGATTCCTGTTTCTTTTCCTTTTGTCCGTTTCAGGCTGATCAGGTTATACAGATTGGAGGCAATTTCCCCTGCGATCAAACCGCCTACGGCAATACCGCATGAAAATTCGCAGATATGGCTGGTGTAGATCAAAAATACAAAT
Organism: Lachnospiraceae bacterium; assembly: GCA_021770615.1. The sequence continues at coordinate 100,439 of JAETQR010000004.1, read as the reverse complement.
CCGACACGAAACAACTGCTCGATCAACTGCGTCAAAGCGGGTACTTTGGCTTCGCGGAGACCATAAAAATATCCGTTTATCATACTTGTTACACCACAAAACGGAAAGATAAACGCCAATATTTTTAAAAGCGATGCGGTTCTTTCTGTAAATAAAAAGTGAATACTGATAAAATCCGAAAATGAAAATATAATCACAGAAAGAAGGACGGATACACTCAGGGACAAGAGGATCCCTGTCCGTATCACTTTTTTTGAGTATTTATAACGGGGATTGGATACGAGTTGGGATACAGCTGTCTGAAGTCCGGATGCGTATAAAGTAAAGCAGATCGTGTATACCGGGAAAACAAGCTGATAGATACCAAGTTCTGTTTCCCCGAGTGCATTTGCCAGAAAAATACGGTATAAAAATCCGATGATACGGGTGAGTATGCCTGCGCCCGTGAGGAAGATCGTTCCTTTTAATATTTTTTCCTTCAAATTCATTCTCCCTTTTTAATTTACGGGCTTACTAAAATTTATGTGACTTGGTAAATTCTATGAATTTTTTTTAATATATTGTTTTTTGGCGCAATTTGTAGTATTATATTTATAACTGTATGTATGTGAAAATATGTTATTTATGAAGGGATTGAATTGGTATGGGAAAAGGTAGCATTGATTTGGGGCTTCCCACAGAGGATAAACCGGAATGGACCATATCTCTTGATTTTGTAGAGAAGGAAAAAGAAAGAGAGATTGAAAAGACAATTTCCCAGAATACGGAGAGTGTTCCTGCACCGGAAACAGGCGTACCAGAACCCTCTTTTTCAAGTCAGGCTTCCTCATCCGCATTGGATTCTGAATTTTTGCTGGATGGTGATATTTCCCCGGCCGGGTCACAGGATGCCGGAGGAACAGGCGGGCTTTCAGGGGCATTAGATGGAAATATTTCTTCTGCCGGAGACGCTGTACTGGGTGGCGGGGCAGAAATGTTGAATACAGGTGGGATTTCGGGAGCATTGGACGGGGGGATCTCCTCTGCCTCAGACGCTGTATTAGGTGGCGGTGACATGGGAATATCAGACGAATCCGATACGATGATCCAGATGCCTCACGAACAAGAAGATTCGTTTGCCACTCTCGGGGAGGATACTATTATGGATTCCCCGGGGCTTAGTGATGTCACGCTGGACGTACCTGTGCAGGCACCAAAAGAAGAAATGATAAATCAGGCAGAAACCGGGCCGGAGCCGGTGGAACAGCCGGTACAATCCGTACAGCCAGCTGTACCCGATGATCTGGAGAAAGAAAAAGATGAGGTGGAGGAGCGTCTGAACCATCTGGCAAATTCCATGGATGACTGGGAGCAGTCTGAAAAGGCATTGAGTGAAGCGGCTGCTATGCTGTCTGCGGAGAGAAATGAAGAAACGGAGTTAAAAAATCTTTTTGACCGGCTTGATATTTCAGAAAATCTGGATCGTATGAACGCTACCGTTCGGGAAGATCTTGCCGATGTGATCGAGCAGACGGATCAGGATGAACTGCTTGAAGCCAAAAGTGTGATATCCGGTGAAGAAAAGACGATTTCTCCTGATATCGAAATATCAAATGATATGTTTGATCTTGGGGTTGATTTATCCGATGATAATGATTTTTCAGATGAAAATATTGACCTGAGTTCTTTTAAAGGAAGTATTGAAGATGCCGACGAGTTCAATAAACCGTCTTCAAACAGCATTGATCTGGATGATACGGAAGCGACAACAACAAATTCCTTAAATTCGGAACTTGATATGTCAAATCTGGTGGCGGCTGCGTTGAATGACCTTTCCGGAAATACAGAGCCCCATGAGACGGTTTCTCCTGAACCTGTTATCGAACCGGAACCCGAGTTGGAACCGACACCTCAGATCGAACCGGAACCCGAGCTGGAGCTGACGCCTCAGATCGAACCGGAACCCGAGCCAGAGTTGGAACTAACACCTCAAATCGAACCGGAACCCGAGCTGGAACTGACGCCTCAGATTGAACCTGTGGAAGAGGAAAATTCTCTTACGTTTGATATGGGAACAGAACCTGAAACAAATGAGGGAAGCCTTGAATTTATAACGGAAGATGATCCTTTGGAATCTGATATCGGAACAGAATCCGGAATACCGGGAGGATTTGAATTTGCTGAAACTGATGAGCCGGAATCTCCAACTGAAATAAATGAGGAAGAAAGTATCCCTGAGTTTACCGTTGCTCCGGAAACAGAGGAGATGAAACTGAAATTTGAACCTGTTTATCCGGAGGGAGATGCTCCAACGATTTCAAGCGTTATTGATGATATCGCAGGAGATGATATTACTTCTATGATCATAGAAGATTACAGTGAGGTTCCGACGGTATCTGACATAGAAAATAAGTTAAACAAGCAGGAAAAAGAAAAAAAACGAGGCAGGAGTAAGGAGAGCCATCAAAATAAAGAAGATGGTTTTGCTTATTCACTGGATGATATTTCAGCAAGAGAAGAGATGCCTCATAATCCTGTGGTTGAGGCAGCACTCGAGGTGGCCGCAGACGCACTTGCGAAACAGGAAACCGCGGCAACCGGTGAACCGAAACTGGAACCAGTGGAGAGAAAGAGACGTGTATCGACACAGCATATCGTACACAAAGATGGAAAAATCAAACGTTCTTACTATAAGATATTTTATGTCTGACACAGAAGGCCCGATTCACCGGGCCTTCTTGTTTTATTATATAAGAAAGTGCGATTCTTCCAGCAGAAGTCTTGACAAAAAACAAAGAGGGCGTTATAATCATTTTAATTCCGATGAAAATAATAGGAATTAAAATGGTTGGAAATATTTTAGTAGGATAAAGGCTGAAAACCGCAACCGGGAACTTTCTGAATCAAATAAAAAAGGAATGAACTTATTATGAAAATTTCCACAAAAGGAAGATATGGTCTCCGGGCCGTGATCGACATTGCCATACATGGTGAAAACGAGCCTGTATCCCTGAGTGATATCGCGATCCGGCAGGATATCTCGATCAGCTATCTCGAACAGCTTATCGCAAAATTAAAAAAAGCACATATTGTAACAAGTATACGGGGAGCAAAAGGCGGGTATTCACTGGCGGCTCCGATGAATAAGATATCCGTAGGAGATATTCTGCGGGCACTTGAGGGGGATCTTTCCCCGGTAAACTGTTCAGAAGTGACAGAGAATGGCGATCCCTGTAAGGAATCCGGGCAGTGCATTACAAAAATCGTATGGCGGCGTATCAATGACAGTATTAATAGTGCCGTAGACAATCTTATGCTTTCCGATTTACTAAAAGAGACCATCCCGCCAAAACGAAGTGGATGTTAAATTTAGATGTTTCCCCGATAAACCGGTGGCAAACAGAATGATATGAATGAAAGGAGATTTAACAAGAATGAGTAGATTTGTGTATCTGGATAATGCGGCTACCACTTCGACCAAAAAAGAAGTCGTAGATGCTATGTATCCTTATTTTACCGAGAATTTTGGAAATCCGTCCAGCGTATATGATTTTGCAGCAAAAAATAAAAAAGCGGTCAATGACAGCAGACAGGTCATCGCAGATGCACTTAAGACCGATATCCGGGATATTTATTTTACCGCCGGTGGCAGCGAGGCAGATAACTGGGCGCTGATTGCTACGGCAGAGGCGTATGAACAGAAGGGAAAACATATTATTACATCGAAGATTGAACATCATGCTATTTTGCATACGTGCGATTATTTGGAAAAACGTGGGTTTGAGATCACATACGTTGATGTTGACGAACAGGGGATCGTAAAACTTGACCAGTTAGAACAGGCAATCCGTCCCGACACGATACTTATTTCGATCATGTTTGCCAATAACGAGATTGGTTCCATACAGCCGGTAAAAGAAATCGGTGCGATCGCAAAGGCACATGATGTGTTGTTTCATACCGATGCTGTGCAGGCATTCGGACAGCTTGAGATCGATGTAGATGCGATGAATATTGATATGCTCAGTGCGAGCGGCCACAAACTCCACGGCCCAAAAGGAATCGGATTTTTGTATATCCGCAAGGGATTGAAACTTCGTTCGTTCATACACGGTGGCGCACAGGAGAGAAAACGCAGGGCCGGCACAGAAAATGTTCCGGGCATTGTAGGTTTGGGAGAGGCGGTTTCGATCGCCGTTTCCACGATGGAAGAGAGGGTTCGGAAAGAGACAGAAATCCGGGACTATCTGATTGAAAAGATTGAAAAGGCGATTCCTTACTGCCGGTTAAACGGACACCGCACCAACCGATTGCCAAACAATGTAAATTTCAGCTTTCAGTTTGTTGAGGGAGAATCTCTTCTTATCATGCTCGACATGGAAGGGATCTGTGCTTCCAGCGGTTCCGCCTGTACTTCCGGTTCACTGGACCCATCCCATGTACTGCTTGCCATCGGGCTTCCTCATGAGATCGCCCATGGTTCACTCCGGCTCACCCTCAGTGAAGATACGACAAAAGAAGATGCCGATTATGTCGTTGATAAATTAGTTGGTATTGTGGATAAATTAAGAAGCATGTCCCCACTGTATGAAGACTTTGTTAAAAAGAATACACATTAATCCAGATAGGAAAGGATGGTTAAGCAAATGTATAGTGAAAAAGTAATGGATCATTTCAGTAACCCGAGAAATGTGGGAGAAATAGAAGATGCCAGTGGTGTAGGTACAGTCGGAAATGCGAAATGCGGCGATATCATGCGCATTTATCTTGACATTGATGACGATGGTATCATACAGGACTGTAAATTTAAAACCTTTGGCTGTGGAGCCGCTGTGGCTACAAGCAGCATGGCGACCGAACTTGTAAAAGGAAAATCCATCCAGGAGGCAATGCAGGTCACAAACAAAGCGGTGATGGAAGCCCTGGACGGACTGCCGCCGGTAAAGGTCCACTGCTCCCTTCTGGCAGAAGAGGCGATCCATGCCGCCCTCTGGGATTATGCAGAAAAGCATGATATCGTGATCGAGGGTCTCGAAAAACCAAAATCCGATATCCACGAGGATGAGGAAGAAGAGGAATATTAAAACAATAATTTAAAATGCATGAAATACAGGCTTACGTTTCACAAATGTTGTGTAATGGCGAAAGCCTGTGTTTTTTGCGATTTTTTCTGCATCTGTAAATCTTCCGGATAACAGATCTGTCGTGTGGGCATCAGAACCAAACGTGATCCGTTCCCCGCCTAATTCTTTATACCGGCGAATGATCTCTTCACATGGATTTGGCATCGGCCCGCCATTTTTATAACCGGACGTATTGATCTCCAGAGAGATTTCCTGCCCGATCAGAAGTTTTAATATTTCATCTATGATATCTGAAAACAGATGATAGGAGTAAAGCTTATATCCGGAGGGAGAGTAGCGGACGATATAATCCAGATGCCCCAGCGTATCGATCTTAAATCCACCAAGTGATCTTAAATTTTCATATGTCGTCTCAAAGTAACGTAAGAGTCCTTTTTTTTCCTCAAATGCTTCCCAGTACTCCGGATAATAGGGATCCATGTCATCGATCAGATGGATGGAACCGATGATATAATCGAACGAAGGATTCCGGCTTAAAGTGAGGTTATCTTCCCATGCATCTTTCTTCAGGCCAATCTCTACTCCATAAAAAAGAGCGATCTTCCCACGGTATTTTTCTCTCAATCCAGAAATACAGGAAATATAACGATCCACATCAAATGTAAACGGCGGCATACCTCCCGGGGTCTGCCAGTTACGATATGTGAGTGGAAAGTGATAATCCATATGATCCGTAAAAGTAATTCCCTCTAAGCCATTCTGAATGCCCTGAAGCACCATATGTTCCATCGGTGTCTCACTATCTGTAGAAAATGAAGTATGTACATGTGAATCGTAAGCGATCATACCGGTATCCTCCTTTTAAATGAATCACGAAATTTCTGTAATATGGCTTATGTCCGGGGAAGCCACCATGGAATAATTGGTATAATATACAACAAAACCCGGTTTGCTGCCATTTGGTTTTTTGACATTTTTTTTCTGCGTGTAGTCAATCTCTACCTTGTCTGAATTTTTATTTTTTGAATAAAAGGCAGCGAGGCTGGCTGCTTCCTCAAACGTAGTCACCGGCGGTTCCTCATTGCCACATTTTACGATGACGTGTGAGCCGGGAGCCTGCTTTGCATGAAACCACCAGTCATTTCCCGTAGCAGTTTTAAATGTGAGAGTATCATTCTGATAATTATTTTTTCCCACATACATATCATACCCGTCCGAGGAGACGTAGTGGAGCGGTTTACTCTTTGGCACGGCTTTTCCGTTTTTCCGGTTATTTTTTCCGTGCCCCCGCATGTAGCCGCTGTCAATGAGTTCCTGTTTGATCAGGACGAGATCCTCCTCCTGTCTGGCGATATCAAGCGAGGTGAGAATGGTCTCAAGATGCTCGATCAATTCATTGGTTTCCTTGATCTGGATCGTCACCGCCTCATATGTCCGTTTCAGTTTATTATAGCGGTTAAAGTATTTATTGGCATTTTCAGCCGATGTGAGCGTGGGATCAACCGGGATCTCCACCTCTGTATCATCGTAGTAATTGATACATTTTAATTTTGTATCTTCCGGGCTAAGCTGGTAGCCATACGTGTTGATCAGCTCCCCATATACTTTATAGCGCTCCCTTTTTTCGGTATCTTTCAACTGTTTTAGCTGGATGGACAACTTCTTTCGGTTCCGCTCCAGAAGCATCGTTACATGCTTGCGGATATCCGTGGATTTCTGGCGGATGCGCTGAATGGTCTCCTTTTCCTTATAAAAAGTTTCTACCGTAATACTCATGGACTCCATCGGCTTGTGTTCAAAACCTTCATACATCGTCAGGGGAAAGGCAGCAAATTCTACAGGTTCCTTCCCATCGAAAATGATCTCCGGTGTAAATGTCCCCTCTTTTGTATGCCGCATCAGGGTTCTTAAGCTGTCTCTGAGACCGGATAACTGGTTGCCATTTAATGAGGCAAAAGGAGCGTCTCCGTCGACCCCGCTCCGGTAAGCAGTCTCTTGAGCGAGTGTAAAGCTAAAACCGGTAAAATAATTGCAAAGCCCTTTGGCAACGCTGACCGGCTGCGTGACTACTTCATTCATCCACTGTTCAGTCGTAAGTTCAAAGAGGTTATGCTTTTCCTTCGTGTTCGGGATAAAATAATCTCGTCCCGGAAGGACTTCCCTCACAGAGCTGACCAAAGAAGAGATGTGTTTGATGCTGTCGATGATCTGCCCGGTTTCATCCAGAAAGATCAGGTTACTGTGCTTTCCCATGATTTCGATAACAAGGGATTTGTTTACCATATCCCCCAGTTCATTTAAATTTTCCATCCCGATCTTTAATACACGTTCCATCCCAAACTGGGATATTTCCGTAATCTTTGCTCCGTTTAAGTGCTTTCTGAGAAGCATGCAGAAATTTGGTGCAGTCAGCGGAGACGTTTTTGGTTCTTCTGTGAGATAGATCAGCGGAAGAGAAGGACTGGCTGAGAGAACGAGCCGGTAATTTGTCCGGTTATTTTTTATCGTAAGCAAAAGCTCATCCGGCTCCGGCTGGGCGATCTTCTGAAGCCTGCCGCCAGTCAGTTTGTCCGAGAGTTCTTTTGTCAGTGCTGCTAATGTAAATCCATCAAATGCCATGTGTATATTTCCTCCATCCTGCAATCGTTTTGTCCGAGAGCCATACAATCGTTATGCTGTCTCGGGCGGTGCCGTCAGGCTAAGTATGATTATACTACATTGTTATGGAAAAATACACACGGAAATCAATTTTTTGCAGCTGCAGCTCATGAAAAATCATGAAAAATTGTATCGTGGCGGGCATAATTCCTGATAAGGACCGTATAAACGTGTCGGTCCTTAGGCTGCGTACAAGGTGCAAAAATTGCACCTTGCAGCCTTTGTACCGCTACATGTTTATCTTAAGCGGGAGCGGGTCTGAATCAGGAATTATGCCCGCCACGATACAAATTTCACTGGTCTCGGAAGGCTGCAGCTGCAAAAAATTCATTTCCGGGAAAAATACAACAGAATTCTTGACTTATCCTGTCAAGTCATTTATAATGATACGGAGTGCATAAATGCGTTTTTTTGTCGTTCCCTTTTATGGGGGAAGTATTTATACAGCCAGGTGGTGACGCCAAGCTAAGATCATGCACGGGAATGGAGCAGATTATGGTAAGAAGCATGACCGGATATGGCCGGTTTGAAACAGAAAATGATATGTCCAGACTCACAGTTGAGATCAAGTCTGTCAATCACCGGTACTGCGATATATCACTCCGGCTTCCACGAAATCTCAGTGCGTTTGAGACAGATATACGAAAGCAGATCAAAGATAGTGTGAGCAGAGGAAAAATCGATGTTTACATAGCATATGAGAGTAACCATGAGGTGGATTCCCATATTACTTATAATAAAGCTATGGCAAATTCTTATTTTGAACTTCTAAAAACGATTTCGGAAGATTTCCAGATTGAGGCAAATGTAGATGCGCTGTCGCTGTCCCGGTATCCTGAAGTATATACGCTGGAGGAAGAACAGGTTGACGAAGAAAAGCTTCAGGAACTGGTTCATGATGCTGTAGAAGGAGCCCTTGGGAATTTTATCGCGGCAAGAGAAAAAGAGGGCGCGCATCTGAAAAAAGATCTGATCGGAAAGCTTGATTATCTTAGTACGATCGCAGATGAAATTTCAAAAAGAGCCCCGGAGGTGTTTTCTGAATATAAAGAAAAACTGACTTCCAAAGTCAGGGAACTCCTCGGCGATACAAAGATCGATGAAAATGTCATCGCCACCGAGCTCGTCGTTTACTCAGATAAAATTTGTGTAGATGAAGAACTGGTACGCCTGAAAAGCCATATCCAGCATATGAAGGATACGCTCGAACAAGAGGAGAGCGTGGGAAGAAAGCTGGATTTTATCGCACAGGAATTAAACCGGGAAGCAAATACCACACTTTCAAAAGCAAATGATATTGTGATATCTGATCAGGGTATCCTTTTAAAGACGGAGATTGAAAAAATCCGGGAACAGATACAAAACCTGGAATAGCAGATTCCAAAAAAATCGCATATTATTTTAGACGGAGATATCAGTTATGGCATTTATAAATATAGGGTACGGAAATATGGTAAACAGCGAAAAAGTGATCAGCATCGTAAGCCCCGAGGCAGCTCCTGTAAAACGGATGATACAGGGCGCCAAGGACGATGGGAAAGCAATCGATGCCACGTGTGGAAAAAAGACAAAAGCAGTGCTTGTCATGGAAAATGATTCGCTTGTTCTTTCCGCGCTTTTACCGGACACGATCGCAGGCCGTTTTAATCAGATCGAACTGGCAGATTAACTCTTAGCACAGAAATGGAGACGTTTATGAGAAAAGGAATATTAGTTGTGATATCCGGGTTTTCCGGTGCAGGAAAAGGAACGATAATGAAAGAACTGATCAAGAGGTATGATTATCACTTATCCATTTCTGCGACAACACGCAAACCGCGGACAGGCGAGACAGACGGAATTGACTATTATTTCCATACAAGAGATGAGTTTCAGGAAATGATCAAAAAGGGAGAGTTGATCGAATGGGCCGAGTACGTAGGGAATTATTACGGAACCCCGAAAAAATACGTCGAGGAACAGTTGGATGCGGGAAAGGACGTGCTTCTTGAAATCGAAATGCAGGGGGGAATGCTTGTAAAAGAAAAATTTCCCGAAGCCCTTCTTATTTTTGTTTCCCCTCCATCTGCCGAGATTTTAAAAGAGCGCCTTACCGGAAGAGGGACAGAGAGTCCGGAAGAGATTGAAAAACGTCTTTTACGAGCAGTAGAAGAAGTAAAGTACATGAAAGATTATGATTATATCATCGTAAATGATGATCTTGAAGATGCGATCGGGAAAGTAAAAGACCTGATTGAATATGACCACTATAAATCCTGCAACAGCACACAGCTGATCGAGAAAATGGAAAAAGAGCTGGGTGGATTTGCAGTGAAGGGAGAGTAAAAGATGAATACAGAAAGTATGGATGCCGCACCACAACAACAAAAGAAAGAACAAAAAAAGCGATCCAAACTAAGTTATGCTGTTGAGTTTATTATCTATATCGCTTTGATCCTTCTCTGTGTGTTCTGGGTTCCGGAACATGTCATCCAAAGGACCGTTGTAAAAGGAGAATCCATGGAAGAGACACTTCATGAAGGGGAGAGCCTTCTTGTCAATAAATTGTCCTTCTATGAACCATCCCGTTATGATATCATTGTGTTTTATCCGCAGGGAGAAGAGGTTGATGAGTATTATGTAAAAAGGATCTACGGTCTTCCGGGCGAGACGATCCAGATCACCGGGAATGATATTTATATCAATGGAGAAAAGATTGAAGACAATTATGCGAAAAATGCGATGGATGATTCCGGAATCGCAGAAGAACCTCTCACACTGGCGGATGATGAATATTTTGTCCTCGGTGATAACCGTGAAGTAAGTCTTGACAGCAGGGATCCCGACGTGGGGCCTGTAAAAGAAAAAAACATAGCCGGGCATGTCGTGTTACGCATATGGCCGCTGTCAAAGTTTGGAAAACCATAAAGGTATCAATCTGGTATAAATTATATATTTTATGGAATCTGAAAGGAGAACAATTTTATGTTGCACCCGTCTTATAATGATTTAATGAATGTAGTAAACAGCGATGTGGAACCGGGCGAACATCCGGTAGTAAACAGCAGATACTCCATTGTACTTGCCACAGCAAAAAGAGCGAGGCAGTTGATCGATGGCTCAAAACCACTTGTAGAAGGAGAATATCCAAAACCACTCAGTACAGCGATCAAAGAATTATCCACCGCTTCGATCAAGATCGATTCGGAAGAGGATGAGGAAAGCGAAGAGGAATAAATCCAAAAGGGGCGCATTTTAGCCGCCTCTTTTTGTTTGACAGAAAAATTCCCTATGTGTTGACAATATGGTTTATAAATGATAAACTAAAACGGAAGATTGATTTATTGTTTATAAACCTATTTCAATAAGAATCAGAAAAAGATACAGGAGGAGAGTGTGTGCAGATAAAAAAATCTTATTTCAGCTTATTATTTCCAGAAAATTGTCGTCAATATGAATTCATGCAGCCGGTCTTTTTTGCTGACCTGCAGCTTGAGGGGATCCTAAAGGCTATCCTATCAAAATATATGGAGTTTGACATTCGGAAATATTTTTATACGATTCCGGGTTCCGTCCACACGGTCCGGTTCCGGCAGAACATATACCGCGATATCGAAAAAAATCCTTTTATGGTTCCTGCATTCAAGAGATATACGAATTTACTTTTGGAAAGTGAAAAATGCTTCCTGTTTTACCAGCAGGTAGATGATGCGGTAAAACAGGGAAGTTATTTACTGCTTACCTGCCGTACCTGGCTGGAGGCACTGGAGCTTCTGAAAGAAACGGTCGACCGGGCAGAACTGTCTTCAGAAGGATTGTTAGAACTGCGTAAGATATTAGATGAATTGGACCTGGACAAGGAGTTCACGGATTTTAAGTCGATCGTCCGGGAGGCATTTTCCAGCATGGAGGAACTAAGCCTCACTCTTTTGGTAAAAAAAGGAAGGTTGAGTGTGTTGGAAAATATGCCCGAGCCGGAAAAAGATATCGCCACACAGATCCGGGAATTTATGGACGCATTTGACATTATGGATACAAAAAGCTCCAGAGAAGATTCGCTCGTAAAAAATATATTTCCCTCTCCGCTTGAGACAAGTCCGCTTGAAAATGCGGTTATTGATATATTAAAAAAGAGCCGTCCCGGGATATTTGAGACACTGAAAAATTTTTGTGATGTTTCCTTTACTCTGAAAGATGATATGTTCTGCCGGTTGAAAAATGAAATCCTCTTTTATATCAGTTTTTATGAATTTGAAAAGCAGCTCGGAGAGTTCGGATATGATCTTGCCTTTCCGGAAATCGCAGAACAGGATGGACTGGAGACGGAGGATGTATACGATATAGCACTCGCCTGGAAAAACCGTTTTTTGGATTACAACATAATAAAAAATGATATTTCATACCGGGAAGGCAAGTCGTTTCTCGTTATCACAGGCCCGAATCAGGGGGGAAAGACTACACTGGCCCGGGCAGTCGGACAGGCCGTATATTTTATGCTGATCGGCCTGAAAGCGCCCTGCCGCCGAATGAAAACAAGATTTTTCCAACAGATCCTGACTCATTTTGAGGTGGAAGAGAGCGTGGAGACCGGAGCCGGAAAATTAAAAGAAGAGCTGCAGCGTCTCAAACCGATGATGCAGGGCAGCTCCGGCAGCAGAAAAAATAATTTTGTTATTTTAAATGAACTCTTTACGACAGCTACGACCTATGACGCCCGGATCATGGCAAAAAAGGTACTGGCGCATTTTATCGGAAATGACTGCCTTGGGATTTATGTCACACATATCCAGGAACTGGCAGATGAGTCGTCCCAGCCGGGGATCCAGAGCATGGTAGCCCAGGTCGAACCGGGAGACCAGGCGGTAAGGACGTATAAGATCCTTCCAATGGCGGCAAACGGACTTGGATATGCGGATTCGATCGTAAAAAAATACGGTCTTGATTTTGAACAGGTCACAAGGCGGATTTCAGGATTATAAGAATAAACGAACAGAAAAGAGGTGTATCTGATATGAATTCCTTTTTATTATATCCGGAAAAACGCCTATCCGGAGAGACAGCCTATCCGTCCTTTCAGGATATTTATAAAGATTTAAATTTAAATATTATTATAAAGACAATGGCTCTAAACGACGTCTTTATCATGGAGCAGATCCGAAGCGTAATGATGGTACCGGTTCGGAATGAGACGGATATGCAGTATCGTTATGACATCATAAAAGATTTTTACCACACCCGTGAATTACTCGATGAACTATACCAATCCGGCCGTAAGGGGTTTCAAATGGCAGAACAGTATAAAAAAGAGCGTGAACAAAACAGGGGCAAATCTACCTATAAGACAAGCGCTATTATTTCATCCCTGAATTTTATTGAAGATTCCACCGCTTTGTTAAAGAAAATACGGGATACTCTTCAAAGCTTTAAAGGGGAATTAAAATCCGAAGGGTTAACTCATTTTCTACAGCGTCTTTCCGGGTATCCATTGGATGATTTTGAAGACTTCCATAAAAAGATCCTGTTTTTTACGACAGGTGGCGAAAGCATTTTTTCAATCCGGATCAGCGGCGGCCTGAAACTGGGGAGCAGCCGTCTTTGTGATTGCAATAACAACAATTCCGGCTATTCGACAAAGGGGACGTCCTATAAGTTTCTAAAACTTTATTATAAAATGATCCGGAAGGATACGATCATGGTTGAGGGGGAGGCGTTAGACAAGGACATCAATCTTTTTCTGGAAACGAATATGCAGCGTATCACAGACATATATCAACCATTTATCGACAGTTATCTGACTTTTTTATTTGATTTTGCAAAAGAGATCGCATTTTATATGGGTGTAAATAATATGCAGAACCGTATGAGTGAACTGTCTCTTCCTCTCTGTTACGGAAGTGTTTGTGAAGATAACAGCTGTCGTGATATCAGAGATCTGTATGAGTTGTCACTTGCTCTTTATACACAGTCGCATCCGGTTCCCAATTCGCTGAAACATAACAACAAAACCATGACTGTCATAACAGGAGCCAATCAAGGGGGAAAGTCAACTTTTCTTCGCAGTTTTGGAATTGCCCAGGTTATGATGCAGTGTGGTATGCCTGTTCCGGCAAAACACTTTTGTTCTGGACTGTATTCGCGTATCCATACTCATTTTACAAGGAAAGAGGATGCAATGCTTACAAGAGGCCGCTTGGAAGAAGAACTGAAGCGCATGAGCGGAATCCTTTCCGAGGTATCAAAAAACAGCCTTCTGCTACTTAACGAATCCTTTGCCAGTACAACAGAAAAAGAAGGGTCACAGATCGCTTATAATGTAATTCTGCCACTTTATGAAAAGGGAATTCATGTGATGATGGTCACGCACCTGCATGAATTTGCCCGAACACTTTATGAAAGCGGGAAAGAGAGAATCGAATTTCTCGTCGCAGAGCGCAAAGAGAACGGGAAACGGACATATCACATGCTTCCCGGACAGCCTCATTATTCCAGTTATGGAACGGATCTGTATGAATATATGATCGGTAAATTATAAAATTTTTTGAAAAGATCGAATAAGAGAACGGGAAACGGACATATCACATGCTTCCCGGACAGCCTCATTATTCCAGTTATGGAACGGATCTGTATGAATATATGATCGGTAAATTATAAAATTTTTAAAAAAATCGAATAAATGTTTGACAAACGCCCGTTCGTGTGATATGATATTTTAAAACAAACGTTCGTATCACTTGTTCGGAATATACATTCGACACGAAGGGGGAATTTGTCATGAAAAAACTTAATCTGATAAAAATTTTTACCGTAGTTACACTGCCTGTGTTTCTTTTGATCATAAGCTGCTTTTTTCTAAGTGAGAATACGGAAGCAGAGAGCAGAGGAGATAAAATAGACGATGTGGTCGCCTACGAGTCTGTTCTCATCTGCAGGGGGGATACCCTGTGGTCGATCGCCAAAGACCGCCTGAAAGATCCGACCAACGCAGAAATCCAGGAATATGTCGAGGAAATCGTATCCGTCAATCATATATCCTCTTCACAGATCCATGCGGGGAACTATATTCTGATCCCTAAATATGATACCTTTTAAAAAGAGTTCTTGGAGTGTCAAAAAAGCCCTGAAATATATACTTGTCTGATCTTGTAAAAACATGCCATAATTGTGCCAATAATGACTGCTACAATCATTATTGGCAATTAATTTACATTATTAGATAAGGGGCGAGATTATATGTTATCATCTAAGAAACGAGTGTTATGTGCTCTGTTTATCACAGTCTTTAGTCTGATCGCCGGCATGACCCTGTTATCAGCAAAGGATTCAAATGCAGCTACACTCCGGATAAAAATGAATGGGAAAACAAAATATTACAGAGGAAAACAAACCACTGTAAAATATGGAAAGAAGAGGATCTCTAATACAAGATATAAGGGATTAACGATAAAAGGAACCCGAATGGCTCCTTATGATGATGTTTTCAGAAAAGGACTCAAAGTAAAAACAACATATTCTTCTTCATCCGGAAAGATCGTGATGTCGAAAGGCGGCATTAAGATCAAAATGACCGTAGGAAGTAAATACGCCTATGTAAACGGGGTAAAACGGAAATTACCTGCAGCGCCGGTTAAAGTACGTTACGTGAAAAAGAAGAGAAATAAAGTTCTTGTTCCTGTCAAATTCTTATGTGAGCAACTTGGATTTAATTATAAAGCGTCTGGTTCGGTCGTTACGATCACAGATGCCATCATGATACAATATAATGACATGATGAAACGGTCCACCGTAGTCGGAACGCTTTCTTATAACGGAAAAGAGAATAAGCTTTCTACGATGCCTGTGATCAAGCTTGGAAGTACCGTATATATTCCGGCGGAAGAAACCTTTAAAAATCTGATCGGGATCAACTATAGTTATGACCGTGATCAGGAACTTCTCACACTGACAAATGAAGTTACCGGAAAAAAGGTTGAATTATATCTGGATCAGAATACGATCATTGTAGACGGTGTTGAACAAAACCTTTCTACTCCGATGTATAAAATAAAACGAATGGATACAAAGAAAACCGTACTTTGTATTCCGGCCAAAACGGTAGCCAGAAATCTCGGATATCATTACAAATGGGACAAGGTGAAATCCGTAGTCAGTATCCATGATCTGATCTACTTTGACTGGAAAACAGATAAGACGATAAACCCAGGTGATACGATCAATTACATTACAGAGGCGAAAGCCACATATAACCCGACGATCGATGCGATTTCTTTTTCTATCCGCGGAACAAATACGGATATTATGAATCAGGTATCTGTCGTAAGAAATGACCGGGTTGTCACTGTTACGATCCCGGCGTCTTCTAAATACCTTCTGGACAATTTTGCTTTTAACAAATTTGTAAGTACTTTGGAAAAATTTGAAGTAACAGAAGATGGCGCTGGCAATGTGATCATGAATATCACTGGTTACAGTCCGACGGATTTCGCCTATTCCTCTCTGGATGGAGTACTTACGATCAATGTGATGGGAGAGTATGTTGGCAGTTACGGCCTGAAGATCATGAAACCTGCCGGTATCTCAATCATGAATATAACAAATGAAGATTTATATGATAGTAGAAAATTCAAAATATATATAAGTGGTAACCATATTGATTTTTTGAATCAGAATCCGATCATAATCAACAGTGATGCTGTTACAGATATCGAGACCACGCTGGCTTCTGATGGGAATACGGTAATTACCGTATCCACATCAAGACTGCAGGGATATAAAATATATGAGAAATCGGATTCATTTGCAGTGACGATGGGAAATCCCCGGAGTATTTATAAAAATATTGTCGTTCTGGATGCCGGACACGGTGGCTATGATGCCGGTGCATCTAACAAGGGAACAAAAGAAAAGGATTTGAATTTTAAGATCATTTATACGTTGATGAAGGGGTATTTCACTTCCAATGCGCCCGACACAAAGGTGTATTGGACACGTACTACGGATTCCTTTGTTACGCTTGCAAACCGGGCAGCTTTTGCCAGCAAAGTAGAGGCGGATCTGTTTATCAGCCTTCATATGAATTCTGCCAGCAATTCAAGCGCAAATGGTACTGAGGTATATTATTCGACAAACAATAACAGCAGCAGCTTTTCTGGTATTACAAGCAAAACAGTGGCTACACTGTTCAAAAACAATCTGGTTGCCCGTCTGGGAACGAAAAGCAGAGGTGTTAAGACTGCCGGTTACTATGTAACCAAACACAACACCGTTCCTGCCGTTTTGATTGAATTGGGATTTCTGTCAGGGAGTTCGGATTATTCCAAACTCATCAGCCCGATGTTCCAGCAAAATTCAGCAAAAGTAATTTACGATACGATCAATCAGATTTTTACGAGTTACCCGACTGGACGCTAAAAAGGTGCGACTGAGAATCGCGCACCTCTAAAGTTTGCCTAACGGCAAACTTGCTCCGCATTGTAGAACTTCCCTAATAAAAAGGTGCGACTGAGAATCGCGCACCTCTAAAGAACTAATAATAAGATGAAGATGAGCAACTTGTGCATTCGGCTGCTCATCTTCATCTTGTTATTTTTTTACTTATTACCAATGTATTTCATTCATTCCTTCCTCAACGTAACTGCAGAGGCCGCCTTTCGTTTTCGATCCTCACCCAGAGCTGCATAATGCTTTCTTGTCGTATTTACATCATTATGGCCAAGTACTTCAGCCACAAGATAAATATCGCTTGTCTCGCGATATAACGAGGTTCCATACGTACTTCGCAGCTTATGGGGTGTAATATGTTTGATCGTAGTAACATGTTTTGCACAGTCAGACACAAGGTTCTCAACAGACTGCACACAAATTCTCCGTTTTTGGGCAGAGAGGAAGAGTGCATGTTCATGGCCCTCTTTTGTGGGGATATTCTTTCGGACTTCCATATATTTGGAAAGTGCCTCTGCAACTTCATCTCCAAAATATACAAAGTCCTCCTTCCCGCCTTTCCGGATGATTTTTATACGGTTATTTTTAAAATCTACGTCCTCAATATCCAAACCAACACATTCAGAAACACGAACGCCCGTTCCCAGCAAGAGAGTAAACAATGCGAGATTTCGCTCCTTGTTTTTTTCAAAATAAACCTTTTTCATTCCTGACAGCTTTTCTGAACCATGTTCTACATAATCAAGCAATTCAGCGACTTCATCATAGTCCAGACGTATGATTTCTTTTTTGTGCAATTTTGGCATGTCCACAATAACTGTCGGATTATTGCTGAGCAATTCACGTTTATAATAATAAGAAAAGAAACTTCGCAATGCCGCAAGTTTGCGATGCAGTCCCTGTTCATTATTTGTATGTGTTTTTCCCTCGGAATCCGTATAAAGCTTCAGATATTCCAGGTATTCCTCGATATCAACCGCCTGAAGATGCTCCAGATCATCTAACCGTATATGTGTAATATCTTTATCCTTAAATAAAGGATTTGAAGAGATCAGATAATGGAAAAAGATCCGTATGTCATATACATATGAGATCCTCGTTTTTGCTGAAGTATTTGGTTCGATCGCCCGGAAATAATCTTTACTGAAAGAAGGCATCGTAGCTAGAACCTCACGCAGTTTTAATGTATTGGAACGAGTATTTTCCTCATGGTAGGTTATTTTCTTATCCAATGTAATCACGCCCTTTGTATGTCTTATTATATTCAGTATATCATAGTAGTCCGGATTTGTACACCTCTTTTTGAAAAACTGGAGTTTGTCCAAGAGAGCTATGTAATGCCCTCATATCCTGAATGCATGAATGTATAAATGGGAAGTCATTTTTTTCGTATACCCGGGGCCGGGGCTAAGAACAGAAACAAAATCGAGTAGGAGGGAAAATTCTTTAATTTTCCCGACCTCTCACACCACCGTGCGTACCGTTCGGTACACGGCGGTTCAATCAACTTAACAAGTAACACACCTTTCGGTGTAGTAATCTAACATTGAGATTAGTCCAAATGAGGCTAATCTCTTGTTGCTTATAGCCACATTCACCGCACCTTTATTACATACATAGGCGATTCTTGCTCCTGTATATGCAACTCTTCGTGCAGTGTTACGGTCTATTCCCAGTTTTACTAAGTTCTTTTCTCTCATCTGTGGAGTTTTCCAATGTTTCCAAATGCACATCCGAAGCCGATATCTGATGTTTGCATCCAACTTAGAGCAGAGCGTTTTCATACTTCCAATCTTGAAGTAATTTACCCACCCTCTGATGAGCTGATTTAACTTTTCAATCTTGTAGCTGTTGCTTACTCCCCAGCTTCTGCTTGTCAGTTTCTTCATTTTCATCTTAAACTTTGCAACTGACTTTGCATGAGGTTTCGCTTTGTACTGATGTGCACGTGGGTCGTAGTAAAAGCCAAAGCCCAGGTATTTTATACCTTTCGGTTTGTCTACTTTACTCTTTGTCATATTTACTTTTAATCCTAGTTTCTCTTCAATAAACTTTGTGAGATTTCTCGTTACCCCTTTTGCCGACATTTCACTGCCTACCATGATAATACAATCGTCTGCATATCTCGTGAAATTGAGTCCTCTCTTTTCCATTTCCTTATCCAATTCATTCAGCATGATGTTCGCAAGCAATGGTGATAAATTTCCACCTTGCGGTGTTCCTATCACAGAATCTTCGTATTCACCATCTATCATAATTCCACTGACTAAGTATTTACGAATTATGGATATAACATCTCCCTCTTTGATTGTTCTTCCGATAATAGTCATCAGCTTATCGTGATTCACTGTATCAAAGAACTTTTCAAGGTCAATGTCTACTATCCAGTCATTTCCGTCATTCATCATGTCCAGTGCTTTCATGATAGCCTGCTGTGCACATCTATTTGGGCGAAATCCGTAACTATGTTCATGGAATTGTTCCTCGTAGATTGGTGTTAAGACTTGTGCGATTGCTTGTTGGATAAATCGGTCTGTTACCGTTGGTACTCCTAGATTTCTGACACCACCATCTGGTTTCGGTATCTCCACTCTGCGAACTGGTTGAGGCTTATATTTTCTCGTCCTCAACTGATTCTTGATTTCTTCGCCGTTCTTTGCAAGATGTTCTTTGAGTTCTGTGTACTTCATTCCGTCCACTCCCTCTGCACCTTTGTTTCTTACGACTTGCAGATATGCCTGATTGAGATTGTCTTTTGACAGTATCTGCTCCATAAGCGATTGTTTTGTATCGCTTTGACTACCTGTGTCCATGCGTTGTTTCCTTTCCGTCTCGCTTGATTTGACCACCTTTTCCCCGATTGGATACGGCAGATGTTATCTCTTCTGCAATACGAGTCTATACTCCAACTGATTGATTGTTCGCCCCTTCGCTCCATTTCCATTACAGAAACTTCTTCACTACTATGGGCTCTGCTGACTTCTCACAGTTCGTTGTTACTAGGCTAATGGAACCTCTGTGAGACCTCCACGCTTAAGGTGCGCGCTCTTTCCCTCCATATATCTGCCACATTTACTTTATTCCTACAAAAGTAGTAGTTATCAGACTTCGTTGCTTTGAGCCAACTTATCTCTCGGAATCCAGCCTTATATGTGATTTCTGTCCGTCAGACCAGAGGTTTGCTTACAGCTTCCTTCAGATTTCACCTCACGATGAACACCCTTGCTGTTCGGCTATACACTTCCCACTACTTGGGCGTGTTCGGGACTTTCACCCGTTAGAGCGCGCCCATGGCGCGCAAACTCAAAAAAGAAGCAGATTCCTCTGCCTCTTTCTTTCCAGTACGGTTTCGATCCGTTATCTATTTATTTGCATCAATCACCTTCCGAAGTTCCAGGATTTCATCTGACGATAATTTTCTTCCATTAAAATAGTCATGGATAAAATTTGCAACAGAACCATTGAACAAATTTTTTATTAGTACTGCTGTCTCAATCTCCTGTACCTGCTTTTTGGAAATGGCAGCACGACATAAAAACCCCGGATCTTCTCTCGTGATCGCACCCTTATCGATCAGTCGTTTAATATATGTATAAGTCGTATTTTTCTCCCAACCAATATATTCTTTAATAATCTTTGAAATATCTTTGGCGGCAAGCACTTTATTGCTCCAAAGCAATTCCATAACATTTAGTTCGCCCTCGTGCAAACGAATTTCTTTTGATTTTTGCTGACCCATTTTGTCTAAACCTCCTCATATATCCGTCTTCGTCTGTTGTAGAATACTCTTTCATCTAACGACTACCCTTGTAGAATTCCTTCCCCAAATCAATCTTTTTCTCAAATAAAAGTACAAATATATGTTTTATAATTTCATCATTTTCCCACAGAACATGCCGGTGGGAATTATCTATATTCTACTACAATAGAACTCCGAAGTCAAGGGGATTTTTGCACAATTTATTTTAGATTTTTTAGTAAAGTTTCAAAATATTCCGGGAGAGGGGCCTCGAATTCCATGTATTCGTCAGCTGTAGGATGTATGAAACCTATCGTCTGTGCATGCAACACCTGGCCCTGCAGATTTTTAAATTTATGATTCCCTGGTCCATAGACAAGATCGCCAAGCAATGGATGCCCGATATGGGACATATGAACCCGTATCTGATGCGTCCGTCCGGTCTCTAAATGACATTCGATATAATTAAACTGATGATTCAAATGATCCAGGACACGATAATGTGTGACGGCTCTCTTGCTGTTTTTTTCAGTTACCGTTCTTTTCTTCCTGTCTACCGGATGCCGTCCGATCGGCAGATCGATCGTACCACTCTCCTCAGAAAAATTGTGCCAGACAATCGCACGATACGTTCTTGTAATGCTGTGTTCCCTGAGCTGATCGGAAATACACCGGTGCGCATGATCATTTTTACATACAACAATCGCTCCTGTCGTATCTTTATCGATCCGGTGTACAATTCCCGGACGCAGTACTCCATTGATTCCGGAGAGTTTGTCTCCGCAATGAAACATGACCGCATTTACAAGGGTATCGGTATAATGTCCGGGAGCAGGATGAACAACCATGCCCTTTGGCTTATTTACGATGAGAATATCATCGTCTTCATATAAAATATCAAGTGGGATATTCTGTGGCTCTATATTTAGATTCTCCGGCTCAGGGAGACAGATACAGACTTCATCACCAATAGAAACAGGAGTCTTTGCTTTTGGGTCAAAATTCCCATTTATACTTACGCGGTTTTCTTTTACCAGTTTCTGAATGTAAGAGCGTGACAATTCCATACATTTAGCCGCTACAAACTGATCGATCCTGAGTCCTTCGTCATCTTCATTTACTATTAGTTCTATTTTTCGTTCCATACTTGTATTCCTTTTGTTGTCTGCTTAGCAAAAAAGCAAAGGCAGTTTCAATTTGGCGCCGTCAGGCTAAAGTCTTCATCCTTATATTTAATTAAGAGACAATATAAGATCAATACCGCCGAAATACACACAAAACAATCTGCCAGATTAAAGACGGGAAAATCAATGAGGGAAAAATAAATAAAATCTACAACATACTGGTTCATGATCCGGTCGATAAAGTTCCCAAGTGCTCCTGCAGCTAAAAGTGTCAGACAAAAACGTAAAAGAGTAAATCTGCTGGCGTGAGGCAGTCTTAGAAAAGCAATAAAGATCACTGCCAGAACCAAAACCGTAATCGGAACAAGGATCCACATCTGTCCCTGCAGGATTCCCCATGCAGCCCCTTTATTCTCCAGATAATGCAATTCAAGTACATCCGGAATCAGAACAATATCCTCACCTTTCAGAAAGTGAACTGCCACATATTTGCTGATTTGATCGACAAACGTAAGTAAAACAAACATTATAAAAAATATAATGTTTGTTTTACGCATAAGATTCTTTTTGTTAAAAATCAATTTCAATTTCATATTCTTAAAAAACCTGTTATTTATTTAGAAATCATCTACAGATCCTAAAAATTCAAACGGATCGTCGGACTTCTTATTATTCTTGTTATTGATATTTAAATCCTGTAGCAGGGAATCAAGGGTCGGAACACTTTCCGCACTCTTTGGCGCCGGTTCGATCTTCTCATTCTGCATTTCTTCATTGGCAGCAATCTCATCCTCAAAAATGATGTCCATCGGTTCTACGACCTTCGCCTGCACCGGTTCTAAAACAGTCGCATTTTTTGCCGGTTTCGGAGCCTCAATCTTATCTAAAGCTATTGGTTCTCCCACTTTATCCATAACTGCCGGCTCTCCGATCTTATCCAAAACAGGTTCTTCCCTCGCAGCAGTAACTAACGGATCCGGATTCTCAATCTTATCCGATACGACTGGCTGAGCCTGAGCAGATGGCTTCTCCACGGGAATCGGATCCACCGTATTTTTAACAGGAGCAGCCGGTTCTGGTTTAATCTCCGGCGTCACGGAAATCTCCGGTTCCGCTTCTGTCTTTACCGTATCAAGAGTCGTTCTCAGATCAATCGTGTCTGCATTAAGAAGTTCTTCTCTGGAAGTGTCAAACTCTGAGGGCTTCGTTTTTGGTGGAACAGGAGCTGGTTTTGGTGGTTTTGGTTTTGACACCGGCTTTGCTTTGGAAACTTCCTCTTTTATAACCGTATCAAGCGGTTTATCGAGTTCATCCGGTTTGGAAATATCAAACTGCTCCCCGTCTACTAACTGCAGCTGGGCGCTTGCTGCCTCTTTTAACTCCAGTTTGTACTGGTTAAACTGCTGAACGAGACGTACACATTTATTTTTTATCTTATCATATTTCTCCTCTGCTGTCTGAACGATATCATCGGCCCGCTTATGCGCCTCTTTTTCTATCGTTTCTGCTTTAAGGATCGCAGCATCCTTCGTCTCCTTGGATGTCTTTTCAGCAAGGATCAACGCCTTCTGAAGTGTCGTCTCGATTGAGCGGTAATACTGAACTCCGTCGCTGAGTGTCTTGATCTTTTTATTTAACTCAGCTTTTTCTGATTCCATCCTTTTGTTCAGCTCAGCTTTTTCTGCTTCTAACTTTTTATTCTCCTCTAAAAGATTCTTATAATTATCAAAAACAAGTTCCAGATAACTATCCATCTCATCTTTTTCGTATTTTTTTCTTTTTGCCTCTACCTTTTTATTTTGTAATTCAATCAGTGATAACATAATAAAGGTTCCTCCCTTATCTATCATTTCTGTATTTTTTAAAATTCTCTGCTGATCGTAGGCATCGTGGCCGTTCCATCACCAAGAGACAGCGAATCCCCGCTGATATCTACATTCTCAGGCGTAAAGATAAAAATGTATTTAGATATCTGATGATATTTCCCGTTGATCGCATAAATACAACCGGAAATAAAATCCATGATACGCTGTGCATCGTCCGGATCAAATCCCTCAAGATTGACAACAACAGGTTTGGATTCTAACAGTGTGTTACAAATTTCCTGGGAATCTTCAAACGAGGTTGGCTGTACGATCTTGACTTCCATCATAGAACGGTTCAATGAGACAACTTTCGGTTTTGAATTCAGGAAACTACTTCTGCCGGTTTTGGCCGTATCCTCATATGTCTCTCTTGCGGAGGCAGCTTTGCGCGAATTCGAAGCCTTTACCTGAGGAGTACTCTCTTCCTCTAGATCATCATATTCATAGTCATCATATTCATCATCAATGCCATCCAGTTTAAAAAAATTTAAAAGTGAATTTAAGCCCATTATCATAACCCTTTCCTAATTGTATCAATTTTGCTTACTGTACTGTCGTTCTCCGAATATACCGGTTCCAACTCTGACAAAGGTAGCCCCCTCTTCGATCGCAATTTCATAATCTCCAGTCATCCCCATAGAAAGCTCCCTCATACTAATATTATCAATGTTTTTTGCATTTATGTCAACTAGTAATTTTCGTAAATTCTGAAAATGAACCCGGTTATCTTCGGGATTTTCTACATAGGGTGCGATCGTCATCAAACCACACACTGTTATATTAGACATTTTGGCAATCTCACGCACGACTTTTTCTGTCTCTTCCGGCATAAGCCCAAATTTTGATTCTTCCCTGGCAACATTTACCTCAACCAGTATTTTAGCAGTTTCATTTATTTTTTTATATTCTTTCTGAATCTGCTCCGCAAGCCTCAGGGAGTCCACCGAATGGATCATCGCTACCTTTCCTGCAATCTGTCTTACCTTATTGCGCTGCAGATGCCCGATCAGATGCCAGTCAATATCATTCGGAAGCACCGCCTCTTTTTTTATGATCTCCTGGACTTTATTTTCACCAAAGATCCGTATCCCGGACTTCATCGCCTCTTCGATCATCTCAACCGGTTTTGTCTTACTGACAGCGATCAGAGTTACTTCTTCTCTCGGTCTGCCGCTTCGTTCACATGCTTTGACAATCTTCTCTTCTACCTGTTTCAGATTTTCAGTTACCACTTTTAGTTCCCCCTTTTTATTGTACGAAGTCATCCTCATTGATCCGGTCAGGGTTCACGACAATATGATCAAAATTGGATATTCCTCCCGCTGTATCAGAAGAAATGATCGTATATTCGTTATTTTCATAAATTTTCTCAATTTTTTTAAACTGGCAGTATCCCATATTGACACAGTAAACACCTTCCTCTTCTGCCACTTTTTGCACCGTATATGGTTCATTATTGGATGGATCGATGATCGTATCCCCGGGTTTTAGTACAGATTCGCTGACATAGTAATAACCGTCTGAGACAGGACAGTCTGCAAGAGAGGTGAATTCTTTCCTGGAAGAACCATCTTCTTCATAAAGAACCCGGATGACGCCTTTCTCCGTGTCATTACCTCCAGAAGTCGCAAGATTCTCAGGGATCATCGTCATCTCTTTTGTGAGGATCGATGAATTCGGGATTTTAAATCCCTCTGCTGAATTCAGATTTAACTCAACATCGAGAAAACGGTCATTCAGGTATCTTCCCATAAACCGGCTTGTAGACAAAACAGCAAAATTTGTACCTCCGTTATTCTGGATCGTAAGATCTGCGTTAAAAGAAACATTATCTTTCTTTACCGTCACCCGGACTGTACTCATATCCCTTAATTTGATCTCTAACTCTTCGGTCAGCAAAAGGATAATCTTCCAGTCCTCGTTAGATACCAATTTATATACCGGGGTATCTTTTTCAATCTTTTCAGAGGAACTGAGCTGTTTCCTCTCGACGGACGCCACTTTCTGAAAAAGCTCCGCCGTAACGCTTTCCTGTGTCATCTCCTCATATCCATCGATCGAATAAGAAAGGATACCTGAGGATTTGGAACGGCATCTGGTAAATTCCCCGGTAAACTCATTCTCGGAAAGCTGTTTTTTCAGATCGCTGTATAAATTGTCCCTGCTCTGTTCAAAAATCGTATTTTCCACATTGTAGTGAAAATCTTTTACATTATAATAAGAAGAGGGTGTGAAATTCATATAAAAATCACTGATCACCTCTCTCATATTTGCAATATCGGCGGCTGTTGCCTTAGAATCTGCCCCGACCTGATCGAGAAGATCTCCCAGGGAACCATTGCTGTCGATTGTATAAACCACTTCATTTTTTCCGACCTTGCTCTGATCCGCATGATAAAAATTTACATATCCACTCTCTTCGGAACGAATCACCTCTTCATTGCGGATGATAAAACCGGTGATCGTACTGTCATCAGCGATGCTTGTCTCATTGACCTCATAAATGCTGACATGCTCTTTTTTTAAATAATTCCATGCTACAGCAGCTGTGTAGATCAGTATAACAAACAGGATCATCGTACCCACTCTTGGTCGAAATGGTTTTTTATACGGAACGATTTTATTATCACTCAAAACAGGTTCTTCCTTTCGCATATTAAAACTCCCACAAATAAAGAAATCGCTTCCTAATGAATAATCGCCGGAAAATCCGTAAATAATTGTATTACAATCCAAAAAATAAGGAGGAAACGGTTATGAAAACAATTGATTATATTGCACTTATTCTCGTTATAATCGGAGCGGTAAACTGGGGCCTGATCGGTTTTCTTGGATTTGACCTGGTAGCTTTTTGCTTTGGCTCCATGTCACTTTTTTCACGGATCATCTATGGCATTGTCGGTATCTGTGGTCTGTATGCGATCAGTTACTGCGGCCGGATCCGTAATTGATAAGTCCCAATGTCACCAGCACAGGAAATGGTGACATTACATAAAAAATCTAAAATATCAGGGCCTGACCAGTTCGCGCCAGTCCAAGTCTCCTCTCTCCAGTGCTTTTACAAGCAGCTCTGCTGTAGCTACATTTGTAGCCAGTGGAATATTATGAACGTCACAGAGCTGAAAAAGTGTCGTCACTTCCGGTTCATGCAATTTCGGCGTCAGTGGATCTCTTAAAAATATCACCAGATCGATATCGTTACTTTCAATTTGTGCCCCAAGTTGTTTTTCCCCGCCAAGATGACCGGCAAGATATTTGTGGATATTCAGATTCGTAACCTCTTCCACAAGCCGCCCGGTCGTAGCGGTAGCGTAAATCACATGCTTGCTCAATATCCCGCGATACGCAATGCAGAAGTTCTGCATGAGTATTTTCTTGGAATCATGCGCAATTAACCCAATATTCATAGACAAAAACCTCCTCAAAGTATGCAACGCATAAAATATACGTTTAATATCGGTCATTCAAACTAAGGCTGTCTGCAAAACTCCCATTACTTCCACGATTGGGTTGTATACCAATGTTGATCAGGATCCCAACCGCCATCATATTACTCACAAGGGACGAAAGCCCATTGCTCAAAAACGGCAGCGGCAGTCCTGTGTTTGGCAGAATAGAAGTAGCTACACCAATATTAAAAAATATCTGAAAACAAAACATAGAACCGATTCCGATCGCAATCATCATCCCCATATAGTCCTTTGCCCGCTTTGCTGCGATAAAACATTTGATGATGATCACAGAAAGCAGTGCCAGTATGACCATACATCCAATAAACCCAAATTCCTCACTGATCGGCGTCCAGATGAAATCACTTTCCGTGACATCGACAGAGTTATAATTCCGACTCTCCGATGCCCCTTCTAAAAGCCTTTTCCCATATAGTTTTCCGGAGGCGATCGACAGCACTGAATTATTCTGCTGGTACATGACCCCGAGTGCCTCCGATTCCGGATTCAGAAATCCGGTAATACGTTCCAGCTGATAGTCCTTGAGAAGGATCTGGAACGGCTGCTGGATGTACCAGATCAAAAATGCCGAAACCGGCACTAAAACAGCCACCACCGGTCCAAAAATCTTCCGCCCCATTCCGGAAGAGATCAGCATGATCACAAGCACTACCATAATCACCACACTGGAAGACAGATCGGACTGCACCAATATAAACATAGTAGGAACAACCGCGAGCAGACAGGCGAGAAAAAATGTCTTAAAGCTCTGCAGCCGATCCCTGCGACGCATTAGAAACGTAGCCAGTGTCAGGATAACAACGATCTTACAAACCTCCGATGGCTGGAACATAAGAACCTTGAAATCAAGCCAGCGGTAAGAATCTGTCACTCCTTTTGAGCCAAGAGGAGAAAATCTGGTACAGGCCACGAGCACGGTCGCTATCACATATAAAATCGGAACATACGTACATATCGTATGATAATCAATAAGCGAAAAAATGAAAACAATAAACAAGCCCGCAACGACAGCGATAAACTGACGTTTAAACGAACCAACCCCAAGAATCGACAGCATGTATGAGCTTATAAGGGAAAGTACCAGTACAACCAGTATAAGCAAAATATCATAGTTTTTCCAGTTATATCTTTTTGATGCCAGCCATTGCTGTGCTTTTTCTTTTATATTTATCATAATTTTTCACTACCAATTAAAATTATTTTGTCTGCTTCATGCTGACGATCGGAATATTCGCAAAGAGTGCCGGTACCGTCCCATTATCCCCTTCGGATTCCGTTTGTTCTATTTTTATATCCAGTCCGTTCTGGTCAATCTCTACATATTTGGACAGCACATGGATAATATCATTCTTAATCTGTTCCATCAGTTCGGGAGAACAGTTCGCCCGGTCTGAAACAAGTACCAGTTTTAGTCGGTCCTTAGCAACATTTCCGGATGATTTTTTTCGGAAAAAATCTGAAAATCCCATGATTGTTACAACCTCCACTTTTTCTTTTAATTGTTTTTAAACTTACTCTTTATCTTTGAAAAAAATCCGGTCCCCTTTGACAGATCCAGCAAAGGAACATCTTCTCCCATGATACGATGGCATATATTCTCATATGCCTGTCCGGCCATGGAGCGGCTTCCTACCAGAGGTTCCCCCTGATTTGTTGAAACGACGATATTCTCATCATCCGGTACGATACCAAGCAGATCGATCGCGAGGATTTCTACCACATCATCACTTGACATCATATCTCCTCTTTTTACCATATCTGCGCGCAAACGGTTTACAACAAGCTCGATCTGTTTTACCTCATTGGCACCAAGAAGCCCGATGATACGATCCGCATCGCGTACTGCTGAGACCTCAGGAGTCGTAACAACGATCGCCCGGTTTGCCCCGGCGATCGCATTCTGGAATCCCTGTTCGATACCCGCAGGACAGTCAAGCAGTATGTAATCAAATTCTTCTTTCAGTTCTTTCGTGAGTTTCTGCATCTGCTCCGGAGATACTGCTGTCTTATCGCGTGTCTGTGCCGATGGAAGCAGATAAAGATTCGGATATCTTTTATCCTTGATCAGCGCCTGTTTGATCCGGCAGTTCCCCTCGATCACATCAACAAGGTTGTATACGATCCGATTTTCAAGCCCCATAACAACATCAAGATTACGGAGTCCGATATCTGTATCGATCAATACTACTTTCTTACCCTCTTTTGCCAGTCCGGTACCTACATTTGCGGTTGTGGTTGTCTTTCCCACGCCGCCCTTGCCCGATGTGATTACAATTACTTCACTCATGTTTTGTTTACCTGTCCTTTCTTCTATCTATCCTTTATAATACTTGAATGACTGTAAAAAAGCAAATCTTTTTACAGGGAAATATCATTTAGAACGGTTCGATCCAGTGTCTCGATATAAATATTTCCATCCTGTGAAAATGCAATTTTGGCCTCATTCGCTGCTTTTTGTTTTTCGTCCGGGCTTCTGGCGATAATATCCCCAATGCGGATCTGTGTCGGATTCATCATAAGTGCTACGACAAAACAATTTTCCTTTCCGGATGCGCCTGCATAGACATTTCCGAGAAGTTTTCCGAGAACAACGACATTTCCGGTCGATACGACCTGCGCCCCGGCATTTACATCACCAAGGATCACGATGCTCGTCTCAAATTCCAGAACCTGTCCCGACCGGAGTGTCCCCTTATAAAACTGTCCGGTGTTGGAATTCATGCTCATTAATTTCTCTTCCAGCGTTTTATTAAAATATGCTTCCCGTTCTGCATTGTCATCGATCACACATACAATATCAAGTTCTGAGTTTTCTGTGATGCAGCCTACCAGAGAAAGCTGCTCCTCATCACTCAGTTTCCTTCCCTCAAAAGAAAGTGCAATTTGGGCATTTCCGAGAAAGTCAGAGGATGCCTTAAACTTTTCACAAACTTTTTTTTTCAGGTCATCAAAAGACATCTTGTCATCCAGATGGACAATGATTCCTGATTTCGTTCCTTTAATAATAACCGGGCTTTTCATACTCTCCTCCATTCGCACACGTTTTCTGTACATCTATTCCGGATCCAGTCTATTTCCGGACCTTAATCGGCAACGCCTCCCGAATTGCTGACAGGACTTGTCGCTGAATTTTTCAGCAGTTTCTTTCTTGAACTCTCATCAAAATAATATTTGTAAATATCTCTTGCTAAAGACGCCGCATTGCTCGATGTAAATGCATTTGGGATAACGACCGTAACAGAAATCTCCGGCGACTCATATGGAGCAAAAGAAACAAAGAGTGCATGGTTTGGCTCATTGGCACTGATCTGTGCAGTTCCGGTCTTTCCTGCCACCTTTACCGGCACACTCTGAAAAACAGGCTTCTGGCTTCCGTTATTTACAACCATATACATACCCGTTCGTATCGCATCCAGTGTGGAAGACTGGATATTGATCTTATTTCTTACCTTTGCCTTATTAGTTTTCTTCTTATCTTTGTTTACATCAACGATACTGTCTACCAGCGTAAGGTCATAACACGTTTCCCCGTTTGCGATCGTAGAGACATAGCGCGCCAGCTGTACCGGCGTATAGCTGTTTGTGTCCTGCCCGATCGCCGCACGGACAGCGTCCAGATCTGCCAAATGGGGTTCTGCCTCCGACAATTCGATGCCGGAAGTATCTGTCAACCCATAGATGTCTGCATATTTCTCCAGTTTTTTCAATCCCCGCTCATTATTTAACATTCCGGATGTGAGTCCGCTCAGTTGGTATCCCATCTCATAAAAGAAATAATTGCACGAATGCTGGATCGCCTGGGACACATTGATCGTGCCGTGCCCGGTTTTCGACCAGCATTTGGGAGGATTGAGCTCGATCTTATCAAATACACGCCGATCCGTCACAGTAGAATGAGGATTGATGATACCCTCTTCAAGAGCCGCCGTGGCGGTTACCATTTTATAAGTGGATCCCGGTGCTGTTTTCTGCTGTGTCGCCCTGTTTAACAACGGTGAGGCAGAATTGGAATTGATCTTTGAAAAATAATCATTGTTTACGGAATTGGCAAATTTATTATTATCATAACTCGGATATGATACAAGTGCCTTGATCTTACCTGTTTTCGGATCTGTCACGACCACGGATCCCGCACATGGTGTCAGACCGAGTTCTCCCGGAGAAATTTCAAGTGAGCGGATCTTTGATCTTAGAAAACTAAACGGACTTTGCATACCTGTTTTCAGCTTTGCGATCATATCCTTATCCTTTTTTAAATATCCATGCTCATATAAGAGAAGGCATACCTCTCTTCCGCTTATAACGTCATTGTAAATGAGCGTATGATATACTTTCTTGTCAAATCCGGTATCTTCCGAAAGGGACTCAAAAACATAATCTTTTAATTTTTCATAAATCTCTTCTGTACTGTAATAGTCATCCCCTACATTGAGCGCCTCCAGATTAAGCCAGTTATTGGAAATCGCATAGATCAGAAACCGGCTGAGACTGATCTTTCCATTGGCATATTTGTTGTAAGTCTCATCGGTCTTATCCATCTTATCGGAAGCGATCACCTCATCCGCACGCAGCATAGAATAGATATAGTCTAAATATTCTTTCGTTGTCTCAGGGACGTCATCCCCCGGTACTCCATAATTGTAAGAAAGCTGCCGTTTCAGCGTCTTTATCGTCGATTTCTTTTCCGAAATAAATTTATTGTATACTGTTTTTTCCAGGGAAGAAGCATCCGGGGCGCTGAGTTTTGTGATGTCTACCAGACCATTTTCCATGATGGCACTATATACGTCATAGATCGGAACCCGGATATCCTCTGCTTTTTTTCCTTTTGACCCGGCACTTTTACTGTTATTCAGCTTTGAAATAAGAACACCGGCGATCATTTTTTCTGTCAGCTTATAGGCTGCCTTCTGAAGATCCGAGTCAATCGTCAGGTACACGTCATTTCCGGCCACCGCTTCCACATGATCCTTGGTCTCCACTACACGGGAACTGCTGTCTATAACAAGTGTCTCACTACCCTTTTTCCCTTTGAGCTGATCCTCATACGTGTACTCGATCCCGGTTTTTCCAATCTGGTCGGCAGCCGTATAGGTATTATCATTATTTTCTTTCATTGTAGCCAGGGTGTCAGAGGAGATCAATCCGGTATATCCGATGATGTGGGAAAAATAGTAACTGTCATAATAGATCCGCTTTGCGTCCTCGCTGACTTCCACACCGGTCAGGACAGCCGCATTTTCCTTGATCGCCGCCACCGTCTCCGCACACACATCTGAACTGATCGTGACCGGTTCATATTTCTGATACGTATTCATCATGAGCGCATACCGGATCGCCATGATCTCAAGCGCCGTCTGGTCATCGTAATCCTGCTCTTTTTTTGCCTTTTCTTCCTCTGTTTTTTCTTCCCCTGTCAACGGATCAAAAAAATGAATGGCATTTGTCTTTGTGGAAGTTCTTATGTAACGAAAACATTCCTCAGCCGTCATTTTCTTTTGTTCCTCAGACAGCTCGTCCACTGATTTCAGATAGTAGATCTCACGTTTAAAACGCAGCTGTGCATTTTTGTCTACGTTAAACTTGAAACGTCCTTTTTTATTTATTTCGATCGGGAATTCAACAGATATTTTATCACCGTGTTTTTCGATGAGGGAAATACATTTTAAGATCATTTCATTCATCGTTTTATTATCTTTTAATTCCCCCGTATCTTCTATCGTGATCGAATAACTCTGCTCATTGGAGGCGAGAAGTTTTCCATTGCAGTCATAAATCTTTCCCCGGGAACTCTTCAGGGTTTTCACCTTTGTGTTTTTGATCGTCGCCTTTTCATCATAGGTCTCTCCCTGGACGATCTGGAGATAAAACATCCTCCCTACCAGAATACTGAATAGCATAATATAAATAACGATCAGCGCAAAGATCCGCGATCGGACAAGAGTTCTTATATAATCAAGTATTGAAGATATCAAAAATCATGCCTCCTCTCTTTTTCCGGCCAGAAATCTCTCTAACAGGTTCAGAAGATGAAATACAAGCACAGAAAGAATCATCGTATAGATCATCTCCGGAAGGATTCTTGCCGTCAGGGCAAACCCAAGATTGAGACGTCCTCTCACAAGAAATTCTGTGACAAAGTAATAAATACCATAAACAAAATCACTGATTCCAACGAGTACACACGGAAGTATGTAATTATCTGTAAAATAGACTTTCTGGCAGTAACCGCACACAAAACCGATCGACATAAAAATAAATGCATAGAGACCGATCACGGTTCCAAATACCATATCCAGAAGAAATCCGCAGAAAAATCCGGTGAACAGTCCGGAAGTCCTTCCCCTCATATAGGCATAGCACACAGTAAGTATGAGCAATATATTCGGTACCACATCAGCCAGTTTAAAAGCATGAAATACCGTGGTCTGAAGTAAAAATCCGATCAGGATCATTATAATCGTAGAAATGCGTCTTTTAATCATAGTTCTTTATGTCCTCAATCTCTGAAGAATCTTTCAGAGTCGTTATGACCAGTACGGTTTCAAGTTTATCAAAAGAGACAACCGGCGTAAGATTTGCCGTCTTCGAGAGCCCGTCTGTCTCTTCCTTGATGTCAGATATATAACCGACTAAAAGTCCCGGAAGAAATTTATCGCTGATCCTTGACGTAACTACGGCATCGCCATCCTTTGCCTCTGCCGTATTGCTTATCATCGTGACATCAATATATCCTTTGTAAATGCTCTGCATATTCCCCTTTACCATACAGGTCTCCCCTGTATTTTCAAACATAGAGCTCACATTGCTTTTGTCATCAATAATGCTTCGCACCTTGGCATAGTGGTTACCGGCTTCCGAAACGATTCCGACAAGGCCGTTTCCGGCGATGACGTTCATATCTACATCCACACCGTCTTCCTTCCCCTTATCGATCGTAAAGAGGTTAAACCAGTTATTTCCATCTCTGCCGATCACAGTAGCTCCCACCTTCGGATAATCCGGATATTTCTGGTCCAACTGATAAAGGTCTCTGTAATTATCCAGATCTTTATTTTCACCGGCAAGGACCTTATTGTCATAACTGAGCGCATCAATCCGTTCCTTTAAGGTCTGATTTTCTTTGATCAGTTTTTCTTTCGATATCAGCAGTTCTTTTTTATCGAAAATAAATCTTCCGACCGTATTGATCCCGCTCTGCATCGGTGATACGATATCTCCTATCGTTGTTTTAAATCCGAGAAATTTATCAGAAAATTTAAAACTGAGTACCACTAACAGAGCACAAAGAATACTAAGGAATACATATATATATTTGGGATGGACCGAAGGTCCTCGTCTTCTATGTTTTTTCTTCATGATCTTCTCATTTCTGCGCTGCTTCCTGCTACACAAAAAGAACTAATGTCCCTGTGATGTTTGTGCCTGGCAACGCACAGACATAAACCTGTTCCCATTGCAATTTCAAAAAACAGATCAGAGCGCAAGCTTGGCAAGCTCAGGATCTTCAATCACTGCCCCCAGTCCCATGATGACCGTACTCTCCGGTTCTTCACACAGATTTACCTTCAGGCCAAGTTCCTCATAAATAAAGCGGCCAAGATCATTGATCCGGCTGGAACCACCTGTCAGATACAGACCGGACTTGTATATGTCGGATGAAATTTCCGGCGGCGTCCTCTCGAGTATGATCTTAATAGAGTCCACGATATTCTGAAACAGTTCAGCGAGCGCATCGTGAATATCTGAGGCAGTTACCGTAATCTCACTCGGAAGTCCGGTGACGAGATTCCGTCCGCAGATATCCATCGAATTATCTGTGACATAGGCAGATGCGATGCTCTTCTTGATCTGTTCCGCACTCTTTTCACCGATGACAAAATTCATATCCTTTTTGATCTTATTGATGATCGCCTCATCAAAACGGTTCCCGCCCACCGGAATAAGCCGGCTCAAAACGATACCGCCCAGAGAAAGTACGGAAATCTCCGCTGTATTTGCACCAATGTCCACGACAAGTGTTCCCGTGGATTTCGTGATGTCAAGATTCATGCCAAGTGCATCTGCGATCGGCTTTTCGACTACATGGATTTTCTTTGATTTTAAATTGGTGTTGGCGATCAGATCGAAATATGCCCGTTTTTCTACCTCCGTGATATCCGTCGGTACGGCGATATAATATTCTGCGCCTTTAAATCTCTTCTTTCCATTTAATTCCGTAAAAAAGTAATCGATCAGAGACTGCATGTTTCCAATATCGGCAATGACGCCGTTTTTGATCGGATATGATACATCCAGATTTTCCGGCGCTTTCTCGTACATTTCAAAGGCCTCATCACCCACAGCAAAAACATGACTCTTTTTGTAGATTGCGATCACACTCTTCTGGTTTAAAATAACGCCTTCTCCATTTTTATAAATCTTGATCGAACTTGTACCAAAATCAATTCCTATTGCTTTTCCCAGCATTTTGTTCATCCTCTCTAACAATATATTCTCATATGTGTCCTCTCTGTTTCAGGCTGACATATTGACAATCACCAAGAATAATATGATCCAGAAAACGGATACCGATCAGCTCCCCCGCCGCTTTCATCCGTTCCGATAACGCAATATCCGCACTGCTCGGCGTCGGATCACCACTTGGATGATTATGTAAAAGAATCAGACACGATGCATCATACTGCAGCGCCTTCTTCAGGATTTCCCTCGGATTTGCCATACTGGCAGAAACAGAACCGACAAACAGCACCTCGTGCCGGATCAGCCGGCACCGGTTGTCCAAAAACACCACGATCGTGTTCTCGTTCTCTTTCGTCCTCATTTCTTCCATAAAATAACCAGCCACCGTACCCGGGGAATCGAAACGTTCATTCTCCGGCTTTCTCTGTCTGGTCATACGGTTTGAGATTTCAGCGGCACACAAAAGCTGTGCAGCCTTTACCTTTCCGACCCCATCGACCCGCTGCAATTCCTTATCGGATAAATAGTGCAGGCCCATCAATCCTTTGTAGACCGGATGGAGATTGAGGATTTCAGCGGCAAGTGCAACGCTTGTCTTGTGCGGACTCCCATTCCGGATGAGAACAGCGATCAGTTCTGCATCAGAAAGACTTTCTACCCCATTCTTTTCTAATTTCTCATAGGGGCGTTCCGACTCCGGAAGTTCCTTCATCGTATAAAATTTTTGGTTCATACTTACTCCTTGTCCCTACCAATACCGATCATACATAGCCATTCTACCATAATTTTTCAGAAAAGTATATATTTAACGAAAGTTTTTTCTGTTACTTTTCGTCTTACTTCACGGTAATTCGACTAATTTTTCATCAACCATCCTCTGCAGTGACATCAAAATCCCATATTTCCCATGCTGCCAGGTAAGCCCTCCCTGAAAATAGACACTGTACGGAGGTTCGATCGGAGCGTCTGCGCTCAGTTCGATCGAGGACCCCTGAATAAAGTTTCCCGCCGCCATAATGACATCGCTGTGATATCCCGGCATCGCATATGGTTCCGGCGCCACATAACTGTCCACCGGAGAGCCTGCCTGGATCCCCCGGCAAAAAGCGATGATCCGCTCCGGGGAACCGAGGGCGACTGCCTGTATGATATCATTTCGCTCCTCCCCTGCGGATGGACTTGTCACAAATCCGAGTCCCTCATATAATTCTGCCGCAAAAATCGCTGACTTAAGCGCAGACGCCACTACGGACGGGGCAAAAAAGAGTCCCTGGTAAAATGACGGATTCACTCCGAGGGAAGCACCTACTTCCTTTCCGAGCCCCGGTGCAGTCAGCCGGTTGGCTGCCAGTTCGATCAAATCCCTTCTCCCTGCGATATATCCCCCCATCGGAGCGATCCCACCGCCCGGATTTTTAATGAGAGATCCGACAACGAGATCAGCCCCGGCATCAGATGGTTCCTGAATATCCACAAATTCCCCATAGCAGTTATCTACCATACAGATCACATCGGGCTTACATTTTTTTACAAACCGGATCAGTTCCCCAATCTGCGCTACCGACAATGTCTTTCTCATAGCATAGCCTTTTGAACGCTGTATCGTGACCAGTTTTGTCTGCGGCTTTATCGCTCTCCGGATGCCATCAAAATCAAAACTGCTGTCTTCTTTCAGATCTACCTGGGCATATGTTACGCCGAATTCTTTCAGGGAACCCGGCTCGCTCTTCCCGTGGATACCAATGATTCCCTCCAGTGTGTCATAGGGCTTCCCGACAGGTGACAACAGTTCATCTCCCGGCCTCAAGACCGCTGACAGCGCAATCGTAAGCGCATGTGTCCCGCAGGTGATCTGGGAACGCACGAGCGCATCCTCACAGTGGAAAATGTCGGCATACACCTTTTCCAGTATATCCCTTCCATCATCATTGTATCCGTATCCGGTCGTTCCATTCATATGCTCTGCACTCACGCGGTTCTTTTGTAATGCCTGCAGCACCTTAAGCTGGTTATATTCCGATACCTGATCGATCTTATGAAAACGATCCTCCAAAGAACGGCAGATTTTATCTGCATAATCCAGTACCTTTTTGCTGATCCCACTCTTCTCATACATCCCATATAAAATTTCATGATCGATCATCGTCTTATTATCCCTCTCTCTTCTGCCATACGAACAATTTCTTCTACAAGAAGTTCTTCCGTTTCAAATGGTTCCTTCCTGATAAACAAGACCTCTTTTTCCCGGCGAAACCAGGTAAGCTGACGCTTGGCAAAATGTCTTGTATCTTTTTTGATCTGTTCAATGGCGTCTTCTTTTGATATCATGCCTTCAAAATAATCAAATAATTCTTTATAGCCGATGGCCTGCATGGAAACCATGTCTTTTGTATATCCCTGCTTTATGAGCCATTCTGCTTCTTCAAAGAGTCCCTCTTCCACCATCTTATCCACACGCTTATTGATCCTCTGATATAATTTTTCCCTGTCCATCGTAAGCACAACATAGAGAAAATCATATGGCGATTCCTTCTGGCGCTGTTCCGTATTGTGGGCAGAAATCGGCCTTCCCGTCTCATGAAAATATTCCAGCGCACGGATGACACGCTTTTTATTGTTCGGATGGATCGCTTCCGCAGACGCAGGATCTGCTTCCCGGAGTTTTTCATGAAGATAGAATGCTCCCTTTTCCTCTGCCAGTTGTTCTAACTCATGACGGAATGTGCGCCCCTCCTTCTCCTCCTGAAAGTCGATGTCATATAAAAGCGCCTGGATATAAAAGCCGGTTCCCCCTGCGATAATGGGAATCTTCCCTTTTTTCCAGATTTCATCCATGGCGCGCTCTGCCATTTTCTTAAATTCATAAACGTGAAAAGGCGTATCGGGTGTGATCTCATCCACAAGATAATGCCGGACCCCCATCATTTCCTCTGGCGTGATCTTAGCCGTTCCGATATTCATATACCGGTAGACCTGCATCGAATCCGCAGAAATAACCTCTCCATTCACTGCTTTCGCCAGTCTGACCGAGGCAGCAGTCTTTCCCACAGCTGTCGGACCGGTAAGAATGATCAATGGTTTTTTCATAGGGTTTTTCATACTTATACAATCCTTTTAAACTTTTTCTCAAATTCTTTTTTCGTCATAGAGATCGTCGTCGGCCTCCCGTGTGGACAATGATAGGGCTCATTTGCCTGCAGCATCCTGCCGATCAGTTTCTCTGCTTCCGCAAATGATAACGTCTGGTTTCCTTTCACCGCCGCCTTGCAGGCGATCGTTGCACACCGGTCCGTGATCATTTCGTTTCCCGAGCCAGCTCCGGCTGCCTGCGGATTTTCCAAAAGCTCATCCAAAAGGCTATAGAACAGCTCTCTGGAGGCAAGATGGAGAAAATGAGAGGGCACTGCTTTCACTGCGTACTCATCTCCGCCAAATTCTTCAATCTCAAATCCAAGTTGTTCAAAAGATCCTTTATATTTTTCCAAAACTTCTTTCTCACGGTGGGTAAGCGTGAGTATAACCGGAGTTACAAGGTTCTGGCTGTATACATGTCCTGTCCGCAGTTCCTCCATGATCTGTTCATATAATACTTTTTCATGGGCCGCATGCTGATCGATCACCAGCATTTCATCCCCGTATTCGATCATCCAATAAGTTCCAAACACCTGCCCGATCAGGCGGAAACGGATCTTCTCTTCCTCCCGCAAAAGCTCCTCGTGAAACAGAGACTGCTGTTCGTAATTTATCGGTACTTTTTGCGCCTGCTGTTCCGGCTCCCTGATATCCGGAACGGGCCCTCCCTTTTTTTCTGTCTTCTCCTTCCCTTTCACATCAGGCGGGAAAAACTGCCTGAGCCTTTCTGTCTCAAATGGTTCCGGTGTCTTTTTCGGGAGTTCTTTTCTTTCTGGTACCTGTTTCGCAGAGGTATTCTTTTCTTCTTTTCCCAGCGAAACATTTGGTATCAGGGTCGCCCGTTTCAAAATCCCGTGAAGTTCTGTACAAAACAGGTCATATACTTCCTCCTGATTTGTAAACCGCACCTCCATTTTCGTCGGATGAACATTGACGTCCAGGCAGGAACTGTCGATCGTGAGAAACAATGTCGTAAAAGGAAAACGGTTTGTCATTGTAAATCCATGATAAGCAGTCTCGATCGCCTTTTGTATGACAGGACTTTTTATATACCTGCCATTGATATAATAATTCATAAAACTGCGTGTACCTCTGGAAAGCTCCGGCTTACCGATAAAGCCTGTAAGCTTTATCCCATTTTTTTCCACATTGACCGGGAGCAGAACCTTTGTGATATCCGGTCCGAACTGATTGTATATGTTATCTTTTACATTTCCATTTCCGGAAGTCTGGATCTTCGTCCTTCCGTCCCAGATAAATTTAAAACGGATATCCGGATGTGAAAGCGTAAAGTGGAGGACGATATCACTGATATATCCTCCCTCTGTCGTTTTCGTCTTCAAAAATTTGCCCCTTGCGGGTGTGTTGTAAAAAAGATTTCTCACGATAAATGTCGTTCCATCCGGACAGCCGATCTCTTCACAGACAATCTCTTTCCCGCCATGGATCTCATAACGGCATCCGATAATGGAATCCACATCCTTTGTCACTAATTCCACCTGGGACACAGCCGCAATACTCGAGAGCGCCTCTCCCCGGAATCCAAGACTTCGTACACTGAGCAGATCCTCAATCGTAGAAATCTTACTGGTCGCATGACGCTGAAAAGCAAGGGGGATTTCCTCCTTGCGGATGCCGCAGCCATTATCCGTAATACGGATGAATGTGATCCCTCCCTGCTTGATCTCGATCGTAATGGCTGTCGCCCCGGAATCGATCGAATTTTCCACGAGTTCTTTTACAACAGCAGCAGGCCGTTCGATCACCTCACCTGCTGCTATTTTATCAATCGTATTCTGGTCTAAAAGATGAATCATCCAAACCCCTCCTACCATTTATCCTTCAATTTATTCTGCCACTTGTACACAAGGTTCATGGCATCCATTGGTGTGACATGCGATAAGTCAATATCCCTGAGTTCAAACAGGATATCCTCATAGCTAAAGGACGTAACGGCGTCAAAGATCGAAAGCTGTGCCATTTCCCCCGTTTCTTCTCTTTTTCCTTTGTCACGGCCGGAAGAGATGCCTGTGGCAGGCTTCATGGACACTACCGTGTTTAGATCGCCGCTTTCAAGCTGTCCGGCGATTTCATGAGCCCTCTCGAGGACGCTTTCCGGCACACCTGCCAGCTTTGCTACCTGGATCCCATAACTTTTATCTGCACCGCCCTTTACGATCTTTCTTAAAAAAACAATGTCTTCTCCGTCTTCTTTTACTGCGATGCAGCAATTCTGCACCCCTTCTAACTTCCCTTCAAGTTCGGTGAGTTCATGATAATGAGTCGCAAAAAGCGTCTTGGCACCGATATTTTTCTTTTCCACAATATGCTCAACGACCGCCCATGCGATGCTGAGGCCGTCAAAAGTAGAAGTTCCCCTTCCGATCTCATCTAAGATGATCAGACTGTCCTTTGTGGCATTATGAAGGATATTAGCCACCTCGGTCATCTCTACCATAAATGTACTCTGTCCACTGGCAAGATCATCCGAAGCCCCAACCCGGGTAAATATCCGATCTGCCAATGAAATATCGGCAGACGAAGCCGGGACAAAAGAGCCGAGCTGTGCCATCAAAACGATCAGCGCCGTCTGGCGCATATAGGTAGACTTTCCGGCCATATTCGGCCCTGTGATGATCATAAGACGGTGGGAATCTTCATCCAGATAGGTGTCATTTGCGATAAACATGTCGTGATCGATCATCTGCTCGATCACCGGATGACGTCCGTCTTTGATATTCAATACACCGCGCTCATTTAAGGCTGGCCTCACATAATTATTTTTTTCTGCCACATAAGCAAGTGACGTGATCATATCGATCATAGCGATTGCTTTTGCTGTCCGCTGGATCCGGTCCACCTGTGTGAAAATATGATCCCGTATCTCACAAAACAACTGATATTCCAGATTATATAATTTCTCCTCAGCGCCTAATACGATGTCCTCCAGTTCCTTTAATTTCTCTGTCGTATAGCGCTCAGAATTTGCCAGTGTCTGCTTACGCATCCAGTTTTCCGGCACAAGCGCTTTATAAGAATTTGTCACTTCCAGATAATATCCAAATACCCGGTTAAACTTGACCTTAAGGTTTTTTATCCCCGTCTTTTCACGCTCCTCGGATTCCAGGGAAGCAAGCCATGTCTTCCCTTCTGATTTTGCTGTTCTGAGTTTATCGACCTGTTCATTGTACCCCCCTTTTATGATCCCCCCGTCATGGAGCGCAAGCGGTGGCTCTTCCTGGATCGCAGAGGCAATGAGTTCACAGAGATCTTCGAGCGGATCGAGTTCTTCGCTTAATTCATTAAAAAAACGTCCCTCAAAATTTTTACAGAGAAATAAAATATGAGGCAGCATCTTAAGTGAACTTAAAAGAGCGATCATATCCCTTGGATTGGCAGACTTATAGCTTATCTTACTAAGAAGCCGCTCCAGATCATAGATTGGATTCAAATATTCCCGCAGCTCCTCTCTCGTGATCATATTCTGGTTCAATTCATCGATGGCATCATATCTTTTTATGATCTCTTCTTTATTGATGAGTGGCTGCTCGATGCTGCTCCTGAGTTTTCTCGCTCCCATGGCCGTCTTTGTCCGGTCAAGCACCCAGAGCAGCGAACCACGTTTTTGTTTTTCACGCAGGGTTTCGACAAGTTCCAGATTCCGCCTCGTGTTCCGGTCAAGAAGCATATATTTTCCTGAATAATAGGGAACCAGTGATAAAATATGCGCAAGTGAATTTTTCTGCGTCTCCACAAGATACTCCATAACTGCGCCGGCAGCGAGGACACCGATCGAAAAATCCGAAAGCCCCATACCATCCAGCGAAGCGACGCTAAAATGACGGCAGAGCGCTTTCTTACACATCTCTTCATCAAAATAATGAGGGGCAAGGGCAGAAATCGATATACCAAGCCGCCCCTTTAGCTCCTCGACATCTATACCACATATGTAGAATGCATCGTTACATATGATCTCGGAGGGCATAAACTTATTGATTTCATCTAACAATTTTGCGGATGTATCTACTTCTGTCAGCAGATATTCCCCTGTGGTCACATCCACTGCAGATATGCCAAAGCAATCTCCGGAAGAGACAATCCCCATCAGGTAATTGTTCTTACTCTCATCGAGTGCATCGAGATTACAGTTTGTCCCCGGCGTCACCACCCGGATAACCTCTCTTTTTACAAGTCCTTTTGCAAGTTTAGGATCCTCTACCTGTTCACAGATCGCTACTTTGTATCCCTTCGATACAAGTCTGGTAATATAACCCTCCGCAGAATGAAAGGGGACACCACACATGGGTGCCCTCTCCTTTAATCCGCAGCTTTTTCCGGTGAGAGTAAGTTCAAGCTCTTTCGAAACACATTTGGCGTCTTCGAAGAACATCTCATAAAAATCTCCCAGCCGGTAAAACAAAATGCAGTCCTTATATTCCTCTTTTGTTTCCAGATATTTCTGCATCATCGGTGTAAGCTGCTCTTCCATTGTATTTGTTCTCCATTCACATGATCATCTTTTGATGCGGTATCCGGGGAATGATTTCTCCGCTCACCCCGGATGGCTTACAGCCTGTTTCTTCAGGACTCCGTCTGTTCCGATGTTTCTGTCGGTGCCGGCGGCTCCGGTGTCGGCTGCGGCGTCTTCGGTGGTTCCGGCGTCGGCTCTGGCGTCTTGGGCGGTTCCGGCGTTGGCTGTGGAGTATTCACCGGTTCCGGTGGTGCTGTTGTCGGTTTCGGTGCCTTCGTTGGTTTCGGCGTCTTCGCCGGCTTTTGTGTCTTTGTCGGTTTCTTGGTAGGCTTTGGCGTCTTTGCCGGCTTCGGCGTAACCTTTGCCGGAGCTGAAGAAGCAACCGGTTCCTGCTCCGGCTTATTTGCACTCAGATAGATCGTACTCACATACCCTTCCGTTGTATTATAAGAAATTTTCGTCCATTCCTTGTCAAACTCCACGATCTTTACTTCCTGGCCTTTTTGAAGCTTCCCGATCACAGAAGCAGTCAGGGAAGGTTCACTTCTCACATTTACCACTGTGGTAGCATACGCTTTTTCTGCCGATTTAAGCTCGTCCCCATCATCTTCACCATCATCAAAATCTTCTTCGTTTCCATTAATGATCGCATTGTCATAAGGAGGATCCGTCTCTCTGACCGTAACTGCCTGGGCAGTAGTCGTCACAGGCGTCTCCTCGACAACATCATCACTTTCAATGCTGTTATCATTCAGTATAAAATACTTCGTAACAAAAACAAGTGCCACTACAAGCATCAACGAAATGATACCGGACCAGATACCTATAATAAATTCAAATCGAAATTTTTTGTCATTCTTTAATTTTTGTAAAAATTTTTCCTGATTTTCCTCACTCATTTGTTTATCTCTCCTATCTCAAAAAGCTTTCCTTCATAATTATAACCATATCACGAAATTTTGTCCACTAAATTTTAAACAAAATTCACAAGGACAAAACTTCTCAAAAAATTCAGAACAAACGTTTGACAAAGTCGGGGATCTGTGATATATTATAAACACAAACAGTTGTTTGCATAAATATTATCCAGGAGGTAATCAGATATGGGAAATGGTCGAATTTCTGCCAAACAAAGTGAAATCTTAGAGTATATAAAGGAACAGATCCTCGCGAAAGGCTATCCGCCTGCCGTGAGAGAGATATGTAAAGCTGTAAATCTCAAATCAACATCATCGGTCCATTCAC
This sequence comes from Lachnospiraceae bacterium, assembly GCA_021770615.1. The sequence continues at coordinate 55,792 of JAETQR010000004.1, read as the reverse complement.
ATCTTGAAACACTTGAGAAAAACGGATATATCCGCAGAGACCCAACCAAACCACGCGCGATTGAAATCGTAGATGACAACTTTAATCTGACCCGCAAGGAGATGAGAAATATTCCGATCGTAGGAACCGTAGCTGCAGGACAGCCAATTTTTGCAGAAGAAAATATCAGTGGATATTTTCCGCTCCTTGCCGATGAACTCCCTGCAGGTGACTTATTTATCCTGAATGTACGGGGAGAAAGTATGATCAACGCCGGGATATATGATGGTGATAAGGTGATCGTCCGCCAGAGCCCTACTGCCAAAAATGGTGACATCGTCGTAGCGCTTGTGGATGATTCCGCAACAGTAAAAACCTACTACAAAGAAGAAGGCAGATATCGTCTCCAGCCGGAAAATGATACGATGGATCCCATTTATGTCGATGAAGTTATCATTCTTGGTACCGTAGTCGGACTCTTCCGCCTGATGTAATACAACGACACCGAAACTTTCTGCAGTTTTTTGTGTTTACTTGTTTTTCCTGACAACCTGAAATTTCGAATTTATAATAGTCACAAAATAACTAATCTCTTGTCGGATACTAAACCAAAAGGACATCATTTATTTTTATTTGAAACTTTTCGCAGGCTTGCCTGTGTTTGTTTCAAATAAAAATAAATGATGTCCTTTTTGATTTTATCCGGTTTTTTACTCCAGTTCCTCCCTCTCAACCGTTTTTCCATCCCGCCAGATCCTCTCCAGGTCATAAAATAATCTGTCCTCCGGCGAGAATACATGAACGATCACATCACCATAATCCATCAGGATCCAGGTAGATTTTTTATTTCCCTCGATCCGTTTACTCTCAATCCCATTTTGCGCCATCTTCATCTCCACATTATCGGTAAGGGCCGCAATCTGCAGACTATTTTGTCCGTTTGCGATGATCAGATAATCTGCAATAACCGATACTTCATCGATTTTAATAATACGGATGTCTTTTCCCAATTTTTCGTCAAGGGCATCATACGCCACTTTTGCCATTTCTTTTGAATCCAGCATATATTCCTCCTCATCTGCTATTGTTTTTTATAGTATTCATAGGTTTTTACTGTCTGTTCATCTACTAATTTCCCTGATTTCTCTAAATAACAAACGCTATTTTCTAAAACCATAAAAAGCGCCTTGTCCAGATCAGAAAAACAGGCCTTTCTGATCTTTTTAAGAGAATAAGGTTTACATTTCATACTTCTTCCCGGCTCCATATAATCTGCCAGATACAGAATCTTTTCTAAAAGAGACATCTCTGGTCGCCCCGTCGTATGATACGTGATCGCTGATAAGATCTCTTCTTCATCAACCTGATATTTTGTCCGGGCATAAAAAGCGCCAAGCTTTCCATGGATCAGCACGGGATTTTCCCTTTCGATCTGCGTCAGGAAAATTCCATGTTCCTGGCACTGGGCGATCTGTTCCTCTCCGGTAAGATATTTTGCACAGTCGTGGAGGAGGCCTGCCCGGTAAGCATCCATAGGGTCACAGCCATATATGGCCGCCATATTTGCCGCAGTTACTGCGACTCCAAGCGTATGAAGCAGACGTTTTGGCTTCAGGCATGCGGAAAGAAAATTCATAATCTCCATATCAGAGGGCTTTTTTTCAAAAAGGTTTCCCTCAAAACCATATAAGTTATTGCACTTAATGTATGTCGCCACGACAGGCGGACAATAATCGGAAATATTCTGACCGCCTGCCAGCTTTTTTCGTATCATTTCAGAAGAGATAGAGATTGAAGGCATTACAATCTCTGAAATCCGTACTCCTTCATACTTTTGTTCGTAAAAATGGATCCACTCCTGAATTTTAACATTATCCGTATGGTCACGGTTTGCCACAAGGATATGGCAGTTCTGAAAAATAAGATCCGGCCTGTTCCATGTGTCCATGGCGGCCAGTGAATCCCCACCCACGATAAAATAAAAATCCTTTTCCGGATAGGTTTCCTTAATTTCTGCCAAAGTATCTTTTGTATAAGTAGTCCCTTCCCGCTCCAGTTCGATTCCGGAAAATTTAAAATATGGGTTATCCTGTATCGAATGTTCGATCATCCGTCTCCGGTGCTCATCCGATGCCAGTTCACATTTGTCTTTGTGAGGTGGATTCTTTGAGGGCATAAACCAAATCTCATCCAGATCAAACTGCTTTCTGGCCTCTTCTGCCATAATCAGATGAACATTATGGATCGGATTAAACGTTCCTCCCATTATGCCTGTTTTCAACACGATCAGATCCTCTCTGTTTTTTGTCTTTCGACTTCCGGTATAAGACAATCTTTTTGCCGATCACCTGAACTACCTCAGAATGGGTTCGTTCTGCCAGCATTTCTGCGATCGCACGCGGATCGTCAAAGCAGTTCTTTAATACATGGAGCTTGATCAGCTCTCTTGCCTCAAGCGCCTCATCGATCGCTGTCGTGATCTCAGGTGTGACAGAAGATTTTCCAATCTGGAATACCGGGTTGATGTTCATCGCCAGTCCTTTTAAATGTGCTCTTTCTTTACTTGTCATGTTAATCTCCATTTCTTTCTTCACTGTGCATATAAAATTCATCAGCGAAAATATTCAAAACTCCATCCGTAGATCTGAACCGTATCCCCATCCTCAATTCCAAGGGCTTCTAATTCCTCCAGCATTCCGTTATTTTTGAGGAAGTTTTGGAAAAATTCAAATCCTTTTTCGGAATCAAGGTTTGTGTAGCCAAGCATCCGCTCAACTCTCGGCCCCTCGATCTTAAAGATACCATCTTCATCCCGAAACACCTCAAAAGGTTCGTTCTGGAAATCAGGCTCTTTGATCAGGTATTCTTTTTCAAATACAACCTTTTCTTCCTTCATCTCATCCAACATCTTTTTTATATGATATAAAAGTTCTCTGACACCACTTCCCGTGACAGCCGATATCGGAAATACTTTGATCCCCTGAGGTTCAAATTCTTCCTTTAAAAGAGTGATCACCGTCTCCTCTTCATCTCCGTAAAAACAGTCCGTCTTATTAGCTGCGATAACCTGCGGCCTCGAAGCAACTTCCTCACTGTATGCCTTTAATTCCCCATTGATCACACGAATATCCTGAATAGGGTCTCTTCCTTCCGTAGATGCGGCATCCACCATATGGACGATCACCCTCGTCCGCTCGATATGTTTCAAAAACTGATGCCCAAGTCCGATCCCATCTGAAGCACCCTCAATGAGTCCCGGGATGTCTGCGATCACAAAACCATCCGTTCCTTCCAGATCAACAACTCCGAGATTTGGATTCAACGTGGTAAAATGATAATTTGCAATCTTGGGTCTGGCATTGGTCACTCTGGATAAAAAGGTAGATTTCCCGACGTTTGGGAAACCTACAAGCCCTACGTCCGCAATCGTCTTAAGTTCAAGCAGAACTTCAAGTTCCATCGCCGGCTTTCCCGGCTGGGCATATTTGGGTACCTGCATCGTAGGTGTCGCATAGTGCTGGTTTCCTTTTCCACCACGCCCGCCCTTCAATATGACTTCCCTTGTATTTTCATAGGACATGTCTGTGATAACCTGCCCGGTAGAGGCTTCTTTTACGATCGTTCCCGCCGGAACTTTTACGACAAGATCCTTGCCATCTTTTCCATGGCACCGTTTTTTCCCACCCGGTTCCCCATCTTCTGCAACGTATTTCCGGATATGACGAAATTCATTTAATGTGTTGATACCGGGATCCACTTCAAAGATCAGATCGCCACCTTTTCCGCCGTCGCCGCCGTCAGGACCTCCTGCCGGTACATAAAGCTCCCGCCGGAAACTAACATGCCCGTCGCCGCCTTTTCCTGAGCGGATAAATATTTTTGCCTGGTCTGCAAACATGCCTGCCTCCTTATATGGTAGAAAAGGGCTGTCAAAAACCTGACAGCCCTAAATCATTCAGAAATCATAACCACCTTAGCCTTAAGCTCTGCAGTTATATAAATTATTCTGTTTCAACTGGATATACGCTGGCTTGTTTTTTGTCTCTTCCTTTTCTTTCAAAACGAAGAACTCCATCAACCAATGCATACAATGTATCATCTCCACCTTTTCCAACGTTTGTACCCGGATGGATCTTCGTACCACGCTGTCTGTAAAGAATATTACCAGCTAAAACGAACTGTCCGTCTGCTCTTTTTGCCCCTAATCTCTTTGACTCGGAATCACGTCCATTCTTTGAAGAACCCATTCCCTTTTTGTGAGCAAAGAACTGAAGGTTGATTTTTATCATGACATTTCCCTCCTAACATAAATTAATCAAATGTAACATAATCATTTCCATATGTGTCCTGGATCTCCTGTAACCCCAGAAACAAGGATTTCATAAGCACTACTGCCCTGTCATCCAAAGGCTCCTTACAGGTAAAATCAATCACTCCATCTTGTTCGTTCTGTACCAGATCAAACCGGGTATCGGAAAATTTCTCAATCGAATTGATACAGTTGATCACAAGCGCAGAAGCACCTGCACAAACAACATCCGTACCGGATCTTGCATATCCGGCATGACCAGAAACATAAAAACCGATAATATTTCCACTGTCCGATTTCTTAACACGAACCTGAATCATTTGGACACACCTCCTTACAAGTAAATATCAACCTAAAATCAAATATGGCGCTTTTACTTCAGAAACTTAAGCATTGATTTTGTCGATCTTAACCTGTGTAAATGGCTGTCTGTGACCATTTTTCTTATGGTAGCCGGTTTTTCTCTTATATCTGTAAACAATAACCTTTTTTGCTTTCCCTTCAGCAACAACAGTCGCTGTTACAGAAGCACCTGCTACGGTAGGAGTACCAACTTTCGTCTCTCCGTCACTGACAACGAGAACCTGATCAAATGTAACTGTCTCACCAGCTTCCACACCAAGCTTTTCAACTTTGATCACGTCGCCTTCTTCTACTTTATACTGTTTACCACCGGTTGCTATAATTGCGTACATATAGCACCTCCTAATCATTTTACTCGCCAACTACGGTGCCTGTCTCATATAAAATTCCGCTTTGAAAGCCGAAAAATGGGCAGAACTATACCTCGTTGTGCGGCATACCTCTATAATATATCATGGCTTCCGGAGATTGTCAACTGTTTTTGTGGGAGCTGTTTGTTTTACAGTTCCGTATTTCATAGGAAATGTTTTTCGCCGCATGGACTCTTGCGCTCCATAAATACGCAGCGGTATGGGCGTGCAAAAGTGCAAAAACACGCACTTTTATACGCGCGCCTCATACCGGCGCATTTATAACCCATGCTCTGAAAAGCATTTCCTATGAAATACTGCAAATTTGTAAAACAGGCATGTGATTTTGAAATTAACCTTAACTCTTCTGTTACGGCTAATTTCATCACACAGGTCTTCTTAATCTTCTCTGATAACGGCAGATTTCTGGTTCCTTTCACCGACCTCGATCACTACTCCTTTAATACTTTGGACATACTTTTGAAAAGTAGAATATCCAAATCTTTTTGATTTAAAAGTCGGATCATAATTTCTTACCTTCTGTCCAAGTTGTCCAAGATCGATTCCTGATTCTCCTTCATCCTGTATTGATCTTATTATGAACTTTGAGATTTCATCCTCATTTCTTTTTAATATCACGTTAATGCTCTTATCATTCTGCACTAATTCAAATGTCTCGATTTTTTCCAGAAAACGGGACAGCGAACTATATCCATAATTTCTTACATCAAAATCGGAATACTTTTTAATAAGTGTAGAACCTATTTCCCCCAAACTGGTATCTCTTCCCTTATTTTCATTTGATGTTATGATCTCTATGATTGCTTCAGATATACGCTCTTTGGAAACAACATTTTCTTCCTCTGCCGTTTTCTCATCACTTAAATTGTTCTGAAGTTCCTCATGCTTTTCTACCTGTTCATCATTCGTTTTCTCCGCCAATAACACTTCTAATGTAATAAACTGTGAACAAGCTGCCCGCAGAGCTTTTGGTGTTTTGTTCTCTCCCATACCGATTACTTCCATCCCTGACTCCCTTAGACGGCTGGCAAGTCTTGTAAAGTCACTGTCCGATGAGACGATGCAGAAACCATCAACGTTATTTGAATACAAAATATCCATTGCGTCTATGATCAGAGCAGAGTCCGTCGCATTTTTCCCTTTTGTATTCTGAAATTGCTGCATGGGAATGATTGAATGTTTTAGCAGTACATCTTTCCATGGGTTCTTATCCTCGCGGGAGAAATCACCATAAATCCTCCGGTAAGTACTCTCGCCGAATTTCGTCATTTCATCCATGATACATTCAATATACTTAGATGAAATATTGTCTCCATCAATTAAAATTGCAAATCTTTTCTCGCTCATAACCTTTTCCTCCTGTTCATATTATTATAATCTTTTCTATATAAAAAAACAACCAGACTAAGGCATGTGAACATATTATAATAAACATGTTCGTATGTCTTACAGTCTGGTTGTCACATCAAATATGTTTCTTATTTATCTTCCGGCGTATGCCATACCCAGTCACGTACTTCCGGAAGGTCGATGCCTTCTTCGTGGATATACTGCTTATGGGCAACAAGCGTATCATTCATCTTCTGAATCAGGAAGGAAGCTTTGTTTCCTAACTGAGGAAGGTTCTGAACGACAGATTTGGTCAGGTTAAAGCGGTCGATCTTATTCTGGACTCTCATGTCAAATGGAGTTGTGATCGTTCCCTCTTCTTCATAACCAAATACATGAAGGTTACGGTTTGTCCGGTAATAAGTCAATTCATGGATCATCGTCGGATAACCATGGAACGCAAAGATAATTGGTTTATCTTTTGTAAATATCGCATCATATTCCGCATCTGTCAAGCCATGAGGATGCTTGGAATTGGATTCGAGCTTCATAAGATCGACGACATTGACAAAGCGGATCTTAAGATCCGGAATGTTATCACGCAGGATCGTAACAGCGGCAAGTGCCTCTTTCGTCGGCGTATCTCCGCAGCATGCCAGTACGACATCCGGCTCTTCACCCTGGTCGTTACTTGCCCACTGCCAGATACCGATACCCTGTGTACAGTGTTTGACTGCCTGCTCCATCGTCAGCCACTGATGGCTCGGATGTTTGGATGCCACGATCACGTTCACGTAATTCTTGCTTCGGATACAGTGGTCAAAGCAGGAAAGCAGACAGTTGGCATCCGGCGGCAGATACATGCGGACAACGTCCGCCTTTTTATTTGCAATGTGATCTAAAAATCCCGGATCCTGATGGGTAAATCCATTGTGATCCTGCTGCCATACATTTGATGTGAGCAGGAGGTTCAGGGATGCGATCTTCTGTCTCCACGGAAGCTCTGACGTCACCTTCAGCCATTTTGCATGCTGGGCAGCCATCGAGTCTACGACACGGATAAATGCCTCATAACTTGCAAAGAAACCATGACGTCCGGTCAGAAGATATCCTTCTAACCACCCCTCACACATATGCTCACTGAGCATGGAGTCCATGATCCTTCCGTCGTTTGCAAGAAATTCGTCATTATCATATTTGATCCCGTTCCAGTCACGGTTTGTCGCCTCAAAGGCATGATACAGTCTGTTTGACATCGTCTCATCCGGGCCAAAGATACGGAAGTTTTTCGTCTCTTCGTTTAAGTTAAAGATATCACGAACGAAAGCACCGAGCTCGATCATATCCTGTTTTTCCACAGCACCCGGTTTCGGTACATCTACGCCGTACTCACGGAAATCCGGGAGACGAAGGTCTCTCAAAAGAAGGCCTCCATTGGCATGCGGGTTCGCACTGATCCTCGAGTCACCGTCTGGTGTAAGGGCTCTCAGTTCAGGGATAAGCTGTGCATTTTCATCAAAAAGCTCTTCCGGTTTGTAACTTAATAACCACTCTTTCAAAAGATCCAAATGCTCCGGTTTCTCCATTGTGATCGGTACCTGATGGGCACGGAAGGAGTCTTCGATCTGCTGTCCGTCTACTACTTTCGGACCAGTCCATCCTTTTGGTGTGCGAAGTACGATCATCGGCCAGAACGGACGCTCTGTATTACCATTCTCACGGGCATCCTTCTGGATCGCCTTAATCTTTTCTACAGCTGTATCAAGAGCCTCTGCCATCTTACGGTGCATATTCATGATATAATCAGCGCTACCCATCTCATCTTCGACAAAGATCGGCTCCCAACCGCAGCCACGGAAGAAGTTCTCAACCTCTTCATGTGAAATACGTGCAAAGATCGTCGGGTTACTGATCTTATATCCGTTCAGGTGAAGGATCGGAAGTACCGCACCGTCTGTTACCGGATTCAAAAATTTATTACAATGCCATGCCGTGGCAAGCGGGCCTGTCTCGGCCTCACCGTCACCTACGATCGTCGCTGTGATCAGTTCCGGGTTATCAAATACGGAACCAAAAGCATGTGCGATCGAATAACCAAGCTCTCCACCTTCGTTGATGGAACCCGGCGTCTCAGGTGCTACATGGCTGGAAATACCACCCGGGAAAGAGAACTGTTTGCAAAGTCTCTTCATACCCTCGATATCCTGACTTACGTTCGGATAGATTTCACTGTAATGCCCCTCTAAATATGAGTTTGCCACGAAGAAATTCCCACCATGGCCCGGGCCTGATATCAACACCATATCAAGATCATATTTTTTGATCGCTCTGTTTAAATGCGTATAAACAAAGTTCTGACCTGGAACTGTTCCCCAGTGACCTACAATTTTTTTCTTAACCTGGTCTCTCGTAAGAGGTTCACGTAAAAGCGGGTTGTCAAGCATGTAAAGCTGAGCTGCTGCTAAATAGTTTGCGGCGCGCCAGTAAGCATTCATTTTCTCCAAATACTCGTCTGTCAACGGCTGCTTTTCCGGACAATCATTCATGTTTGCCATTTTTTCATTTGCTCCTTCCAAATTGTTTGTTCGGACGCGTTTTCCCGCCTTATTTGTTATGTAAGGGAAAAACACACCAGAAACCATTATACCATAGATTTTATTTGAGGCAAGTACTTTTTGACTTCACAAAAAATGCAGACAAAGGCTTACGCATTTTCATCCTCGTAATCTCCACCAGCCCCAGTTTCGTAATATCTACAAGTGTAGTCCGAACGCTGTCTTTTCTGAACTCATTCTCAAGTTCATGTAACAAAAGCCTGATATGCTCTTTTTCCTTCATGTCGATAAAATCGATCAGGATGATCCCGGAAAGGTTCCGGATACGGATCTGTCTGGCCGCCTCTTTCGCCGCTTCCATATTTATCTTAAAAAAAGTGGTCTCACTGTTTCGCTTTCCTGCGATGGCTTTTTCCGTATTCACATCGATCACCGTAAGGGCTTCTGTCGGTTCGATCACAAGCGAGCCGCCGCTTTTCAGCCAGACGTGTTTTGACAGAACCTTCTTTAATTTTGAAGTGATGCCCAAAAGCTTATCCAGAGGATACGAAGGGTCTTCATAAAAAATGAGATTCTCTCCCGAAAAATATCCGCTGTCCGTGAGCAGCCGGAAGCATTCTACGTCATCCGTTATGATCCGGTCAAAATTTTCGTTTTTACAGTCCCGCAGGTATTTTACAAATTCCATCGGGGAGCAGTAGACCCGGGAAAAACACGTCCGGCTCTCCGATGTTTTTATCACCGATCCCGCTTCAGAAAGAAGCATCCGACACTCTTTTTCGATTGCCTGCCGCTCTGCTTTCTCACAGCTTGTTCTCAATATGATGCCATATGCAGAATCTTTAAATTCATCGAGGATTTCCCCAAGTTCAGCCCTTTTCTCCTGTGACGTGATCTTTGCGGAAATATTTTTCGTCAGGTTTACCGTCGTGATCACTGCGTATTTCCCCGAAAATTCAAGTTTACGTGAAACGACCGCCTGCTTTGACTTGACCGCCGCTTTTTTTACCTGAACCGGAAACTCCATTCCTGCACAGACCTTATCTGCTCCCATACCCGGCTCCTTTAACGGCAGATAACACATGACATTTTTCTTAACTTCTACAAAAGCGGCATTGATATTCTTTACGACATGGCTTACTTTACAAATGTAGATTTCCCCTGTCTTTAACGAGTTGTCCCCCACTTCATCTACAATGGCATCATCCAGATCCTGATCTTGAAGTACCGCACATACATAGAGATCATCTTTCCGGATGATGGCCGCCTGTCTTTTTATCATCTTAACACCTCCGTTCTCATGCTTGTTTTTGAGGCAGATCCGATGCCCCCTCAGCCCGTTTGGGGGTGTTTGGGTTGAAGTACATCTGAATTCTGTGTACCTGATAGGAAAATGGCTTCATCCGGGTGTCAAGGTACTTCATGTATGCTTCAAGTACAAGCTCGGGCTTGATATTGGTCACACTTCCGGATACGAGCTTTAAGTAAAGCTGTTCTTCACTGTCATATTCATGATTGAGTTCAGGAAGTTTTGCCACTCCATCCAGTTTTTCAAACGCCTCTTTTGAAAATGCATAAGCAAGGATAAATGGTTTCAGGTCGATCTCCTGCTCGCTCTTTTTTGTCTTTTTCCGGATCGTGATCTGCTCCTGCTCCATGAACTTCCCAAACGTCTCCCGAAGGGAAAAGTCAGCGGCTGCTTCTGTATTATGGCAAAAATCCGTGCCGTCTTTCAGTGTGATCATGTAATCACAGGCATTTAACAAGGCCATGGAGGTCTTTGAGGTTTCCTCCAGTACATGGATTTCTGTGACAAAGAGTTCCTCTGTCATATATTGGTTGATATACCGGATGAGCTCTTCCTTTGACATCTCCGGGAGCGAATTGAATTCGATATCAATATATTCCCCGTCACTGGTCAGCCCGACACTTAACGGAGACGCAAAACTCATGATCTGATGTGGGTTGAACCCATTGGAATAGCTCACGTCAAGCTTCGCCCGGCGTATCGCTTTCTGGAAAAAACGCATACAGTCCAGATGCCCGATAAACTTAAGTGAACCGGTTTTGGTAAATCTCATTCTCGTTTTCAATCTGTTATACCGACCTTTCTTATTTTTCCATCACTATCATTTTGGCCCGGCGGCACCCTGTTCAACGCAGACTCCCGCACCAAATTTCATCGCCCCGCAGCCACTGCACTTCTGGCGGCAGTTCGGGGTGACGGTCTCCTTTTTGGAATTTTCATATTCCCGCCAGAGAAAATCTTTGGATACCCCGATATCGATAAAATCCCAGGGAAGGATCTCATCCTTTTCACGCTCCCTGTAATTATAAAAATCTCTCGAAACCTGATTGTCCGAAAGTACCTGCTCCCATATATCTCCTTTAAAGTAATCTGTCCATGCATCAAACATGCAGCCCCGGCGGTAGGCGTCCTCGATCACCTTTGAAAGCTTCCTGTCACCCCTTGCAAAAATCCCCTCAAGCTCGGATGTGACTGCATCGTGGCAGTTATAGCGGATCGAACGCTGATTTAACTGCTCTTTCACCTTGCCGAGCAGAAACCGTCTCTTTTCTTCAAAATTCTCTGCGGTATCCATCGGCGCCCACTGAAAAGGGGTAAAAGGCTTCGGTACAAAAAAGGATGTACTTGCTACGATCTCCGGCCTTCCATGGCGTTCTTCTTTCGGAAGCTCAAAATACTTTGCGGCAATCTTATCGGCAAGAACAGCGATCTCCTCAATATCCTCTTTGCGCTCTCCCGGCAGCCCGAGCATAAAGTAAAGTTTGACCCGGCTCCATCCTCCCTGAAACGCCTCCCATGCACCGTTTAAGATGACCTCTTCTGTCAATCCCTTATTGATCACATTGCGCATGCGCTGGGAACCTGCCTCCGGAGCAAACGTAAGGCTGCTCTTTTTGATATCCTGCACCCTGCTCATCACATCCAGAGAAAAGGCATCAATGCGAAGGGAAGGAAGGGAAATATTGATCTTTCGTTCCTTGCATTCATCGATCAGAAAATAAACCAGCTCCGCAAGTTCTTTATAATCACTGGAACTTAAAGAGCTTAATGTGATTTCCTCATACCCTGTGTGATCGAGCATGGAAACAGCCATTTCTTTCAGGTATTCAATATTTCTCGGACGGATCGGCCGGTAAACCATGCCCGCCTGACAGAACCGGCATCCCCGGATACAACCACGCTGTATCTCCAGTACGACCCGGTCCTGGGTCGCCCGGATATAAGGGACAAGCGGCTTCTCCGGATAAAATGTACCGGTCAGGTCTTTTACCACCTGTTTTTTTATTTTTTGTGGAACTTTTTTGCTTTTCGGGGTCATGGCCCGGATGGTTCCGTCCGTGTGATATGTGATCTCATACAGAGAGGGAACATAAATACCATCGATCCCAGCGGCCTCTTTCAGAAATTCACTTCTCTCCCCGTCACGTTCTTTCCATTTTTTGTAAACATCCAGAAGTTCCCGGTACGAAGTCTCACCGTCCCCGATATACACAAGATCAAAAAAATCGGCGACCGGCTCCGGATTATATGTGCAGGGTCCCCCACAGATAACAAACGGATCTTTTTTTGTCCGTTCGTTCGTATACAGCGGAATCCCCGATAATTCCAAAACCTGGAGGATGTTCGTATAACACATCTCATACTGCAGCGTGATCCCCAGAAAGTCAAAATCCCTTACCGGCTGCTGGGTCTCTAAGGCAAACAAGGGAATCTTCTTCTCCCGCATGATCTGATCCAGATCCGGCCACGGGGAATACACCCGCTCACAGTATGTATCCTCCCATGAATTAAGCATATCATAAAGGATCTGGATCCCCAGATGTGACATTCCGATCTCGTATACATCCGGAAAACACATACAAAAACGGACATCCACTGTCTCCGGATCTTTTTTTACCATATTGATCTCATTTCCCGTATATCTGGCGGGCTTCTCAATGCTCAAAAGAACTTCTTCCGGCAATGCCAGTCTTCTTCTATTTTTAAATGCCATAGCGATCTCCATTTCATTTGTTCATGACCTTTTGGCGTCGCCCGGCCAAGCTGGGCAGCGCCAATATCATTAGTATACCATTCGTGAAATATCCCGACAAGAAAAAAATTGCTTTTTTATTCCGTCTATGCTACTATAAAACTAGTTTTCGCACAAAAAGAAGGATCTGCGGATCCGTGTATAGCCTGGCGATGCCAATTTGGAAAGGAGTTTTAGTTATGTGGTGTCCAAAATGTAGAAATGAATATATCGAAGGGGTTACTACTTGTGTAGACTGTGGGTGTGAACTTGTCACCGAACTTCCGGAGGAGATCGATAAAGACGCCCCCCAGATCATCGGCTCTGTAACGGATGAGGCGGCCGGGAACAAATTCCTACGCTTTTTCCGTTTTTCCGGACTGACGACCTGCGCTCTTATGCCCCATGAAGAAAATGATGGCTTTTATCTCGTGGTCGCTTACCCGGAACTTGAACGCGCTACGGAGATCGTGACCAGCTTTGCCAAAGTAGAGGAAGCAGATGAACTTGACCTGGAAAAGATCTTACCGATCCTTGAGGAACAGTTAGATGAGATTAAAGATGAGGAGGCAAACGAACTGCTCTCCGATCTGAGGACGGAAGCCAGCACGGTTTACGTAAACAAAAAAGATAAATACGAGGACCTCAAATTCAGCGGCTACTCTTTCATCGTATTTGCGATTTTAGGATATGCATTTACCGGGATTAATCTGGCAGGTATCCTTCATTTATTTAATAACTATTCTATGATTGTTTTATTTGTCGTCTTTACGATCTTTTTAGGCATCGGGGTCTCTTCTCTGCGCAAGGCAGGCCGGATCAAAAACCTTGTTTCGGAAGAGGAAAACATACTTGAAAGGGTTCAGGCTTATATTGAAAGTCAGTTCACAGACGAATATTTTTCATCCCTTGATAACGAAGAACTGTCAGAAGAAGAAAACTTTTTCCATGTGACAGAGATCCTAAAGGACGAACTGGCGGGACAGTTCCCGTTGTTTAGTAAAGATTATATCGATCAGCTTGTGGATGAGAAATATGGGGAGTACTGTGACCGGAAAGGCGAATAAACGGGAAAGACCCAAGTATCTTTTTCCTTGAAAACCACTACATTTATATCGAAAATTTATAAAGTAATAGAGAGGACAATGTTCAAAAATCAAATATGTCCTCTCTATGATCATCAATATTTAATTCTTTTTTCTTAATTTTAATCTTCTTAACTATATTCCATTTATTGTATCGTCCTGCTATGGCAAATAGAGATTGACATTCCCTATTGAATAGGGTATATTATAATTATTATGAGGTAATCTAATGACAAGAACTTTTATACAAACATTAGAATTTGTAAAAAACTGGCAGCGTCTGGGATTTACAGATGATGATTTAAGGCGGCTCGAATTAGAAATATTAAAGAATCCAAAGACTGGAGATGTTGTACCGGGAACAGGAGGTCTCCGGAAAATGAGATTTTCCTTTGAAAATTCTGGAAAAAGCGGAAGCACCAGAGTATGTTATGTGGATTTTGTAATTCATGAAACCGTTTATCTGATTACTGTATATCCGAAAAGTAAAAAGGATAATCTTTCAAAGACAGAGCGAAATGAAATCAAAAAATTAATTAATATATTGGAAAATCCAGTATAAATAAAGAAAGGGGACTGTAATATGAGTAATGTATATGAAAGTATTATATCAGGTCTTACAGAAGCAGTTGAAGATACAAAAGCAGAGAAAAAAGTATTACAAAGGCGAACCGTAACGATCGTACCAGTCAAAGACTATAAAGCGTCCGAGATACAAAATATAAGAAAAAGAACAGGAATGTCTCAAAAAATTTTTGCCAGTTATATGGGGGTATCCCCAAAGACAGTTGAGGCTTGGGAAGCAGGAACGAATCATCCGTCCGGGGCTGCCAGCAGAATCTTGAGTATGATGGAGATGGATGTTGATCTGACTAAGAAATATCCATTTGTGCAAAGCTAAGAGAATTTATACGATAAAGGAGTTTTAGAGATATGATAAAAATACTTTTTGTCTGCCATGGCAGAACTCTAACTAATCTCAATATTTTCCGAAAATCAAGTGTTATAGGGGCAATAAAAGCGAAAGAGCCACTTGAAAATCAAGCGGCTCTGGTGTATAATCTACTTAGAAGTAATCGGAATTGAATCTCCGATTGCCCTCAGTAAAAATAGTTATAAAGAATAGCATCCTCACTTTAGGCGGTAGGGATGCTATTTCTTTTTATGATTGTCTATGTAAGACAGAGCCGCAAATAATACAAGTAATAATGTTAAAACTTCCATTATGCTCATAGGGCATCACCCTCTTTCGTAAAAGACTAAAAGACTAGAGGGCATCTAAAAGAACTAAAGTTCTTCGGAAAATCGCATCCTACGTTCTTTTCAATTATACAAATTGATTATACCATATAGTAATTTGATGCTCAATCAAATTTATTGCAAAATTCGTGTTTTGCATAAGAAACGTTATATCATCTCGAAATTTCCCATATAGGATTTTCTTGCAATACTTAAGTATACCCTTCATTCAGTCATTTTGACAAATGAAAATGTTTTTTATATAATAAAATCATGAAAAATTTTTGCGAGAGGAGGAATGATTATGGAACGTTTTGATTTATACGACAAAGACCGCCTGCCGCTTAATCAGACAATGGAGCGCGGCGCACAAGTGCCGGACGGATCATTTCTCTGAATAGAATACGACCTGCGTTAACGATTCACCATGCCCCGGTATTTGACGATATTTATGTTGTAAATATCGAAGTTGAACTTTCCGAACTGGTATTACAGCCCGAAGAAGTGCAATCCGCAAAATCGGCGTTTCCAGAAGAAATTATTCAGATGATCGACAACGGCAAATTCATTCCTTATTATGAAGAAATCATTCGTCTGTTGTTTTTCATGAAAGACCAAAAGGGGATTCTTAAATGGTGGGAGTAAAACAAATAATTTTTTTGGAGAACGATTTAATATACGATGATATGTTCTTATATGGGAAGTGACTGGTACATGAGCTTGTTTAGAACGTGGAAATTCCGATGAGGATGTTTGATGTTTCTGGATGTTTGTGTCAAATTGTGATATAGAAAGAAAGGAATATTGTCTGCGTTCAATTTCAGTATCAGAGAGGAGAAAAGTAAATGGGTAAAAAAACGAAAAAATATCAAAGATTTTTTCTTGTTGATTTTGAGAATGTCCATTGTTCCGGTTTAGATGGTATTAAAAATCTGTCGGATAAAGACTGCGTCAGAATATATTATCGTGAAGAACGCAAAAAAGAAGAAAAGCTTACATTGGATTTTCATAACCTTATTAACAAGTCCAAGGCTCATTTTAAATATATCGAGGCAAAATGGTCGATAGAAAATGCAGCTGATTTTTGGATTTTATTCGATATTGAGAAGTTATTAAAAAAGAATAAGACAGCAGAGTATTTTATTGTTTCAAAAGACACAGATTTTGATAAGGATATTGAGAAGTTCTGCGGGGAAAAATGGAAAGTAAAAAGAATTTCTACAATAGATAAAAGAGACGAGCAGGTGAAAAACAAGTCTACCCGCAGAAAAGCCAATGCATCGAAAAATGTGTCTAAAAAAACCAACAATAGAGAAGCGCAGATACGCTCCTTTTTCGGACAGCATTTCAAAGAACCAGAGTATACAAAACATAAAGAACAAATCATTCGGGTGCTTTTGGACGGTAAGACAAAACAGCAGGTAAATAACGGACTTATGAAAATATACCGTCAGAGTGGTAAAACAGTTGGAGAGATTATCAAAAAATGTAAGCCACTATTGAAAGAACTTCCGGGAAAATAAGATTTGCTTTTAAGAATATACAGACTTCCATAGACTTTTGAAAGGATATAAAAACAATGATAAAAATACTTTTCGTCTGCCACGGAAACATCTGCCGCTCTCCCATGGCAGAATATTTATTCCGTGACAAAATAGAAAAACTTGGACTAGCCTCCCAGTTTCACATCGCCTCCGTTGCTACAAGCACTGAGGAACTTGGGAACCCACCTCACCACGGGACGCAGAAAATCCTGTCTGACCTTGGCATCAGTTGTTATGGCAAACGGGCTGTCCAGATCAAAAAGAAAGATTATGATGCCTATGATTTTATCATTGGCATGGACGACCGGAATATCCAGAACATGCAGCGCATCTTCGGCGGCGATCCCGAGCATAAAATCTATAAGTTTCTCGATTTTTCAAAAAATCCGAGAAATATTGCCGACCCATGGTATACCGGGAATTTTAAACGGACTTATGAAGATATACAGGAAGCCGGGGAGACTTTTCTGGCATATCTGGAAAAGGAACAATCAATACAAATAAAACCATAAAAAGGATACAATCTCATGCAACACAAACTCTTTGATCAATTACCGGAAGAAGCCATAAAAATCCGCAAAGCCGTCTTTATAGACGAGCAGGGATTTTGTGATGAATTTGACGAAACCGACCGCATTGCAAAACATATCGTCATATTTGAAGGGAAGGAACCGATTGGCACCTGTCGTTTTTTCAAAGATGGCAAAAAAGATATTTATTTGATCGGAAGGATCGCTGTCCTGAAATCATACCGCGGGAAAAGAATCGGAGCCGAACTTCTTCAGATAGCGGAAACACAGATCAAACAGTATGGCGGAAAACAGATTCTTCTCCATGCCCAAAAACAGGCAGCTCCCTTCTATAACAAACAGGGATATCAGACATTCGGTGCCCCCGATTTCGATGAGGGCTGCCCGCATATATGGATGAAAAAAGATTTATAAAATACGAATATGACTTTCTATCGTTTTTACAAAAAGAGGATTTCCCATAAGCCAGGGCATCTGTAGTTTCTCACATACTGCACGGGCTATTTCCGGGGGATTCATTTTCTTGTCTCTTTTTAATACATCCGCTACGGCTTCCCCAATTTTGTCAATCATTTCAAGTGCCTCTTTTATTTTTTTCTGCATTTCGATCCGGGAATATGTCTGGTCCCATGCCGGATAAAAAGTATGGATCTCCGACAAAGCAGACAGTTTATGAAGGCTGTTTCGAAGTTGCTGCACATCTACATAAATGGGAATATCTCCCCTTACCGGAACGCTGTCACCGATAAACACCGATTTATCCATGATAAAAGAGATTTCGTCTGCGGAGTGTCCCGGTGTGGAAATGGCCTGCAGCGTTAATCCCTGTTCCAGAATGACGGTGTCATGCTCTGCAAGAAAGTGATCCGGCGATACGGATTCGCTGACTAGTTGATAAAAATCAGGGATGGGACGTTGTTTAAACTGGAGGTCAATGTTCGCGATCCAGGACGCTTCCCCGGCACTTGCATATATCTGACAGCCAGATGCTCTTTTTAATGCCGCTGCTCCTCCGATGTGATCCGGATGGGCATGAGTGATAAACAGTGCTTTCACATCCGATATGCTTCTTCCCATCTGCGTTAACTCCTTTTCAATGATCGTTTCCGAGCCAGCCACCCCTGAGTCAATGAGATAGCAGCCCTTTTTCCCTGCTATGATATAAACATATACAAATCTTTTGATTTCCGGTGTTACATTAAAGTTAATCTTAACCTGATGGATCACTATATTCATAACTCTTCTCCTCCTTCTACAACGATCGCCCGGGCATCCACACAATTTTCCCTTTTCTCGATGATTCCTTTATATTCATCACAGGAAAAACAGGCATCCATATCTGCCATAAAATAAACCACTTTATTCCCTCCTTTTTGCACGCAAGTATGCACTTGCATTAAGATCAAGAGAAAAGGCACCTCATGTAAAAGTACCTTAACCTAACCTGATCCCATTGATAAATGTCCGAACACTGTTATTGATATATTCTTCCTTTTGGATCTCTGTTAATTCATCCCCAAAAGAAGCTTTCAAAAACACAAACCCCAAATTCATCGCAAGAAACTGTAATGCCATTCCCTGAAAATCATTGTTTCGGATCTGTCCTTTCTGATACATCCGTTCCAGATACGTAACGACTACCTTCATAAACGTATTTGGAATTTCCATAATGCCTGCTGCTGTGTCGGAAAATAGTTCCGGCGTTCTCAGGCCGATTGAAATCCGCACCATGCGTGGCGTAACTTTTGAAAAATACGTCTGCGAAAAAGAAATCAAATCAGCCTCAAGTTCATCCACCACCGTAAAGTCCGATTCCTTTAACTGCGGATTCCACTCCGGCAGGGTCATCGCCTCCAGTACGATATCCTTTTTTCCCTTAAATTTACGGAAAATCGTGCACTCATTGATTCCTGCCCGAATGGCGATATCTTTCGTCGTCGTACAACTGTACCCTCTTTCCATGATCAGCTCCATTGTCGCATGAATGATCTTCTCCTGTGTCGCATCAAACATCTCACGCCTCCTTGCAAGTGATTACTTGCATTATATGATTTATGGACAAATAAGTCAAGTATTTATTAAAATAAAAATGCGGTAAAAAAAGCACTGACCACTTTCCGGGTGATCAATGCTTTATATCTTCACTTATTTATCCTCCACAAACTCTCCATTATCTTCTTTATCCTTTGATGGCGGCCAACTCCAGACACCCACATACATACTTTCTTCTTCATCATCAAATACCCCATCATATTCTCTTGGGGCCAGGTCACAGGCCAGCTTATAAAATGCCGCACTATTTTTACCGATCCACTCAAACTTCCCGGTATCCAGATCATAACATCCGAGCCGTCCCTTATCCTTCTCATAGTCATACAGGCTCAGATACGCTTTTCCCCCCGCCATTGCAATACATAGGGCATCTTTGACGGCCATATGCTCTATAAATACAGTTTCTTCTTCGTCGTCAAAAACAAGGTCACGATCACTCCATTTTCCCTTCCGTTCTTTCACATGGGAATTCATACATTCCGTCAATTCCTTTTCATACCGGAGCCCCGAGCCGGAACCATCTTCATCCTCCCCCTGGCTGATCATCATATATTCCATATGATAAAGCCCCTCTTCCATCCAGCCTGCCTGCATCTGGATATAAAGCCTGCCTTCCTGCCAGAAATAATCCTCCACACCACAGACATCTAATTCTTTCACTCCAGCCGCCTCTGTTACGGTGCGGACCATCTGTTCCCATATCACAAAATCAGTTGCTTCTTTTTCATCACACCTTTTAATATTCACACGCCAGTCATTGTCTTTTTCTGAAATATACCCGGCGACAAACACCGCCCGGTCATTTTGTACAACAGAATAGTCCTCAACATTTGACTGAACATCAGGTATCTTTTTCCACTGTGTCGAATCTACTTTCTGGACATAGACTTTATCATAACCCACACAAAAATAGTGATTATTCACCCGGAATATATCATCCGGGAACAATTCATCATCTTCTTCCGAAACCTTTTTCTTCTTCTTTAAGTCATATTTTATGAGTTTCTCTGTGTTCAGGTCATCATAAAAATAATAATCAGAATCCGCATACATCGGGATCATAAGCTCTTTTTTAACAAGTTCTTCTGCCTTCTGGAACCGAACCACGTCCTGCCCCTCCTCGTCTTTTTCAATCGGAGCCCGGTATGTGGTCTCATCGTCGTTATCATAATTATCTACATGATAGTACAGCCAGTCCATGTCCACATAAATGATCTCTACCTCTACTTCTTCCTTCCATTTCCTGATGCATTTCCGATGTGTGCCATCTGTCCCTGCCTGCATGATCTGATCCATATTTTCGTTTACATAATATAGGTTCGTATCCGTGCAGAAGCGGTGACTGCTCATATTTGACTTCGTTTTCTTACCAGATATTCCATCCTTTCCGTTTTTCACAGCAGGGCCGCTCACTGCCTCTTCCCGGATGGCATCTCCACTCACCGCCTCCCCGCTCACCGCAGAACCGGATACGGCGTCCCCCTCCGTTATCCCCGCATACTCCCCGCCGCAGCCGGTTAAAATACCGGTCACAACCCCTGCAAATAATATGTATCCTATAATTTTTTTCATAAGATATCTCCTCTCCTCAATCCTCCAAAAAAAAACTATAATCTTTAATCTTTAAAGGCAGCCAATACCACTCATGTGCATATCTATTATGATAATGATCATCAAATACCTCTCCAAAGAAATAATCCGGATCACCACAGTCATATCCCAACTTATAAAATGCCGCATCCTGCTTATCGACCCACCCGAATTTTCCGGTATCCAGATCATAACATCCGAGTCGTCCCTTATCCTTCCCATAGTCATACAGGCTCAGATAGGCAGTCCCATCCACCATTGCGATACACTTGGCACCATTGACGACCATACGTTCCACATAGACGGTCTCATCTTTTCCACAACCATCTGTCCACTTCCCGATCCGTTCCTTTACATGGGCGCGCATACATAAGGTCAGTTTCTTCTCATACTGCAGCCCGGAACCATCCTCCCCCTGGCTGAATACCATATATTCCATATGATAGAGTCCTTCTTTCATCCAGCCTGCCTGTATCTGGAAATAGAGCCTGCCTTCCTGCCAGAACATCCCAGCCGGCATACAAATGTCCAACTTTTCCGCTCCTGTGGCTCCTTTCACTTTCTGGCTTACCTGTTCCCATGACACAAACCGGCGCTCTTTCTCTCCATCGCTTCCCATGATCTCAAACGATGATGCCTCCTTTTCTCCGTCTTCTATAACATAGCGGGGATGAAAAAACTCACCGCCATTGCTTACAGACAACAAGACATAATCTTCTACCTCAACAGCCATACAGCCGCATATTTTTTCCCACTTTCCGGCATCTTTCTCCTGCACATAACAGTATCCAGGATTTTCTAAACAAAAATAATAATCGTTCAAGCGGAAAATCTTATTTGCTTCAGCCCCGGGTTTTTCATCCTCCGAAATGGTTTTCTTCCTCTTCAGGTCATACTTTATAAGTTTGCATGTACCCAGATCAATATAAAAATAATAATCCGCATCGGCATATATTGGTACGATCTGTCCTTTTTTCACAATCTCCTCTTCTTTCGAAAACCGCACTACATCATAACCCTCTTTATCCTTTTCAATCGGTGCACGGTATGTAATCTCATCGCTATCATAATCAGCCACATAATAGTACAGCCAATCCATGTCCGCACAGAGGACTTCTACCTCTTCCGCATTTTCCCATTCCCTGATACATTTCCGATGTGTGCCGTCTGTCCATGCCTGCATGATCTGGTCATCTTCATTTACATAATACAGGTTTGTATCCGTGCAGAACCGGATACAATGTCACTCCCCGTCATGCCGGTATACTCACCACCACAGCCAGTCAGCAGTCCGGCACATAAAACGATACCTGCTAACATAGAACATTTCCATCTTTCCATCCTTCTTACCCCTCCACAAAGTATCCCTCGTATGCTTTATCCTTTGACGGCGGCCAGTACCACTCATCCCTAAATTCATTATTATACCTACCGAATACTGGCCTGAAATAATCCATATTCTGATCAAAACCCAGCAGATAAAAGGCACTATCCTCTTTGCTGATCCATTCGAATTTCCCGCTTTTTAAGTCATAGCGCCCCAGACGCCCTTTATCCCTTCCGTAGTCATACAGGCTCAGATAAGCCTTTCCATCGACTATCGCGATACACTGGGCGTCGTTAACTGTCATATGTTCTACATAAACGGTCTCATTTTCCTCTTCATCCGTCCATTTTCCGTTCTGTTCCCTAACATGCGACTTCATATATTCTGTCAATTCCTTCTCATAACAGAGACCGGAATCATCGACTCCCCGGCTGAACATCATATACTCCATATGATAGATATCACCGTCCATCCAGCCGGTCTGTAACTGGATATAAAGCCTGCCCTCCTGCCAGAATATAGCATCCGGCATAAAAATGTCCATTTTTTTCGCCCCTGCCACCCTCTCTGCCGCCTGGCTCAACTGCTCCCATGTCACAAACTGCCGCTCCTGTTTCCCATCATGCCGGCGGATATCAAACCGTAACTCATCATTTTTGTTTGTGACATACCGGGCATAAAGAAGTTCCTCACCACTACTTACAACAGGTGCTACAACATGATCATCCACTATCACATCCGAGACTTTTTCCCACTGTGAGGAATCTGTCTTCTGAACATAGAGTTCTCCGTCATATAAATAAAAATAGTAGTCACTTGCCCGGAAAATTTCCCCGCCAAGCCCATCCTCCATCACCTCTGACACTTTTTTCATTCTCTTCAGATCATATTTTATAAATTTTTCCGTATCCTGATGGATATAAAAATAATAATCCCCGTCTGCATATATCGGAGTCAACAACCCGGTTTTAACAAGTTCCTCACTTTCCGAAAAGCGTACGGTATCATACCCTTTTTCATCCTTCCCTACCGGTGCGCGGTATGTGATCTCTTTCTTATAGTAGTCAAACGTCACATCATAATACAACCAGTTTTTATCTACACAAAGCAGTTCTACCATATCCAGTTCTTTCTTATTTCCCCAGATACATTTCCGGTGTGTGCCATCTACCCGTGCCTGCATGATCTGATCCTCATCTTCATTTACATAATACAGATTTGTATCCGTGCAGAAGCAGTGGCTGCTCATATCCGTATTCCCTTCCCGGGATCCGTCGTCTTTGTCCTCTTTCACAACCGGACCGCTCACCGTTTTCTCCCGGATAGCATCTCCGCTCACCGCCTCCCCGCTTACGGCAGAACCGGATACGATGTCTCCTTCCGTTATCCCCGCATACTCTCCGCCGCAGCCGGTTAAAAGGCTGACACATACGGCCATACAAAATAATTTTGAAACATTTCGTTTCTTCATAAACTACAACCTCCTGTTCAACCCTCCGTAAACCTTCCAACATATTCTTCATCCTTTGATGGCGGCCACTCCCAACCCGCATACCTATTTACTTCTTCGTCATCAAATACCCTATCATATTTTTCTGGGTCCAGGTCACAGGCCAGCTTATAAAATGCCGCACTATTTTTACCGATCCACTCAAACTTCCCGGTATCGAGATCATAACACCCGAGCCGTCCCTTATCCTTCTCATGGTCATACAGGCTCAGATACGCTTTCCCCTCCGTCATTGCAATACAATTAGCATCCTTGGCGGCCATATGCTCTACAAATATGGTTTCTTCCATGCCATCATCACCACGGACACTCCAGCTTCCCCTCTGTTCTTTCACATGGGAATTCATACATTCGGTCAATTCCTTTTCATACCGGAGCCCCGAGCCAGAACCATCTTCATTCTCCCCCTGGCTGATCATCATATATTCCATATGATAAAGCCCCTCTTCCATCCAGCCTGCCTGCATCTGGATATAAAGCCTGCCTTCCTGCCAGAAATAATCCTTCACATGACAGACATCTAATGTTTTCACTCCTGCCACCTCTGTCACATTGCGGACCATCTGTTCCCATGTCACAAAATCAGTTGCTGCTTTTTCATCACACCTTTTAATATTGACACACCAGTCATTGTTTTCTTCTGAAACATCCCCGGCGATAAACACCGCCCGGTTATTTTGTACAGCAGAATAGTACTCAAGATCTGACTGAACATCATATATTTTTTTCCACCGTGTCGAACCTACTTTCTGGACATAGACTTCATCACTATCCACACACAAATAGTGATCATTCACCCGGAACATATACTCTGCGAACAGTTCCTCCTCTTCCGAAACCTTTTTCTTCCTCTTTAAGTCATATTTTATGAGGTTAGAATCTATATCACTATAAAAATAATAATCCGAATCCGCATACTCAGGTACCATATCTTCTTTAACAAGTTCTTCTTCCTTCGGGAACCCGATCACATCCTGTCCCTCCGCATCCTTTTCAATCGGTACACGGTATAAGATTTTCTCATCAAAAGAATCCACAACATAATACAACCAATTTTTGTCAACGACTATCACCTCTATGGTAATATATTCATATTCTGCTTCTTTTTCCGTCCAGTCCCTGATACATTTGCGATGTGTACCATCCACCCTCGCCTGCATGATCTTATTATGATCTTCATTTACATAATACAGATTTGTATCCGTGCAGAAACGGTGGCTACTCATATCCGTTTTCCCTTCCCGGGATCCGTCGTCTTTGTCCTCTTTGACAGCCGGGCCGCTGACCGTTTTCTCCCGGATAGCATCTCCACTCACCGTCTCCCCGCTTACGGCAGAACCGGATACGATGTCTCCTTCTGTTATCCCCGCATACTCTCCGCCGCAACCGGTTAAAAGGCTGACACATATGGCCATACAAAATAATTTTGAAACATTTCGTTTCTTCATAAACTACAACCTCCTGCTCAGCCCTCCAAAAAATTCCCATCATAATCTTTATCCTCTGAAGGCGGCCATAAATACCTATCTGCATATTCATTGTTGTAATACCCATGAAATACTGTATAAAACAAAGCGAGATTATTATCCCAGCCAAACTTATAAAATGCAGCGTCCTTCCTGGTGATCCATCTGAATTCCCCGGTGTCCAGATCATAGCATCCCAGCCGTCCTTTATCCTTCCCATAGTCATACAGGCTCAGATAAGCGGTTCCATCTACCATTGCAATACACCAGGCATCATTGATGACCATATGCTCTACAAATACCGTCGCATCTTCTTCATAATCATCCGTCCATTTCCCGGTCCGTTCTTTTACATGGGACTTCATACATTCGGTCAGTTTCTTCTCATACTGCAGCCCGGAACCATCCTCCCCCTGGCTGAATACCTTATATTCCATATGATAGAGTCCTTCTTTCATCCAACCTGCCTGTATCTGGATATAAAGCCTGCCTTCCTGCCAGAATATCCCAGCCGGCATACAAACGTCCAACTTTTCCGCTCCTGCGGCTTCTTTCACTGCCTGGCTTACCTGTTCCCATGACACAAACCGACGCTCTTTCTCCCCATCGCTCCCCATGATCTCAAACGGTGAGCTCTCTACGTATTTTATACCTTCCGTAACATACCGGGAATAAAAAACCTCCCTGCCATTGCTTACAAAAAAGGAGTTGTCTCCTGCCTGAACTAGGCGGTCACATATTTTTTCCCACTGCCCGGCATCTGTCTCCTGCACATAGCAACATCCTGTGTCGTCCAAACAAAAATAGTGATTGTTCAAACGGAAAATGTTTTCCGCATCAAACCCGATTTTTTCATCTTCCGAAATGGTTTTCTTCCTCCTCAGGTCATACTTTATGAGTTTGTCTTTGTCATCATCCCTCAGATCAATATAAAACCAATAATCCGCATCGACATACAACGGAACCATCAGGTCCGTCTTCACAAGCTCCTCCTCTTCCTGGAACTTGATGACGTCATACCCCTGTGCATCTTTTTCAATCGGTGCACGGTATGTGATCTCTTCCTCATAATCAAACGTCACATCATAATACAGCCAGTTTTCATCGGCATACACGACCTCCACATAGTTCTCTTCCCAGTTTTTCGCCGGCCACTCCTTGATACATTTGCGGTGTGTGCCATCTGTCCATGCCTGCATAAGCTTTTCCTCATCCTCTGACACATAATACAGGTTCGTGTCCGTACAGAAACGGTGGCTGCTTATATCCGATTTCCCCTCCCGGGATCCGTCGTCCTTGTCCTCTTTGACGGCCGGGCCGCTGACCGTTTTCTCCCGGATAGCGTCTCCGCTCACTGCCTCCCCGCTCACGGCAGAACCGGATACGATGTCTCCTTCCGTTATCCCCGCATACTCTCCGCCGCAGCCGGTCAAAAGGCTGACACATACGGCCATACAAAGTAATTTTGAAATATTTCGTTTCTTCATAAACTACAACCTCCTGCTCAACCTGATCATACCAACTCATGAAGGTACTAACCCAATGCTTCCATTTTCGTGATCTCCCACACCGGCCATTCTGTATAGATCGAACGGGCTGTGAACTGCTCACACAGATAACGGTATTTTTGTCTGACGATCTTAACGGAACCATCCGCATAGGAAACCTTGATCTTTTCTTTCGAACAAATCTCTGCATGCGACGGATCGGTCATCTTTACGGAAGAAATTGAAAATGACTTTACTTCCTCACAGATCCCACGTTTATAATAATTTTTCACAAGGGCACACTGCTGTTCATAAGCCTCACTGTCCATTGCCAGTACACGATCCATGTTGCTGGTATCCCCCGTATTTACAGCATCCGTAAAAATCAGTATATACTTGTTAAAAGCCTCCTGCGGAGTAGCTGCATAGGTGAAGGGGTTGTTCCCATCCGTTAACGCATTTTCCCCGGACTGAGAAGTCCCTGTTCCATAAGAACCGGCGCGAAATACCGTACTGGCAGCCTGATCAAACTTATTCTGCCACCCCATCCTGCTGTTTATCATCTTTGCGTCTACTGTCTGTCCGTTTGAGTCCGCAGTTACCGCCGGCCCGCTGACCACATCTTCTGCGCCCTCATCCGACACCTGATCTTTCTCCCCGGCAAGTGGCCCAAATCCTGTACTGCATGTAACGCTGACCGCCACAAGCACGATCAGGGTCATAGGAATAAGAATCCATTTGGGATACCTCTTTTTCCGGCTGATTGCCCGAATCCGCTGCTCCATCTCCTTCCCCCGTCTGCTCATCGGCATCATCGAATAAAAGAAATCTCCCCACGCATGGTCTCCGGCCAGCCGGACTAACATTTCTCCATAAGAAAATCTTTTTTCTTCCCCCAACAGACGGATCGTCGTCTCATCACAAAAAAGCTCCGCATCCTTTTTCGAATACGAGGCTGCCAGCCATAAAAACGGATGAAACCAGTACACAGACACTAAAACCATCCGGAGCATCGACCAGATATGGTCGCCATGCCGGTAATGTACAAGCTCATGGGCGATCATCTGCTTCAGATCCTCTTCATCTGCTGTTCCGGATGAGATAAGACCTTTGGGAACATAGATCGCCGGTCTGAAAAAACCATACAAACAGGGATTTTTCAGATCATAAACCGTATATATTTTTATGTTTTCCCTCTGTCCATAGAACACTCTGCTCTTTTTCAGCTTACAGAGAAGGCGGGCATTTGACAAAAAGATCATCAGAAAAAGAACTACCGCTCCACCAAACCATATCCGGCCGAGAAAACGACCTGCATGGCCCTCTGTATTTTTCATCTGGTGCATCCCGTCAGGCTGTGCTTCCCCGGAAATCTCTTCTTTCTCTGCTTCTTTTGTAGAAATCTCCTTTACGGACAAATCCGCTGAACCAATCCCCTTTGCGGAGGTCTCCGGAAAGGTAACGTCTTCCATGTGATTCCCCGAAAGACCATTCCCGGAAGATGGCAGGGATGCCTGCGCCTCCTCTTGTCCCTCTCCCGGCACTGTTTCGGGATCCGTCCTTTCTTCTCCGGCAGTTTCCTCTGTAAATACCGTCTCTGAAACAAAATTGGCCACACTGACCGGCGTCGATATGAAATTCACCGGTATCAGAAAACGCACCAACACCACAAGCCAGAGTGCATAGACTGCCACATATGGAATTTTTCCCGCAAACAATCTCCGAATGCCGAAAATCATCATGATCAGCAATGAAGATTCGATCAGCCATGCTAAAAAACGTCCCATCGCAATAACCTACTTTCTTTTTTCATCCTCTTTCGCATTTTGTTCCGCTTCTTCCAAAATCTCCCGTAATTCCCTGATATCCTCTTTCGATAAGTCATTCTGACGCACCAACGCACTCATCATCATCCCGACGCTTCCATCATAGATCCTCTGCAGAAAATCCCTTGTCTCCTGTACGACGACATCTTCCTTTTTTACTTTCGGGAAGAAATACTTTGCCTTTCCTTTTTCCTTATATCCAAGCAGTCCCTTTTCTGTCATGCGGCGCACCATCGTCGCACTCGTACTCTTACTCCACCCCGCACGTTCCTCCAGGAGCGGAACGATCTGCATCAGTGACCGTGGGGATTCTTCCCACAGACAATTCATGACATGCCATTCGCTGTTTGTTACACGAATTTCCTTTTTCATTACAGTCTCCTTCCACACATATACAGACACATGTGTTTTACTTTGTAAACCATATTATACAGCAGGAGGTTTATCCTGTCAACCGTTTTGACAAAAAGTAAGAAAAGTAATTTTGTCATTTTTTCAAAAAAGTGGTTGACAACTTAAACCTCTTGTTCTATAATTTGTGTTACACTGTAAACCAAAGGAGGCGTTCCCAATGAACGAAATACACAAAAACAGGCAAAATGAGCGATACGGGCTCCACACACTAAAGGGAATCGGTATAACAGGAATCGTCCTGTACCATATATTTCCGTCTGCATTCCGAGGCGGTTTTCTGGGCATCTCATTGTTTTTTGTGTTATCCGGATATTTGATGTTCATGACCAGCGATACCAGCCTGAAAGATGGAAACTTTTCCTTTCATACCTACTACCAAAAACGTTTCCTCAAAATCTTTCCCCCACTGTTTGCCATGATCGTTGTCATATGCTGTTATCTGACTCTGTTCGAACGGGATCAGTTAGCCGGGATGCGCGGGGAAATCTGCAGTATCTTTCTCGGTTATGATAATCTGTGGCAGATCCGGCAGAACGCCTCCTACTTTTCCAGAATGGCAAACACCTCACCTTTTACCCATCTTTGGTTTTTGTCTTTGGAAATCCAGTTTTACCTGCTCTGGCCGTTTCTCTTTCTCCTATACCAGAAAGGGAAAAAATGGATCAGCGGAAAAAAACTGTGTTTTCTCTTTCTCGCACTGGCTCTTATCTCGGCAGGAAGAATGTTCTTCCTTTATATCCCGGGCGAAGATCCCTCGCGGGTATATTACGGAACCGATACCATGGCCTTTCCTTTGTTGACCGGAATTTTTCTGGGAGCTCTCCGCCATGAATATCCGGGATTTCGTCTTAGTCTTAGAAAGAAAAAAACTGCCTGTTTTTTGTTTGGGCTTTTTATCACGACTGTCATCTTTTTATTTTTGACCATAGACGGACAATCCGATTTTGTCTATCAGGGAGGCCTCTTCGGCATCAGTATTTTCTTTGCTCTGATGATCTGTCTCCTGGAAGACAACCGCCAATGGTTTGAACATACACTGGAAACCTCTCTTGTCACGCTGCTTGGCAAAAAGAGCTACTGGCTGTATCTGTGGCACTACCCAATCGCCATACTGGCGTTTTAAGATCATAACATATATTTCACAAAATAAAGAAAGATGAGGACTATAACAATGAAAAATTTCAAAAAAATCAAATTCTGCACAACGGCACTCCTGTTATTCTTTTGCACGATCGTAAGCGGATTTGGCCTTCTCACAGCGCCGGAATCTGATGAAAAACATCTCGAAGCCGAACTGAAACAAAATGAAGAAATGCTTGAGCAGATGTCACTCGCCATCCCCAAAAAGACGCCGGGAGCTGCAGGCAGTTCCGGCGAAGCCGAACCGATCATCTCTGTCATCGGGGACTCGGTATTTTTAGGCGCTGCACCCTCTTTCAAAAAGATCCAGAAAAACGCTGTTATCAATGCCAAAGTCTCCCGGCAGGTTCGTCACGGCCTTGACGTTGCAAAAAAAATGGACAAAAAGGGGACTTTAGGCGACACCGTTATCCTCTCCCTTGGCACAAACGGAAATTTCAATCCGGCCACGGGACAGGAACTGATCGATTATCTGGGAAAAGACCGGACGATCTACTGGATCAATATTTACGGAAAGAACATTGCATGGAAAAACAAAGTAAATAAACAGATCAACGAACTTGCAAAAAAGAATAGCAATGTACATGTGATCCCATGGGCAAAAACAGCAAAAAAACATTCTGACTGGTTTTATCAGGATGGAACCCATCTAAATGCAAAAGGGCAGAATGGATTTGCGGAGTTTATTAGAAAGACTATTTCCTAACATTTTGAGTGTGTCCACATTCTTATGATTTTTACAATTCCTTCATAGACTTCTCCCTTTTCAGAGATAAGTCCATCCTCATTTGGCAATACCTGATAAACAAGACGATGTTGCATATTTATTCTTCTGGAATAAAAGCCGGAAAGGTTCCCCATTAATTTTTCGTATGCTGGCGGAGTCTGATATGGATATACTTTTATAATATCCAAAAGCCGTATGACTTTTTCTTTAAGCCCCGCTCTTTCAATGCGTTTACGATCTTTCATTGCTTGAGGCGAAAAAAATATTTTATACATTACCAATCATCCCCATACTCTGTACAATCTTCTAATAACGTATTTCCGCCTTCAATAATAGATTCCGCCATCCCTGGAATATTATTTAAATAAATAGTCTCCTGTAATGCCCTATAATCATCTTCAGATATCAGGACAGCATTCCCATTTTTTCCAACAATAAGCGTAGGATCACTGTAGGTATTTACATTCTCTACTAACTTGTACAGATTCTTTCTTGCATTTGTTATATTAATTGTTGACATAGTAAATCTCCTTTGATCGCTTAATTGTATTATATGTAATAAATAGTATCTTCTTTTATATTCATTTAAATTATAGTATTTTATCATTAATTATTTGAATTAAGAGTTACTATTTATATCCCCATTATAGTGTACGGAATAACGTACGTCAACTATCATTTACAAAAAATTTCCCGATTCACAACTCACTCATCCTCCATAAATACCCCGACACCTTCTTTAATCTTTGATGGCGGAAAACTCCAGATGTCCGTATATGCATTTTCTTCACCGTCATCAAATGCATCCGCAATTTCATCTGACTCCTCACCACTGGCCGACTTATACTTATAAAATGCCGCACTATTTTTAGCAATCCACTCGAACTTCCCGGTCTCCAAGTCATAGCATCCCAGGCGTCCCTGGTCCTTCACATAATCATACAAACTTAGGTATGCTTTGCCATCGAACATCCCGATACACCGGGCATCATTGGCCGTTATATGGATTCCCTCATCATAGTTTTCCCCTACAATCCATTTTCCCTTCCGCTCTTTCACATGGGACTTCATACATTCTGTCAGTTCCTTCTCGTACCGGAGTCTGGAATCGGAACCACGTTCATTCTCTCCCTTGCTGATCATCATATATTCCATATGGTAATGCCCTTCTTTTATCCAGCCAGCCTGCATCTGGATATAAAGCCTATCCCCCTGCCAGAAATAATCCTCCACACCACAGATATCTAATTCTTTTACACCTGCCGCTTCTGTCACTGTGCGTACCATATCTTCCCATGTCGCAAAATCAGTCTCTGCTTTCTCATCACATCTCTTAATATTTACCCCCCAGTCTCTGGCTTTATCGGAGATATATGCAGCGATGAACATCGCATGGTCATTTTGCACAGCAATATATTCTTCCCCTTCCCACTGAGAAGCAGAGAAAGAGAGTTTTTCCCACTGCGCCTGATCTGTCTTTTGGGTATAAATTCCTCCACCACATACACAAAGATAGTGATCATTTATCCGGAATATGTCTCCACCTAGAACATCTTTACATTCCGAAACCTTTTTCTTTCTCTTCAGATCATATTTTGTGATTCCGCCTGTAGCGAGATCTGCATAAAAATAATAATCAGAATCTACATACCATGAGCCCAGAAACTCCGCTTTGACAAGCTCTTCTTCTTTCTGGAACCAGACCACATCCTGTCCCGCCTCGTCGGTTGTGATCGGTGCGCGGTATATAAAAGCCCCTTTATCCTCACTATTACGGGTACTCACTTCATAGTACAGCCAGTTTTCATCGACATATGTCACATATACGTAGTTCTCTTCTTCCCCTTCATCCGACCATTCCCTGATACATTTGCGGTGCGTACCATCCACCCTGGCCTGCATGATCTTATTCCCATCCGTCACATAATAAAGATTCGTATCCGTGCAGAAACGGTGGCTGCTCATATCCTGCTTCTCTCCGTTCTGGGATTTCTCTTTCCCGTCCTCTACCGCCGGGCCGCTCACTGCCTTTTCCCGGATCGCATCGCCACTCACCGCATCACCACTCACCGCACTGCCGGATACGATATCTCCCTCTGACACACCTGCATATTCGCCGCCACAACCAGTCAACAACGCAGCACACACGATCATACCAAGTAACTTTGCTTTCTTCATAAGATCCATCCCATCTCCTTTGTCCCGGCTTTATAAAAAAATCCCTGCTCAAAACCTATCGCAAATTTGCTTGTGATCGTTTCAAACAGGGATAACGTTTTATGTGCAAAAATTACTCCACTGAGATATTCTCTCCCTTCAGACCATTAAATGCACCATCGATCTTTGCATCTGCATGCCCGATCAGCCATTTGTTCCTGGCCACCAAAAGTTTATCCTCCTTCGCCCCCTGCGGATTTACGACCAGATCCAGATTCGTGTCCTTTGGCAGAACGACAACACAGCGGAACTCTTTTCCATCCACACTGCATGGCGCATAGTGGAGCGTCGTCGCATACACTTCGATCATCGTTCCCTTCGGCACCAAAAACGCCTCGATTTTCTTTGTGTCATATGTAAAGTCATCCTCGATATCCTGCTGCATCCCAATCAAAAGGATAAGATCGGTCGCCGCCACATTTACCTCCGAAGAGCGGTGGTACTCTACCGCATTCAAAAGATGATTATGTCCATTGCAGTATCCGATCTGGATCGGAAGCCCTCCATACAGGCTATCCGTAAATGTCTTCATGACCGGAAGCGCCTCTAACTCTTTTACTGACGGCTCATAAACGACATCTGCCGGACATGGCATCTCCTGCATCTTATCGATCAGCTCTGCCACATCATAATCCGCTGTAAGGATACGCCCATACTTTTTAAACGATGCGTCTGTCACGTTTTGAATCTTGATACTCATAAAAAATACCCTCCTGTCTTCTCACTATGATTTATATGGATCGGCATAACGCCGGGCCTTTTTACTTTTATTAAGAAACTTCTCAGTTTGCGGAGCAAAGAATTACCGAAGGTAATTCTTGAGAGGTGCGCGTTTCTCAGTCGCACCTTTTTTACCAGTTTTTCGTAACCCACTTCCCCGATTTGGAAAGATCTTTTTTCGTGATCTTTCCGGTCTTTTTACACGACGGCTTGATCAGCGCCGACGTCTCGTTTTTATTGGAAATATTCCATGCAATGTGTCCGGTCTTATATTTCTTTAAAAGCTTCATCCATTCCTTTGCCTCTTTCTGATCGATGCCACCGTTTCCCGATGCATCACAGATGGAATACTCGCTCACAAATACCGGAAGTCCCTTACTATCCGCTGTCTTTAACTTATTCCGGATCCACTCCTTGTGTGTAGCCGCATAAAAATGAAGGGCATAAACGATATTGTTTTCATTACGGATCGGATCATCTGCCACTATATCGACGTCCTGCGACCAGGTCGGTGTCCCGACGATGATGACCGCATCTTTATCATATGTCCGGATCAAACGGATCATCCGCTGCGCATACGGCTTAATATCCTTTTTCCACGTCACATCACCGTTTGGCTCATTGCAGATCTCATACAGGACATTGGACTGCCCGGCATATTTTTTCGAGAAATAAGTAAAAAACTCTTTTGCCTTCTTCTCATTTGTTTTCGGATTCCCATCCGATAAGATATGCCAGTCAATGATGACATACATACCAAGTTCGGTAGCGGCCTTCACTCCCTCGTCTACCTTTTGGTACAGATTTTTATTGTAACCGGCAGACGGATCGCTGTAAAAG
Organism: Lachnospiraceae bacterium; assembly: GCA_021770615.1. Next base: position 21,132 of record JAETQR010000004.1, on the reverse strand, counting down.
GCAAGGCGTATCGTATTCGCCCCCATCTTCTGAAAGCTTTTAAAACACCCTTTATTTACATACTGGGGAAACCATGCGATGCCATGGGTACTCACACCTTTGAGCATAACCGTTTTCCCTGACGCATTTACGATCTTTGTTCCCTTTACGCTCAGTGCAGACAGTTTTTTCGCCGCAGACGATGGTCTGACATTACATAAAACAACTCCACATGATAACAGGACTGCTGTTAAAGCAAATACATATATGATTTTGTTTTTCACGATATCCCCCATTTCATTTAAAAAACTTAGAATATTAATGTTCTGTCAGGCTGACCGTTTCCCCGGCCGGAATACAGTAAATCTTTTTTCCGGTCTCCACCCAAAGAGCGGTCGAAGAAGGATTAAAAATCTTATCTGCATCCGCCGAGAAAACAAGCTGCCTGTATGCATTGTGATACTCACAGATCTCTCCGTTCGTCGCATACCAGATCTCATCCCTGCCTGCGACCTTTTCAAAAAGACGTTCAATGATATCCCAGTTATCCTGCTGGTCAAACTCAAACGTATGTCCCCACACATAAAACAGATACGGTCTTTCGGGAACTTCGTCATTTAAAAACCGCTCCGTCAGCTCATCAAGCCTTTCGTCCGCATGATGGCATGTCGGATCCAGCATAAGCCAGTCCTCCGGCATTTCAAATTCATATGTACTGTGTACCGTCCGGGCATAAGAAATCCCGCACTGCTTTAAGATCGCTGTCAGCTCTTCACTGTACAGACCGTATGGATAAGCAAACCCCGTAATAATCCGTCCATACATCTTCTCCAGTTTCTGACGGCACCGGATCATCTCCTCCATCATCTGGATCGGCGGGAGGGCCGTCATCCTTTCATGCCGGAATCCATGATTGGCAACCTCTACAAACTCATTGTCATATATCTCCAGAGCCTTTTTTTCCGTGACATTGATATAGGTCTCCCCTTCCGGAAATACCGCATCCTCACTCGCAAACCATCCGGGGATGATATTAAAAGTCCCCTTGATCTTATATTTTTCCATCTGCCCGATGAGCCGCTCGTCCTGTGTGATATTATCGTCATAACTTATGGTAAACGCCTTCTTTTTCCCCCCGGGAAAACGTAAATACATTTCTTTCATTGATCCTTCTCCTTGATGTCGCAGCCACACAGCCTAGCGTATTTTAATATTGCTGCAGGGCAGTTTGCTAATAAATCCACTAAAATTTATTTTAACACAAATTAAGATAAAAATATAGTATTATTTTTTTCTGAGGCTATAAACCGCATCGAGAAATGGCGCCTGGTTCATATAGATAAACAGTGATTTCGAATACGCATAATTCTCCACCGCCATCCAGTCATCTTCATCCACAATGCAGTTGTTTTCTGTATCAATATAAACAATATTCCGGTCGCCATTTCTGACATGCATCACATAATCGCACAGACAGACCGTAAAATCCGCATGTTCTGCATCCTCACACAGTTCCATCTCCGGCGACAGCGCTTTGATATAATTCTCTGCCATCTCCTGTCTGGCCGCATCACCACATGGCATCAGATAAAAAGATTTTTTATCTTTTAAATATTTCCGGAACTTATCATCATTGGCATCATTTTCCATGATCTTATGTTCTGCTGCTTTTCCCCTGACTCCCCTTACCGCATCATAAAAGGCATAGGAAATCGTCTGCATCACATGATGTTCTTCCCGATACATACTCTCGTACAGAGAATCAAAAACTGCACTTAAGATCCGGTAACTCATCGTGTCGATCTTGTCCTCCGGCGTATATCTCATAAAAAAATTGATGCGGTTGCGCCACATATAATAATTGATGAAAGTATTCGCAGGCCTTGTATTAGAGCCCATCTTGTGCAATACGACACTGTCCTTTATCGTCACCACTTTAAAACCGGCTAATGTAAAGCGGTAGATCCACTCCATATCATCCCAGTAGATAAAATTATTTTCCGGCATGATCCCGATCTCTGTCGTCCGGATACAGCTCGTGCGGATCATTACGCTGCAGGTCGCAACCGTATCACAGAAATTCACTTCCGGGATACTCCCATCATCCGGAAAATCCGCATAATGTGTGATGGCTGTATAGTTCTCAAAATCGATGTCCAGTCCGTACTGCTGTACATAGTCCGGATAATCCATATGGTAGACGATCGAACCTGCTACTCCCGTATCTTCATGGGCATCCAGATAGTCTGCCAGTGCCCCGACCGCATTCTCATCGACCAGCACGTCATTGTCAAGGCAGTACAGATACTCATACCCTTCCTCTAACACCCTGCGGATCCCCGTATTAAATCCGCCGGAACCGCCCAGGTTCTCCTTGTTCACAAGAACGGTGACTTTCCCGCCATATGTCTCCCGGATGGCCTTCACCGAATCATCCGTCGATGCATTATCCACCACATAGATATCAAAATCATCTGTCTTTGACTCCAGAACACTCTGGATGCAGTTCACCACATACTCTCTCTTATTATAGTTACATATTACGATTCCGATCTTTTTCATCCCGGGACCTCCTTTAAAATACCGGCTTCTCCAGCCTGGCGTCGTCAAAAATCAGTCTTTCCATGTATCTGTTGTCCATCTGCCATAACTTTTTTTGCCATTTATCTTCTGATAAGGACGGATCCTCACATAGTTTATTTTCATCTTATGTTCTGTCAGTTTCATCCTTGTCTCCCCCTTTTTCGCATAATACGTCTTTTTCTTCCGGAATGCTTTATCCGGAGAGACCTCAATCTGCCACCCGTCGGCACCGGCGACCTTCTGCCACCGGAAGTTTACCTTTGATCCAAACTTAGTACCTGGCATCAGTCCGGTCTGCCATTCTTCCACTCCCTTTTCAAAAGTCAGTGTGGAATTTTCCAGATCCTTCCATCCAAATTCACTGCAGAATGCATTGGGAGCGATTCCGGCAGTAGATCCACATACCCTGACCTGTTTTAAGGTAGGGAACACATAAGACTCTGCTTTTTCAACAGTGGCAGGGAGTACCGCTTCGTTCCACCCTGTCCCCGAAAAAGCCTCATACCGGATTTCCTTTATCGTTCCCTGCAACAGGATCGAAGCGGGAACGGTCGTGTAGGAAAACGCAGATTCTCCGATTGTATTCACTGTGTCGGGAAGCGTCACTTCCTTTAACGCCCGACAATATTCAAATGTACCTTTTGGCACGACAGTCATCCCTCCCGGAAACGTAACATGATCCAGATGTTCGCAGGAGCCAAAAACCTCCTCTCCCATACTTGTCATAACTGCCGGCATCCGGATCTCCTCCAGTGATTTACAGTCCTTAAATGCGGCCTTCCCAATCTCTGTCACCGTATCGGGAAGCTCTGCCCGTCTGATCTTTGTCCCCCGAAAGGCATTCTCCCCGATGCTTTTTACGCCTTCCGGCACCAGAACTTCATCTGCTGTCCCGGTGTAATGGAGAAAACAGTTATCTCTTGTGTTGATACACATCCCTTCGCTGACTGAAACATGGTCAAACTGCTTCAGGATACGTTCCTTCCCAACACTCTGAAAATCATTCATTAGTAAAATAATACTTTTACTGTCTAATTGTGTTGTATTTATAGTAAGTTCCGTTACCTTACTGTAATCCCAGGGAGATGCCTGTTTGGATCTGTATCCGCCATATTTCGATGCGTTTACTGTTTTTATTGAATCCGGAAGAACGATCTTTTTTAACTCCCGGCAGACGAGATACTCATCTCCCTCAGCATCCTGCTCCGCATACATCACACAGATCGGACAAAATTCCTCGCATCCCTTTTCCACCGTAAGAGTCTCACGATACGCAGGAACACGCACGATACTTTTCCCATCTTTCGAATAAATAACACCGTCAATGCTCTTATATTTTTTATCCTGTTTGCTCACGATGAGATTCCTGCTCTTTATATAAGTCAGTGTCTCCAGAGAAAGCGGTGTGTTGAAACAGACGGTATCAATCTTATTCTTCCGGTTCCACGTCAGCTCATAAATAGTCATATCTCCGTCGTCAGCAACAAAACGGAACGTCCCCGGCATCGTAACTTTTTTTAACGCCTTCCCCGAGGGCAAGGCCCCTTCCCCGATCTTCTTTACTGAACCGGTGATCACGACCTCTTTTACATTTGTGAATTCGTAAAACGCACCGCTCGGAATCTGGGTGATCCCCTGTTTCACCACAATCTTTTTTATACGATCTTTATTTTTTACCTTGATCCGGGAAGAAGTAAATGCACCCTTCCCCGATAAGGTAAGCGTCCCGTTTTTTACCGAGCAGGAAATGTTATTTTTCGCAGCCGCCCGGGCATTTCCCGGCAATGATAACGATATGCCAAGGCATAATATCCCTGTTATAAAACCTGCACATAAAACTGCCAGAAGTTTCTTTTTCATCTGTAACCAGCCCCCCCTTCAATGAAATCACTATTTATCTCTCTTTAAACGTATCCATCGCCCATCTGCCATAGCACTTTTTTCCATCCACGACCTTATAAGGGCGGATCCTCACATAATTCATCGTCATCTTCTTATCTTTGAGTTTCATCCTGGTCGCTTCTTTTTTCGCATAATATGTCTTTTTCTTCTTTGAAAATGACGGATAGGGGGAAACCTGGATCTGCCAGCCATCGACGCCGGTGATCTCCTGCCATCGGAATTCCATATAAGACCTTCCCCCTGCTTTAAGTTCCAATCCGGTCTGCCATTCCTGCACCTCTTCTTGAAATGTCAGGATGATATCTTTGGAATCCGCCCAGTAACTACAAAACGCTTTGGAATGAATACCGGCGGTAGAACCGCACACCGTGACAGATTCCAGTGAGGGCATGGAGAACGCATAGGATTCTACTTTTTCCACTGTAGCAGGGAGCACCAGTTCTTTCCACCCCGTAGCTGAAAAAGCATTATTCCGGATTTCCTTTATATTCCCCTGATATAAAATCGAGGCGGGAACTGACGCGTGCGCAAATGAATACTCTCCGATCGTCGTAACCGTATCCGGAAGTGTGATCTCTCTCAGTGCAGCGCAACTATCAAATGTATGCTCCGGAACCCTTGTCATACCATTTGGAAAGATAACATGATCCAACTTTTCACAACCTCGAAAAAGTTCTATTCCCATCGTATCATTCATCGAAGCCGGAAGCCTGACATCGGTTAAATCACGGCACGACATAAAGGCGGCGCTTTCAATCTCTGTCACCGTATCCGGGATCACCGCACGCTTGATCTTTGTACCATAAAATGCCTGTCTCCCTATTTTCTTTACCCCATCCGGAACCGTCACCTGCTCTGCCGTCCCGGTATACAAAAGAAGACAGGAATCTCTCTGGTTGACGCACATTCCATCCTGGATCAAAACATAATCAAACTGTCTTAAAAAGGATTCCTCATCTGAGATATGGAAATGATTCAAAAGGAGTAAAATACTTTTGCTGTCCAGCTGGTCTGTCTCTATTGTCAACTCTTTTACACTACTGGTATCATAACTGACCGAAAAGTATTTCGATGCGTTTACTGTCCTCACCGAGGCAGGAAGGGTGATGCTTTTTAACTTTTCGCACATAAGATACGCATCCTCAAGATTGTCCTGTGCATAGGCCACAGACTGGATACAAAATTCTTCGCATCCATCTTCTACTGTAAGTGATTTACGGTGCGCAGGAACACGCACGATACTTTTCCCATCTTTAGAATAAATGACTCCGTCAATACTCTTATATTTCTTATCATTCCTGCTGACGATAAGATTCCTGCTCTTCACATATGACAACGTCTTTAACGATAAAGGGGTATTAAAACAGATCGTATCGATCTTATTGCCGATCCAGCATTCCAGATCATATATCGCTTCAGATCTTCGTGATCCCCCTTTTCACCACAATTTTTTTTACGCTGTTCCTGTTTTTGACCTTGATCTGGGAAGCAGAGACCTTACCCCTCCCCGATAAGGTAAGCGTCCCGTTTTTTACCGAACAGGAAATGTTATTTTTCGCAGCTGCCCGGGCGTTTTGCGGCATCACGGAACATGCTCCCTGAAAACATATGCCAAGGCATGCTGTACCTGTCAGGAGAACTATAAACAAAGCGTTTAATATCTTATTCTTTATCATCTCATTACCCCCTAAAATGCTATGGCCCATTTTCCGTAATTCCTTTCTCCTTCTACGATTTTCCAAGGGCGGATCCGTACATATTTTATCTTCGTCTTACGACTTTTTATTTCCATTTTGACAGCTTCCTTCCTGGCATAATACGTCTCTCTCTTCTTGAACGACTTATCCGGTGAAACCTGAATCTGCCATCCATCAATGCCAGTGATCTTTTGCCACTGAAGTCCTGTTTTCAACGCTGGTGTCCCCAGTCGGGAATGGATGTGGGCATCGGTCTGCCAGCTTTCCACATCGCCTCTAAAAGTCAGCGTAGCATCCTTACTAAACATATAACTCATGTCCACTTTTTCAATCGTATCTGGAAATATAATTTCCCTCCACCCACATGAGGAAAAAGCAAACTCCTTAATTTCCCGGATCTTTCCCTGAAAAAGAATCGAAGCAGGAACTCCCGTATTTTGAAAAGCGGATTTTTCAATCGTCGTAACTGTATCCGGAAGTGTAATGTCTTTCAACCCCTTGCAATCTTCAAATGTAGATTTCGGAACCATTGCCATACCATTTGGAAATGTAACGTTATTTAATCGTACGCAGTAACTGAATACCTTTTCTCCCATTACGATCATAGATGCCGGAAGCTGGACTTCCCTAAGTTCTATACATCCCTCAAACGCCTCGTTTCCAATCTCCTCTACACTATTCGGAAGCACTGCCCGTTTGATCTCCTTTCTACTAAAAGCATCTTTTCCGATTTTTTTCACTCCGTCCGGAACTACCACCTCATCTGCCGTTCCCGTATACCTCAGAAGGCAAGCATCCCGATTGTTGATACACATACCATCCTGAACCTGAACATAGTCAAACTGCTCCAAAAACTGATCCTCTTTTAATCTTGGAAAGGATTCCAGAATCGACAGGATACTTTTACTGTCCAGCCGGTTTGTATTTATAATAAATTCCTTTACCCAACTATCGTGTGACTGGTACGAATAATATTTTGACTTACTTACTGTCTTCACGGAATCTGGGAGAGTAATCGTTTCTAAGTCTTTGCACATGAGCGTCTCATCCTTTTGAGAGTCTATATTCGCATACATTATGGACTGGAAACAGAACTCTTCGCATCCCTCTTCCACCGTAAGAGTCTCACGATACGCAGGAACACGCACGATGCTTTTTCCATCCTTGGAATAAATAACACCATGAATGCTTTTATATTTCTTGTCCCCTTTGCTAACGACCAGATTGTTACTCTTTATATATATCAATGTCTTCAAAGACAGGGGGGTATTAAAACAGACCGTGTCAATCCTGCTTTTTCCTCCCCATTCCAAACTATAAAATGTCTCCACTCCAATGTCTGTTTCAAGAAACCGTGGGCCATCATACCGGAATGTCCCCGGTATCGTAACCTTCTTTAACATTTTGCTGGCCGGCAAAGCCCCCTGTCCGATTTTTTTTACCGAACCGGCAATGATGATTTCTTCTACTCTTCCAAATTTATAAAATGCCCATTTCGGGATTGAAGTGATCCCCTGTTTTACCACGATCTTTTTTATACGATCTTTATTTTTTACCTTGATCCGGGAAGCAGAGACCGCACCCTTCCCTGATAAGGTAAGCGTCCCGTTTTTTACCGAGCAGGAAATGTTATTTTTCGCAGCCGCCATGACGTGACCCGGCAATGATAACGATATGCCAAGGCATACGATCCCTGTCATTAAACCTACCGATAAAACAGTCAGAAGTTTCTTCTTCATCAGCCTCATACCTTTCCTGTTATTTCGCATTCCATTTTCCATAGCGCCTCTTCCCTGCCACCGTTTGATAAGGACGGATCCTCACATATTTCATGCGCATTTTACGATCCGTTAATTTCATCCGGGTATCTTCTTCATCCGCATAATAAATCTTTTTCTTCCGGAATAATTTATCGGAAGAAACCTGGATCTGCCACCCATCGACGCCGGTGATCTTCTGCCACCGGAACTCTGTTTTTGATTTTGAAGAACTGATCATTTGCAGACGGGTCTGCCATTTCTCTATTGGATTTTTAAATGTCAGGACAGCATAGATGTCAAACATATAATCCAGATCTACTTTTTCGAGAGTAGCCGGAAGCACTACCCGTTTGATCTTCTTTCTACTAAAAGCATCTTCTCCAATCATCTTTACATCATCCGGAACCGTGACCTCCTCTTCCTTTCCGATATACCGTATCAGGCAGGCGTCCCGGCTGTTCACACACATCCCCTCCCGGATGGATACATAAGGAAACTGCCGGAAAAACCGTTCCTCATCCACCTCATCTTCATCTTCTCCCGGAAAGCTTTCCAAAAGCAGGATGATACTTTTACTGTCCAGGCGATCCGTGTTTACGACAAACTCCATTTTATCGCCAGACTCATAGCTGTTTGAAAAATATTTCTTTTCATTTACCGTTCTCACTGAATGCGGAAGGATGATCTTTTTTAATCTTCCACACATAAGATACGCATCACTCTCAAAATCCTGACTGGCATACAAGACAGACTGAAGACAAAATTCCTCACATCCCTCTTCTACCGTAAGAGTCTCACGGTACGCAGGAACACGCACGATGCTTTTCCCGTCCCTGGAATAAATGACACCGTCCATGCTCTTATAATTTTTATCTCCTTTGCTGACGATAAGGTGATTACTTTTTATCATTGCCGGTGTCTTTAAAGAAAGAGGCGTATTAAAAGAGACCGTATCGATCCTGCTCCCCGGACTTTCTACCTCATATACCGCATCGTCCCCGCTCTCACAAACAAGACGGAATGTCCCCGGCATCGTAACCTTCTTTAACATTTTACTCCCCGGCAGGGCCTCCTGTCCGATTTCCTTTACCGAACCGGCGATCACGACTTCTTTTGCCTTTCTAAAATCAGAAAATGCCCATTTCGGGATTGAAGTGATCCCCTGTTTTACCACGATCTTTTTTATACGATCTTTATTTTTTGCCTTGATCCGGGAAGCAGAGACCGCACCCTTCCCCGATAAGGTAAGCGTCCCGTTTTTTACCGAGCAGGAAATGTTATTTTTCGCAGCTGCCCGGGCGTTTCCCGGCAATGATAACAATATACCAAGACATAATATGAAACCTGCAAATAATATAATTGTCAAAAATTTCTTTTTCTTCATTGATACTCCCCTTTAAAATGGCTGCTAACTATCTTCATACTCTTACTCATCTATCTTATCTGAGACCCATCTGCCATAACTTCTCTTCCCATTTACAGTTTTATAAGGACGAATCCTCACATATTTTATGCGCATCCTGCGATTCCTTAATTTCATCTGTGTATCTTCCTTCTTCGCATAATAAGTCTTTTTCTTCCGAAATGATTTATTGGGAGAGACCTGGATCTGCCAACCGTCTACACCGGTGATCTTCCGCCAATAAATATCGATCTTTGTCGCATCATCCGACAATCCCAATTCTGTCTGCCAATGCCCGATCTTCTCCAGAAAAGTCAGTATTGGTTTTTTTCTCCCATCAGAGTAATTTATAAATGCCCATGGACTAATCTGGTCTGTCGGCCCACAGACCGTTACTTTGTCGAGCGTAGTCATAGAAAAGGCGGCATCCCCCACTTTTTCCACTGTCTTTGGCAACTCAAGCGTATTCCATACAGTATGCTGATACCGGTCCACATCCATAAATGCACCAGCCCCTATTTCTTTGATCTTTCCCTGCAAAAGGATCGAAGGCGGAACACTGGTCTGGCGAAAAGCATCCTCCCCGATCACCGTAACATTTTCCGGCAATGTTATATTTTTGAGGGAACTGCAGGACTGGAACATTTTCTTAGGGATCTGCGTCATTGTCTTTGGCAGACTTACTTCCCGTAGTCGCTCGCAGGACCGGAATGCCCCCTGTCCGATCGACGTCACGGAATCCGGAATAGTGATCCGCTCCAACCTGCTCCCCCGGAAAGCCTCCGCTTCGATCCGCCTTATCTGCCCGGGAATCTCAAATTCTTCTGCATTACCCTCATAAAAAAGAAGGGAAGCATCCCGGGTATTGATACACAGACCGTCCTTATATGAAATGTCACCAAACTGCTCTAAAAACTGTTTCTGTTTTAAGGAAAAAGAAGAGAGAAGGGAACGGATAACCGTATTTTTCAGCTGCGTTGACTTTACCTCAATCTCCTTCACGCAGCTTTTCTCCGAACAGGTATCATAATACTTCTTTTTGTTTACAGACTGGATCGAAGCAGGTAAAACAATTTTTTTTAATTCCTGACATACAATTTCAGGGGCATCACAATCCCCATACAGTACTCCATACTCCACCGCCTGTATACAGAACTCCTCACATCCCTCTTCAACCGTAAAAGTCTCACGGTACGCAGGAACACGCACGATACTTTTTCCGTTTTTGGAATAGATGGCGCCTTTTATACTTTTATATTTCTTATCCCTCTTACTGACGATGAGATTTCTGCCCTTCACATAGGATAATGTTTTCAGGGACAATGGAGTATTAAAAACAATCGTATTGATCTTGCTCTTCCGGCCTATTTTTTCCAAGCTGTATATTGCATCATCTCCTGTCTCACAATCAAGGCGAAATGTCCCTGGCATTGTAACCTTTTTTAACTTTTTGCTGTTCGGCAGAGCAAATGCTCCTATTTTACAGACAGAATCTGCGATTTCAATTTCCTCCACCTGTTTCAATGAATCGAATGCGAAAACCGGAAGCGAGGTGATTCCTTTTTTTACAATGACTTTTTTAATATTTTTATAATTGTTAAATTTCATGCCGGAAGGCATCGCACCTGTTCCTGACATAATAAGCGTCCCGTTTTTTACCGAACAGGAAATGTTCCCTTTTGCACCACTCTGTTTTTTCTGTGCGGAATAAGCGGTTTGTGGCAGCAAAACGACCAGCAAAAGCAGAAACAGAACAATAAGATTTCGTTTCCATCCCATTTTCTTCATCAAAAAATTCCTCTCTCAATCCTTTAAAGGATTTTCAACCAAAAAGGGCGTCCCGGAACCTTCCTGACCGTGTCAGGCTTTTATAAGTTCCGTGGGCACCCTTTGCTAACAGATCAAATTATTTCTTAATCTCTGCTTTAAGCATCTCGGTAAGCTGTGGAACAACCTTATTCAGGTCGCCGACGATACCATAATCTGCCACGTCAAAGATCGGAGCATCTTCGTCTTTATTGATGGCAACGATGATATCCGATTCCTCCATACCTGCGGCATGCTGGATCGCACCTGAGATACCGATTGCAAAATATACGTTCGGACGAACAGTCTTTCCTGTCTGTCCTACCTGAAGGTCTTTTGGCAGCCAGCCGTTATCAACAACAGCACGGGAACAGCTTACTGTTCCGCCGATCACCTCTGCCAGATCCTCAAGAAGCTTGAAGTTCTCTTTGGAACCTACGCCACGTCCGCCGGATACAAGAATCTTGGCATCCATGATGTCCACTACATCCGTTACGGATTTTACGACATTCAAGATCTCCACATATTTGTCATTTGGAGTAAATCCAGGATTGTAATTGATCACTTCTGCCTTCGCACCAGCTTTCGGCTCGAGCTTCTGCATAACACCAGGACGTACCGTAGCCATCTGAGGACGGTTATCCGGACATGCGATCGTAGCGATCGTATTACCACCAAATGCCGGACGGGTCATAAGAAGCTGATTGTGTTTCTGCTCTGCCTCTTTTCCCGGAACCGGATTAAGTGGGAAATCACCGATCTCAAGAACCGTACAGTCTGCCGTAAGACCAGTTGCCACACGTGCAGACACTCTTGGGCCTAAGTCACGGCCGATCGCTGTCGCACCGACAAGCATGATGTCTGGTTTGTATTCATTGATGACAGAAGCAAGTGCATGGGTATATGGCTCTGTCCTGTACTCTTTCAGTTCCGGATCGTCTACTACGATCACTTTATCTGCGCCGTACTCAGCCAGCGTATCGACAAGTCCGGAGACACCAGAACCGATAAGTACAGCTGTTACATCCGTCTTTAAGTCTGCGGCAAGCTCATTTGCTTTTCCAAGCAATTCCAAAGCAATTCCGCTTAATTCATTGTCTACCTGCTGTGCATAGACAAATACACCTTTATATTCTTCTAAATTCATAATTGCCTCCTTATTTGATTAGATCACATGTTTCTCTTTCAATTTTTCAACGATGTATGTCGCAGCCTCTGCACCGTCAAGAGCAACCTTTTCTCCTGCTCCTTTACGAACCTTGTCAGAAGCCTTGGCGATCTTCGTCGGAGATCCTTTCAGACCAAGGTTTGCATCATCTACATCCTTTAAGTCTGCTCTTCCCCAAACGGTAATCTCCTTCTCATAAGCATCAAAGATTCCGCCCGGAGTCATGTAACGCGGCTCATTCAATTCAGAAAGAGCGGTAATAAGGCAAGGCATTTTTACCTTTAATTCATGATATCTGTCATCATACTGACGCTGTACGATCACAGAGTCACCATCGATCTTGATCTCCTGTGCATAAGAGATGACCGGAATATCAAGATGCTCGGAAATCTGTGGTCCAACCTGTGCAGTATCACCATCGATCGCCTGACGGCCTGTAATGATCAGATCGTAGTCAATGTTTCTGAGGGCACCAGCGATCGTCGTCGATGTCGCCCATGTATCTGCTCCACCGAGAACACGGTCTGTCACAAGGATTCCCTTATCTGCGCCCATTGCCATCGCTTCACGGAGAACTTCTTCTGCTTTCGGAAGTCCCATCGTAAGAACGGTAACTTCAGCGCCATTCTGCTCTTTGATCCTGAGTGCTGCTTCCAAACCAGCTTTATCATCCGGGTTCATAATTGTAAGCATTGCACCTCTGTCAAGTGTACCATCCGGATTAAATTTAACTCCACCTTTTGTATCCGGTACCTGTTTTATACAAACTACTATTTTCACGATATGAACCTCCTTATTTCAATAAGTTTCCAGAAATGACCATACGCTGAACTTCTGATGTTCCCTCGTAGATCTCTGTAATCTTAGCATCACGCATCATACGCTCTACGTCGTATTCTCTGATGTAACCATAACCACCATGCAGCTGAACTGCCTTTGTCGTAACTTCCATCGCTACTTCGGCAGCATATAATTTTGCCATTGCTGCTTCTACCGAATAGGAAACTTTTGCTCCATCTGCAAATTCCTGCTTTTTCAGCGCTGCTTTGTAAACGAGGGATTTCGCTGCTTCTACTTTTGTAGCCATATCAGCCAGCTGGAACTGTGTATTCTGCTGTGCAGCGATCGAACGGCCAAACTGTTTTCTCTCTTTTACATATTCAACGGTCGTCTCAAGCGCACCCTCTGCGATACCGAGAGCCTGTGCGGCGATACCGATACGGCCGCCATCGAGTGTGTGCATGGCGATCGGGAAACCTTTTCCTTCCGGTCCCAGAATATTTTCTTTCGGAATACGGCAATCCTCGAAGATCAATTCATACGTAGAAGAACCGCGGATACCCATTTTCTTTTCTTTTGTTCCGAAGGAGAATCCCGGAGTTCCTTTTTCTACGATAAATGCAGAGAAATTCTTTTTCTTTCTTCCTCTTCTGTCTTCGGTCACACTTGTAATAGCGATCACAATATAGACATCTGCTACTTTACCATTGGTGATAAAACACTTGCTTCCGTTCAGTACCCACTCATCGCCATCCAGAACTGCTTTTGTCTGAGCGCCCTGGGCATCGGTTCCTGCACCCGGCTCAGTCAGAGCAAATGCGCCAAGTTTCTCGCCATTGGAAAGAGGTGGTAAATATTTCTGTTTCTGCTCTTCTGTTCCATATGTAAGGATCGGGTCACAGCAAAGGCTGGTATGTGCGGATACGATAACACCTGTCGTACCACAGACTTTGGAAAGTTCCTCCACACACATAACATACGTTAAAATATCACATCCCTGTCCGCCATACTGCTTTGGTATCGGGATTCCCATAAAACCGTATTTGCCCATTTTGTCTACGGTAGACTGTGGAAAAGCTTCGGTTTCATCTGTCTCCTGAGCGAGTGGTTTCGCTTCATTTTCAGCAAATTCTTTGAATAAAGATCTTGCCATTTCATGTTTCTGATCTAAAGTAAAATCCATTTTTTCATGAACCACCTTTCTATAAAAAATCAATGTGCTTATTTGCTGTAGTCATAAAATCCGATTCCGGTCTTTCTTCCGAGCTTGCCAGCACGTACCATCTTTCTGAGCAATGGATGCGGGCGGTATTTTGGATCGCCGGTCTCTGCCTGAAGGACTTCCATGATCGCAAGACAGATATCAAGCCCTACAAGATCGCCGAGCGCAAGCGGTCCCATCGGATGGTTTGCACCAAGCTGCATCGCTGCGTCAATACCCTCTACGGAAGCGACACCATCCGCATAAATGCCGACTGCTTCGTTGATCATCGGAATTAAAATACGGTTTACAACAAATCCGGCAGCTTCTTTTACTTCTACCGGTGTCTTGCCGATCTCTTTGGCGATGGAAACAACTTTCTCATTTACTTCATCTGTTGTGTTCTCTCCACGGATTACCTCAACAAGCTTCATAACAGGAGCCGGATTGAAGAAATGCATACCGATCACCGGATGGCTGATGCCCTGTCCGATCTCTGTAATGGAAAGAGAAGATGTATTCGTAGCAAAGATACAGTCATCCTTCTTCACGATATCCTGCAGTTCTTTGAAAGTCTGCTTTTTCACATCCATAACCTCAAGAGCAGCCTCTACGATCAGGTCACAGTCCGTACAGATCTCTTTTGTACCTGTTGTGATCTTGTTCAGGATAGCGTCTGCAGCGGCCTGATCCATTTTTCCTTTTGCCACGCGCTTTTCAAATCCTTTTGCGATCTTGTTCTTACCATTTGCTGCAAATTCTTCATTGATATCACACAGATAAACCTCATAACCTTCTGTCTGGGCAAATGCCTGTGCAATTCCGGATCCCATTGTTCCGGCACCGATAACACCAACTTTCATTGATACATACCTCCATATATTTTTTTAATAATTTTTTACCTTAACAGTTCTTAAACGGAACTACTTTTAATTTCTTTTCTTTATCTTTTTCAAGGAAATTGCCCATTCCTGCTTTCTGGTCTTCTGTCTCAAAGCAGTCACCGAACAGTTTCTCCTCGATCACGATCGCCTCATCCATATCTACCTGAAGGCCGTCGTTGATGGCTTTCTTACAATTTCTTACAGCAATCGGCGCCTGCATTGCGATCCCGGCAGCCATTTTCTTTGCCGCAGGCATCAGCTCCTCAAGCGGATATACGGCATTTACAAGCCCTACACGGTAAGCTTCATCTGCTTTAATATTTCTCGCTGTATAGATCAGTTGTTTTGCCATTCCGACCGGAATGACTCTCGCAAGTCTCTGTGTACCGCCGAATCCAGGTGTGATACCAAGGCCGACTTCCGGCTGGCCAAATACCGCATTTTCAGAACAGATACGGATATCACAACTCATCGAGATCTCACATCCTCCACCGAGTGCAAAACCATTTACAGCCGCGATCACAGGGATCGGGAATGTCTCCAGCTTACGGAACACATCGTTTCCTTTCTTTCCAAAAGCCTCACCCTCTGCTTTTGTCAGCGTGCTCATTTCCCCAATATCTGCACCTGCTACAAAAGATTTATCGCCAGCACCTGTCAGAATCAGGCATCTTATCGTATCAAGATCAACACCATCCAGCGTCTCATTCAGCTCATCCAGCACTGTACTGTTCAATGCATTCAATGCTTTCGGACGATTGATGGTAATAATACCAACTTTGTCCTCAACTTCATATTTAATGAATTCCATCCGGGAACTCTCCTTTCCGTTCTACATTATGTCATTATATATTCCCACACGCAGCAGCCAGCCTGCAATTCTGACTGCTGCAATGCGGGGCAGCAAAGGATCTGGCGGTTATCCGCCGTCAGACCACGATACTCTGTACTCAGTCGCGCTCAACGATCGTAGCACAACCCATTCCACCACCGATACAAAGCGTAGCAAGACCTTTCTTCGCATCGCGTTTCTGCATCTCATGGAGAAGTGTTACAAGGATACGGCATCCGGATGCTCCTACCGGATGTCCGAGAGCGATCGCACCACCATTTACATTCAGTTTCTCAAGATCAAAGCCAAGATCTCTTCCTACTGCGATCGACTGTGCAGCAAATGCCTCGTTTGCCTCGATCAGATCCATGTCGTCTACACTGAGACCAGCTTTTTTCATTACCTTCTGTGTCGCAGCAACCGGTCCGATACCCATGATCTTCGGATCAACTCCGGCAAGTGCTCCGGCAACAAATGTAGCCATTGGTTTTACCCCGAGTTCTTTTGCTTTTTCTTCACTCATGACAACGATCGCTGCAGCACCGTCATTAATACCGGATGCATTACCGGCAGTTACAAAACCGTCTTTGTTGATCGGACGAAGTTTTGCAAGACCTTCCATGGAAGTACCCGGACGTGGTCCCTCATCTTTATCAAATACAACCGTCTGTTTTCTCTGTTTTACTTCTACCGGAACGATCTCATCATCAAAGCGGCCGGACTCCTGTGCTGCAACAGCCTTATTCTGGCTGGCTACCGCAAACTCATCCAGCTCTTCACGTGTCAGTTTCCATCTGTCATCGGCACAGATATTGTCTGCTGTCTGGATCATATGATAATCATTGAATGCATCCCAGAGAGCATCATTTACCATCGTATCCACGATCGTATTGTTGTTCATTCTGTAACCGAAACGAGCCTGTTTCAGAGCATATGGTGCCATGGACATGTTTTCCATACCACCTGCCACGACGATATCCGCATCTCCTGTCTGGATCATCTGGGCAGCCATATTCACACAGTTCAGGCCGGAACCGCAGACAACATTTACCGTAACAGCCGGAGTCTCGATCGGAAGACCTGCATTGATCGAAGCCTGACGTGCTACGTTCTGACCGAGTCCTGCCTGGATCACGCAGCCCATGTATACATGATCAACCTGATCCTTTGGAACGCCTGCTCTTTTCAGAGCCTCTTCGATAACGATTGAACCCAGTTTCTGGGCCGGAGTTGTACTGAGTGTACCACCCATTGTTCCGATCGCAGTACGGCAAGCGCCTGCTAAAACTACTTTCTTAGACATGATAAATATATCCTCCTTAAATATTAATTTTTATATGAGCCGGAAAATTTCCGGTTTTATACGCGGTTTATGACCCGCAGGCCATGGGTTCTACTGTGAAAGATATTTTTTCCGCAACATTTCGCCCACATGTTCCGGTACCATTTTGGAAACGTCCGAACCATAGGAAGCTACTTCTCTTACGATCGTAGAGCTTAAAAAAGCATACTCGAGACTCGTCGTAAAAAACATCGTATCGATCTCCGGATCCAGACTGTGGTTCGTCTGGGCAATCTGCATTTCCGATTCAAAATCCGATACCGCCCGCAATCCCCGTATCATAACTTTTGCTCCTGCACTCCGGGCAAAGTCTACCGTCAACCCCTGAAATGTCTCAATTTTTACATTGGGAAATGCCTTCGCAGACTTCTGCAGCATGCTGACTCTCTCCTCAAGCGTGAAAAGAGGTCTTTTACTGCTGTTGATCAGAACCGCCACGATCACCTCATCGACCACTCGGGATGCCCGTTCGATGATATCCAGATGACCATACGTGACCGGATCAAAACTTCCCGGATAAACTGCTTTTATCATAAGAAACTCCATTCTTTTACATCGTTTTGTATCACATGCAAAAGTTTGTTAATTTTTTCACAATGTCTTGTCCCAACCGCTGTTTATATCATAACATTCTCATTTCTAATTGTCAAATAATTATCAATCTGAAAATGTGAAATTTTTTTGTCTTTTATGACCAGTGCTTCCCCGATCTGATCCCGCCCTCCTGAAAACCAAAAAAACTATTTTACCGTCACCTTTATTTTCCGGAACACCCCGCTCTGCGCATAGGCAAAAATGGTACATTTTCCTTTCTTTTTTGCCTTGATGCGGCCCTTCTTTGAAACGGTCGCCACATTCGGATCACCGGACTCATAGCTTACCTCCCGGTGATGCCGGATTGGTTTGTCCGCTTTGATCTCCCACGCCCTGAGTTTTATCTTCTTGCCGACCTTTAAAGATACCTTCTTTTTGTTTACCTTCACCGACTTCGCATTTCCGTTCTTCCCGCCTGTCGTCGTGACATGGATCGTCTTCGAGGCGGCGATCGTCACCTTTTTCCCGTCGATGATCTTATAGGCGCGCACGATATATTTGTAATACGTCCCTTTTTTACAGTTCCGGTCAATAAAAGATTTTTTGTTCCCGTTTTCGATCGTCTTCATCTTCTTGTATTCGTAGATCCATTTTTTTGTGTTGCAGCGGTTTCCATAAATCTCGTAACCGTCTGCCCCCTTCACACGGTTCCACGACAACTTTATGTTCTTCTGTGTGATCTGGGACGCCCTTGCCTGAATATGGGTAAAATATGATCCTTTTATATCCTCGTCTGTCTTCTGGGACTGTATCATCTGCTCGGTCACAAGGATGGTGTTCTGCGACACGTTCAGTTCTCTGGCTGCCGCCTGAATCTTTATGGCAGTCTCTTCGGATACGCCAAGTCCGTCAGTGATCGCAGACAGGTCATTGTCCGGGGGCGGCATTTTACTTGGAACCGGAGATTTGGCGGGAACCGGCATTGGAGTTGCGGTCGGATGCGGTGTTGAAACCGGAGCAGGTTTTTCTGTCTGAGGCGGCGGAACTTCCGTCGGTTCCGGGCTCTGTGTCGGGAGAGGCATCTTTTCTGTAAATTCCACAAGGATATCATGATCCTGCCCTATATGCGGAATCGTATAGGTCTCCCCCTCAAATTCCTGTTTCTGCCCGTCAACTGTCACCGAGATAAAAGAACATCCTTCTTCCGGGATAAATGTGAAAATGGCCTCATCGCCCCCGTCCACTGTCAGTTCTGCCATTTGTTCCGTACTGACATAGACCTGATTCGTTCTTACTGTCGTTACACCGTTTCCTTTTATCGTTACTTTCATTTTATGCATCGGAGGCTGGGAGGCTGGCAGAAGGGAAGGCGTGGATGTGGGCGGGGGCAATGTTTCGGGCGGGTCCGGAGATGCCGTTGCTGCCGGTGTTGGTGTCGTAACCGGTGGCGGGGTGAGGGAGGGGAATACTGTTACTTTCGGGGACTGGGTTGTTGTCGGGGTGGCAACCGGGGTCGCTGTTACTACCGGCGTTTGAGTCGTAACCGAAGGCGCTGTTACTACCGGCGTTTGGGTTACAACCGGGGTTGGCGTTGGAGTAGAGGGCGGTATCTCAGATATTTCCCCTGACGAGGATACTGTCCCTGCTTTTGACCATACGGAAGTAGATGACAGATTCAAATGCAAAGCGGGACGCACCGCACCGTTATTACTTTGGACAGCGCCGCCATACTGATTGACACGTCCATTAAACTCCACGGCGGAGGCCATTGCACTACCGTAGCCCGGTGACCGCAGCCACCAGAAACCATTTCCTGTATATGGTGATTCTGAAACATTCATGGCACCCTGTTTTTTTGCATACGCCGTGCCCTTTGCCCATCTGCTACTATCCCTCTTTTCGCCATCAGATGCAAACCCATATTTTGTCTCCGCTGCCTCACGGATTGAAAGAACATACACTTTGTCTGTTGTGTCATAACCACCTTCCGTACTATACTGCGGGTTGTCCTCGGTGACCACCTCCGTCTTTTTAATTGCTGCCTGCTCGGATACGGTAAACGCATGATCCAGAAAATTATCACTGCTGTAATTCACAGCAGCTTTGTTCTGGCCCGCACCATAACCGTTCAGCCAGCTTCGCATCGTACATGTCTCCCATGTAACACCCGTGTTCGTAGTATGATATCGCTTGCAATCCAGGTTTTTATCTGCCAGCAGGAATGCATCATCTCCATCTACAGACAGGACACGCCACTTGACCGGCTCTTTCGTCGCCCCAGTCGCATCGCTCTGCAGATAGTTTCCAAACCAGACACAGTCCCATGTCGTAACCCCCTCCCCATTCATGGTAGGGTTACTTAAACCATAATCCGATTGCAAATCTGCTGAAACTGACATTTCCTGCACAGAAGCAGATACTCCCTCTGCTTTGCCCCACATCTGGCCTCCTGGCAGGAATCCCATAACCAGAGCTATCACGAGAACAAGCGCCCACCTTTTTTTCGCATTATATCTTATCATGCTTTGTCCCCTCCTTTTTGCCCCTAATCTATCAAAGACCAGGTCACATCAATCTTATTTTCCCCTCTTTACTTCGGTCACTTCACTGTCACTTTAACTTTGCAGAACACTCCGCTCTGCGCATAGGCAAATATCGTATATTTTCCTTTCTTTTTTGCCTTGATGCGGCCCTTCTTTGAAATCGTCACCACGCCTGGATCACTGGATTCATAGCTTACCTCCCGGTGATGTCGGAGCGGTTTGTTTTCTTTAATCTCCCATGCCCTGAGTTTCAACTTCTTCCCGGTCTTTAAGGATACGTTCTTTTTATTTACCTTCACCGACTTTGCATTTCCGTTCTTCCCTCCGGCTGTTATCACATGAATCGTCTTTGAGGCAGCGATCGTTACCTTTCTCCCGTCGATGATCTTATAGGCACGCACGATATATTTGTAATACGTCCCTTTTTTACAGTTCCGGTCAATAAAAGATTTTTTGTTCCCGTTTTCGATCGTCTTCATCTTCTTGTATTCGTAGATCCATTTTTTCGTGTTACAGCGGTTTCCGTAAATCTCATAACCGTCTGCCCCCTTCACACGGTTCCACGACAATTTGATGTTCTTCTGTGTGATCTGGGACGCCCTTGCCTGAATATGGGTAAAATATGATCCTTTTATATCCTCGTCTGTCTTCTGGGACTGTATCATCTGCTCGGTCACAAGGATGGTGTCCTGCGACACGTTCAGTTCTCTGGCTGCCGC